>NZ_JBFPFX010000005.1:0-242791 GCF_047978245.1 Pseudomonas sp. LFS044
GGCTCCTACAGGTACACCACCGGCCTGAAGGCATGCGCTGTACCTGTGGGAGCCGGCTTGCCGGCGATAGGGCCCGCCCAGTCGATACATCTCCCCAACCCGCCAAAAACAGTCAATACTTCCCCCATCCGCACGTGGGCAGGATCGCCCGTTGTCGTGCCAAGACCAATAACAATCACGCTTCCAAGGAACCGGACCTATGCTGCGCCGGCGCATGCTCATCATGTTGGCCGTGGTTCTGCTGATCGTGTTGGCCCTGGGGGGCTACAAGGCCTTCTCGGTCTATCAGCAGATCCAGCTGTTCACCGCTCCCAAGCCACCCGTCACCGTGGCCGCAGCCTTGGCCGAAGAGCGCCAGTGGCAGCAACGCCTGCCGGCTGTAGGCAGCCTCAAGGCACTGCAGGGCGTCGAACTCAGCCTTGAGGTCGAAGGCACGGTCAAATCGCTGCACTTCGACTCCGGCCAGAAGGTCAAGGCCGGGCAACTGCTGCTGCAGCTAAACGACGACCAGGAAACCGCCCTGCTTGGCACTGCCCAGGCCGACCTGGGGCTGGCCAAGGTCGACTTTGGCCGTGGCAGCCAACTGGTAGGCGACTCGGCCATTTCCCGTGGCGAGTACGACCGCCTTACCGCCCAGTACCGGCGCAATCAGGCGGTGGTCGACCAACTCAAGGCGTCGAAGACCAAGAAGAGCATCAGCGCGCCGTTCAGCGGCACCATCGGCATCCGCCAGGTGGATGTGGGCGACTACCTGGCCCCCGGCACCGTGATTGCCACCCTGCAGGACCTGTCCAGCCTCTACGTCGACTTCAATGTGCCCGAGCAGGCGCTGCCGCAGCTGAGCCTGGGCCAACAGGTGCTGGTACAAGTGGCTGCCTACCCTGGCCAGAGCTTCCCTGCCAGCCTCAGCGCGATCAACCCCAAGGTCGACGAGAGCACACGCAACCTGCTGGTGCGCGCCACCCTGGGCAACCCGGATGGCAAGCTGCTGCCGGGCATGTTCGCCAACCTGTTGGTGCTGCTGCCCAACCCGCAGCCGCAAGTGGTGGTGCCAGAAAGCGCCATCACCTACACGCTGTATGGCAACTCGGTGTATGTGGCCACGCCCAGGAAAGACAAGGACGGCAACCCCGAGCAGGATGACAAGGGCCAACCGCAGCTCAGCGCCGAACAGCGCAGCGTGCAGACCGGCGAACGCCGCGATGGCGTGGTGGTGGTCAGCAAGGGGCTCAAAGCTGGCGAGCAGGTGGTCACCGCCGGGCAGCTCAAGCTGACCCCGGGCGCCGCCATCCGCATCGGCCAGGACACCGCCCTGAAACCCGAACCAGGCGCCCCGCGCGCAGACTGACCCGGAGGCAGGCATGGCGTTCACCGACCCGTTCATCCGCCGCCCGGTACTGGCCAGCGTGGTCAGCCTGCTGATCCTGCTGCTGGGCTTCCAGGCCTGGAGCAAGCTGCAGATCCGCCAGTACCCGCAGATGGAAAACGCCCTGATCACGGTGACCACCGCCTACCCCGGGGCCAACGCCGAGACCATCCAGGGCTATATCACCCAGCCACTGCAGCAAAGCCTGGCGAGCGCCGAAGGCATCGACTACATGACCTCGGTGAGCCGGCAGAACTTCTCGATCATCTCCATCTACGCGCGCATTGGCGCCGACAGCGACCGCCTGTTCACCGAGCTGCTGGCCAAGGCCAATGAAGTGCGCAACCAGCTGCCGCAGGACTCCGAAGACCCGGTGCTGAGCAAGGAAGCGGCGGACGCTTCAGCACTGATGTACGTCAGCTTCTACAGCAAGGACATGAGCAACCCGCAGATCACCGACTACCTGTCCCGGGTGATCCAGCCGAAGCTTGCGACCTTGCCAGGCATGGCCGAGGCAGAGATCCTCGGCAACCAGGTATTTGCCATGCGCATCTGGATCGACCCGGTCAAGCTGGCCGGCTTCGGCCTGGCTGCCACCGATGTGACCAACGCAGTGCGCCGCTACAACTTCCTGGCTGCCGCCGGTGAGGTCAAGGGCGAGTACGTGGTCACCAGCATCAATGCCAACACCGAGCTGAAATCGGCCGAGGCCTTCGCCGCATTGCCGGTCAAGACTGCAGGCGACAGCCGGGTGCTGCTGGGTGATGTGGCGCGGGTCGAAATGGGTGCGGAAAACTACGACACGGTCAGTTCGTTCGACGGCATCCCCTCCGTGTACATCGGCATCAAAGCCACCCCGGCGGCCAACCCGCTGGACGTGATCAAGGAGGTCCGGCGGATCATGCCGGAGCTGGAAAGCCAGCTGCCTGCCGCGCTCAAGGTCTCGATCGCCTATGACGCCACGCTGTTCATCCAGGCCTCCATCGACGAAGTGATCAAGACCCTCGGCGAAGCGGTGCTGATCGTCATCGTGGTGGTGTTCCTGTTCCTCGGCGCGCTGCGCTCGGTGCTGATCCCGGTGGTGACCATCCCGCTGTCGATGATCGGTGTGCTGTTCTTCATGCAGATGATGGGCTACTCGCTGAACCTGCTGACCCTGCTGGCGATGGTGTTGGCCATCGGCCTGGTGGTGGACGACGCCATCGTCGTGGTGGAAAACATCCATCGGCACATGGAAGAAGGCAAGACGCCGTTCGACGCAGCGCTGGAAGGTGCACGGGAAATCGCCATGCCGGTGGTGTCGATGACCATCACCCTGGCTGCCGTCTATGCGCCGATCGGCTTTCTGACCGGGCTTACGGGTGCCCTGTTCAAGGAGTTTGCCTTGACCCTGGCGGGTGCGGTGATCATCTCAGGCATCGTTGCCCTGACCTTGTCGCCCATGATGTGCGCACTGTTACTGCGCCAGGAGCAGAATGCCCACGGCCTGGCCCATCGCCTTGACGTGATCTTCGAGCGCCTGAAAAACCGCTACCAGCGCCTGCTGCGCACCACCCTGGACAGCCGCCCGGTGGTGCTGGTGTTCGCAGTGATCATCCTGTGCCTGATCCCGGTGCTGCTCAAGTTCACCCAGAACGAGCTGGCGCCCAACGAGGACCAGGGGGTGATCTTCATGATCAGCAGCTCGCCGCAGCCAGCCAACCTCGATTACCTGAACGCCTACACCGACCAGTTCACGCCGCTGTTCAAGGCCTTCCCCGAGTACTACTCATCGTTCCAGATCAATGGCTTCAATGGGGTGCAGAGTGGCATAGGCGGCTTCCTGCTCAAACCGTGGAACGAGCGCGAGCGTACGCAAATGGAATTGCTGCCCCAGGTACAGGCCAAGCTCGAAGAAAGCGGCGGCCTGCAGATTTTCGGCTTCAACCTGCCGTCATTACCGGGCACCGGCGAAGGCTTGCCGTTCCAGTTCGTGATCAATACTGCGGGCGATTACCCGGCGCTGCTGGAGGTCGCCCAGCGGGTCAAGGAGCGCGCCCAGGCATCAGGCAAATTCGCCTTCCTCGACATCGACCTGGCGTTCGACAAGCCCGAGGTGGTGGTCGACATCGACCGGGCCAAAGCGGCGCAGATGGGCGTGTCCATGGACACCCTTGGCGGCACCTTGGCTACTTTGCTGGGCGAAGCGGAGATCAACCGGTTTACCCTGGAAGGCCGCAGCTACAAGGTGATCGCCCAGGTCGAGCGGCCCTACCGGGACAACGCCGGCTGGCTGAACAATTACTACGTGAAAAACGACCAGGGTCAGTTACTGCCGTTGTCGACCCTGATAACCCTCAGCGACCGCGCCCGCCCGCGCCAGCTCAACCAGTTTCAGCAGCTCAACTCGGCGATTATCCAGGGCGTCCCCCTGGTCAGCATCGGCGAGGCCTTGCAGACGGTTCGGGACATCGCCGCCGAGGAGGCGCCGGACGGGTTTTCGTTCGACTATGCCGGTGCCGCGCGGCAGTACATTCAGGAGGGCAGCGCGCTGTGGGTGACCTTTGGCCTGGCCCTGGCGATCATCTTCCTGGTGCTGGCGGCGCAGTTCGAAAGTTTCCGCGACCCACTGGTGATTCTGGTGACGGTGCCACTGTCGATCTGCGGGGCGCTGCTGCCGCTGTTCCTGGGCATCTCCAGCATGAATATCTACACCCAGGTCGGGCTGGTGACACTGATCGGCCTGATCAGCAAGCACGGCATCCTGATCGTCGAGTTTGCCAATCAATTGCGTGAGGAAAAGGGCTTGAGCGTGCGCGAGGCCATCGAAGAAGCGGCGGCCATTCGCCTGCGGCCGGTACTCATGACTACTGCGGCGATGGTGTTTGGCATGGTGCCGCTGATCTTGGCGACCGGGGCCGGGGCCGTGAGCCGGTTCGACATCGGCACGGTGATTGCGACCGGGATGTCGATCGGGACATTGTTCACCCTGTTTGTGTTGCCTTGCATTTATACCCTGCTGGCGCACAAGACGGTGGCCAAGGAGACTGTTGTCGCCTGAGACGGCCTCTTCGCGGGTGTACGCTCCCACAGTCAACCCGTTGAACCTGAATGTTCCAACACCCGAAAAGCAAAGGCCCCGCAACTGCGGGGCCTTGTTTGCTCGAACGGGTCAGCCGAACGGCCGAAGCCCCTGTCGCAAGCCGAACAGGAACAGCAACAGGTCATGATCAGGCTGAGCCTGAACCTGATGTTGCTTGACTTCCTTCGGCAACGCGCACTGCTCTGCCTGCTCAGCCTTGCTGAACACCACCGGCCGCGGCTCTTCCCAGGCAGCTACCGCCACCGTGGTCACCGCCAGCCCAGCTACCAGAAACAAAGCTCGAGCTATTTCTAGTTTCATTGCCCTAACCCTTTGACAGCGCTGCCAAACGCCATCTGGTAAAAGTAGAGCAGCTGCTGCCATTCTGCGTCGTTGAGCGACGAATGGCGGCGCAACTGGCGCAAGTCATTGCCGGCCGCGCGCTGGCAGCTGATGCGGCGGCGGCACTTCTCGAGATCGAGCAGCGCGACTTCGACCCGGGCCTGCTCACCCTCGCCGATCACCTTGATGAATACGTGCTTGCCGTACAGGCAGCCATGCTGCCAGTGGCCCAGGTGCATGCGCGCCAGGTTGTCGGCCAGGTCCTTGAGCATGCGCTCGTGCACCACCTGCGGGTAGCGCTCGCGGGCACCTTCGGCGTGCCAGGTATCAAGCTCGACGAAGCCATCCAGCGCCTCGCTGACCAGCAGCGCACGCCATTTGTGCTCGGCATCGCGCTCTGCACCACAAAAGACGATACGCGGTACACGTACGCCCAATTGTTCAAAGCTGTTCAGCGCGTCGAGCTCACGCAGTACCGTCGGCCTGCCGAACGGGTGCAGCAGGCTGCGGTAGATATGGCCGACCTGGCGCTTGGCATAAAGCAGCTTGCCGTTGCCGTCGTTCAGCCGTTGCACACCACTCTCACCACCACGCCGCTGGTTAGGTTCTTCAACCCATTCGCCCTGTTGCCGCCAGTAAAAATCGAAGCGTGACTCCCCGCTCTGGGCTACAGCCATCAAACACTACCCCTTACGCAATACATAGACCCGCCACATGGCATAGAACGGCAGGAAATCGAGGCGCTCCTGGATTCTGAAGCCGGCGGCCTTGAATTCTTCTTCAACTGTCTCTGCTGGTAACACAAAACGGTTCTGGTAGCTGCCCTGCTCGGCCTTGGCACTGCGCCGCTGCTCGAGTTTCTGCCGCCGCCATGCCTTGAAATTACCATCCACCCACAATGACAGGATTACGCTGTCACGGCTAACCCTTTGAAATTCGGAAAGAATTGTTTTCCGATGAGCGGGCTCGCCAATATGGTGGAACAGCCGCATGCAAAAAATGCTGTCCACCGCGTTATCCGGTAGATCGATCGCGAAAGCAGATGTTTGCAAGGGCCGTACCCGCGCCACCACTTCCGGCGGTTGTGCCGCACAGGCTGTCTCGATCATCGCCTCGGAATTGTCGGCACCAATGATCACGCGGTTGGGTTTTTCTGCCAGTAGCGGCCAGAACCGCCCGGCACCGCAGGGCAGATCGAGCACCAAGCCCGGTTCTCCGGCCAGCGCCAGAGCACGACGCGCCAATTGCTCGTCACGCTTGTGGGACAGGCGACGCGCCAGCCCATCCTGGTGCTTGAGGAAGTACTCGCGAGCATGTTGCTGGTCGTACTTCTCGGAAAATTCGAGTTTGATCGGGCTACGCATTGGGCATCTCCTGGCTCCATTGCGCTCACCTTAGGTAACACCGCGTTGGAAACAGGTTATGCCAATGTGAAAAAAGTGTTATCACCAAAGCAAGATGTTTCAGCGCATTACTCGCAGAGCTGGGACGGGTCAGTCTTCTCCGCGCCTTGGCTCAAATCCACCTGGAATCGGCAACCATGGGGTGCGGTGGATGTGAGTGTCACCCGCCAGCCTTGATCGTCACAGATCCGCTGCACCAGCGACAAGCCCAGGCCCAGGCCTTCACCCCGCCGCTCGTCGCCGCGCACGAAGGGCTTGAACATCGCTTCGCGCTGCTCTTCCGGGATGCCCACACCACTGTCTTCCACGCTGAAACCATTGGCCTCCAGGCTCAGCCGGATGTAACCACTGTCGGTGTAGTGCGCAGCGTTACGCAGCAGGTTGCCCATCACCGATTGCAGGAAAGTCGCGTTGTACAACAACGGGCCGGCACTGACGCGGCCATCGAAGTACAGCGCCAGCCCCTTCTGCTCGATGGTATCGCGCCACACGCCGATCAGGTCATCGGCGACTTCGCGCAGTGTCGCCTGGGATGCCACGGCGCCTTGGTCACGCTGGGCACGGGCAAGCATCAGGAAGGTCTTGACCAGCTCGCGCATTTCTTCGGTGGCGCGGGCAATCCGCTCCACCTGGCTGCGTGAGCGGGTATCCAGGTTGGGGTTCTCGATCAGCAGCTCGCAGGAGGTGGCCAGCACCATCAGCGGCGTGCGCAACTCGTGGCTGACATCGCTGGTAAACAGGCGCTCACGTGTCAGTGCATCGCGCAGGCGGCCGAGCGTATCGTCGAACGCCACGGCCAGCTGGCCGACTTCATCGGCGGCATAATCCGGTGCCAGGGGCGGTGCCAGGCCAAGCAACTGGTCTCGGTGGCGTACTTGCCGCGCCAGGCGGATCACCGGCGCCATCACCCGCCGCGCCAGCAGCCAGCCGAGGAACACCGCCAGCACCAGGCTGAGCACAAAGCCCACCACGACAACGGCGAACAGCACCCGCTCGCGCTCTTCGAAATCGCTCTGGTCCTGCAGCAGCACATAGCGGCGACCGTCCACGATCTCCACCATCGCGTGGTAGGACAACTGGTCGCGGAATACCTCGTGGAAGCCTTTATCAAGGTGGCGCAGGTCTTTGGGCAGCTCGAAGTCATCACGCCCGCCACTGAAGTAGAACAACTGGTCAGGGCGCGGGCGGTGGCTCCAGTCACTGACGCTGTCCATGCGCAACAGGCGTTGCAGGTCGCCGCCCAGCACCGATGAGATCAAACGCTCCTCGACCAGGTGCACGGTGGCGACGATACCGAAGGCGAACGCCCCGGCAACCAGTGCGCTCATCAGCGCGAACGCAATGATGATGCGCTGCGCCAGGCTTTGCTTAAACTCCATCACGGCCCTCGGCGAGGCGATAGCCGACGCCATGGACGGTATGCAGCAAGGGTTTTTCGAACGGTTTGTCGATCACCTGGCGCAGCTGGTGCACATGGCTGCGCAGGCTGTCGCTGTCGGGGCAGTCGTCGCCCCACAGCGCCTCTTCAAGCACCTCGCGGCGCAACACGTGCGGGCTCTTCTGCATCAGCACGGCGAGCAGCTTGAGCCCGACCGGGTTGAGCTTGAGCAGGCGGCCCTGGCGGGTGACTTCGAGGGTGTCGAGGTCGTAGCTCAGGTCGGCGACCTGCAACGTACGCCGCCCACCCCCTTGGGCGCGGCGCAACACGGCCTCGATGCGAGCCGCGAGTTCCGACAGGGCGAACGGTTTGAGCAGGTAGTCGTCGGCGCCGGAGCGGAAGCCTTGCAGGCGGTCGTCCAGCTGGTCGCGGGCGGTCAGCATGATCACCGGCGTATCGCGGCGGGCATCCTCGCGCAGGCGCTTGCACAGGGTGTAGCCATCGATGCCCGGCAGCATGATGTCGAGCACGATCAGGTCGTAGTGCTCGGTGGCGGCCAGGTGCAAGCCGGACAGACCGTCCTGGGCACAGTCGACGGTGTAGCCCTTCATGCCCAGGTAATCGGCAAGGTTGGCAAGGATATCGCGGTTGTCTTCAACCAAAAGAATGCGCATCGGGTTCTCCTGAGCGGCGCTTCGCTGTGGTGCGCGGCAGGCGCAGCTTAAGGCCATCGCCCGGACTGTGCCAGCCCCACGGCAAATTCAGCGAAGTTGACGGATTTTTCACTGATCCTTCACGCACACAGCATAGCGGCCGCAGGACAATCCCCGGTCTTTTCCGCCCCCTTGGAGCCGTCATGCAACAACGCATTCGCCCCCGCCCGATCAATTACTGGTTGTATCTGGGAATTCCGCTGGCAACTGCAGTGGCCTTGATCCTCCTCGAACTGACCTCGGTCGACATGGACGTGGCCAACCTGTTTTTCGATCAGACCGCCGGCGCGTTCATCGGCCGCCACAGCTATCTGCTCGAGAACATTCTGCATGATCGGGTCAAGCAGGGTGTGATCCTGATGGGGCTGGTGGCGCTGGTGGCATTTGCCGCGAGTTGCTTCTGGCAGCGCCTGTTCGGCTGGCGCCGCGAACTGGGTTGCCTGGTGCTGGCGCTGGGGCTTTCCACGGCCTTCGTCACACCGTTGAAGAAGGTCACACAAGTGCAGTGCCCGTGGAGCCTGAGCCAGTTTGGCGGCAAGGAAACCTACAGCAAGCTGCTGGAGCCGCGCCCCGCAACCGACAAGCCAGGGCTGTGCTGGCCCGGTGGGCATGCGGCCACCGGTTTCTGCCTGTTCGGGTTGTTCTTCATGCTGCGTGATCGGCGCCCGCGCCTGGCGCGGGTGGCATTTGCGGTGGCCTTGGTGGCCGGGTCGGTGTTGTCGGTGGGGAGGATGATGCAGGGGGCGCACTTTCTGTCGCATAACATTTGGACAGCGGTGTTTTGCTGGCTGATCGGGTTGGGGTCGTACTACCTGATCCTGTATCGACGCCGGGTGACGGAGGTAACCGCTGCCGAGCGCGGTATTGCCTGATAAAGCACTGACAAACGAAAAAGCCCCGCACTAGGCGGGGCTTTTCCTGAAGCTATGGGTAAGGCTGGCTTACATCATGCCGCCCATGCCACCCATGCCGCCCATGTCTGGCATACCGCCGCCAGCTGGAGCTTCGCTCGGTGCATCGGCAATCATGGCTTCGGTGGTGATCATCAGACCGCCGATCGAAGCAGCAGCTTGCAGTGCCGACCGGGTGACCTTGGCTGGGTCGAGGATACCCATCTCGATCATGTCGCCGTATTCGCCGGTAGCAGCGTTGTAGCCGTAGTTGCCCGAACCCTGCTTGACCTTGTCGGCCACAACGCTTGGCTCGTCGCCGGCGTTGGCAGTGATCTGACGCAGCGGCGCTTCGACAGCGCGACGCAGCAGAGCGATACCGACGTTCTGGTCTTCGTTGTCGCCTTTGAGGTCAACGATTGCGTTCAGAGCGCGCACCAGGGCAACACCACCGCCAGGCACCACGCCTTCTTCAACGGCTGCACGGGTAGCGTGCAGGGCGTCTTCAACGCGGGCTTTCTTCTCTTTCATTTCAACTTCGGTGCCTGCACCGACCTTGATCACGGCAACACCGCCAGCCAGCTTGGCCAGACGCTCTTGCAGCTTCTCACGGTCGTAGTCCGAAGTGGTGTCTTCGATCTGGGCGCGGATCTGCTTGACGCGTGCCTGGATGTCATCTTCAACGCCAGCGCCGTCGATGATGGTGGTGTTTTCCTTGGACAGGATGACGCGCTTGGCGTTACCCAGGTGCTCCAGGGTAGCGGTTTCCAGGGACAGGCCGATTTCTTCGGAGATGACCTGGCCGCCGGTCAGGACAGCGATGTCCTGCAGCATGGCTTTGCGGCGGTCGCCGAAGCCTGGTGCCTTGACCGCAGCAACCTTGACGATACCGCGCATGTTGTTGACTACCAGGGTAGCCAGCGCTTCGCCTTCGACGTCTTCAGCAACGATCAGCAGTGGGCGGCCGGCCTTGGCAACGGCTTCCAGCACTGGCAGCAGCTCGCGGATGTTGGAGATTTTCTTGTCGACCAGCAGCAGCAGCGGGCCTTCCAGCTCGGCAACCATGGTGTCTGGCTTGTTGACGAAGTACGGCGACAGGTAGCCGCGGTCGAACTGCATGCCTTCTACGACGGACAGTTCGTTGTCCAGGCCCGAGCCTTCTTCAACGGTGATCACGCCTTCTTTGCCGACTTTTTCCATGGCTTCGGCAATGATGCTGCCGATGGAGTCGTCAGAGTTGGCGGAGATGGTGCCTACCTGGGCGATGGCCTTGGAGTCGGCGCATGGCTTGGACAGGTTTTTCAGTTCGGCGACGACAGCAGCGGTGGCCTTGTCGATGCCGCGCTTCAGGTCCATCGGGTTCATGCCGGCAGCGACGGCTTTCAGGCCTTCGTTGACGATGGCCTGAGCCAGAACGGTCGCGGTGGTGGTGCCGTCACCGGCAGCGTCGTTGGCCTTGGAAGCAACTTCCTTGACCAGCTGGGCGCCCATGTTTTCGAAGGCGTCTTTCAGCTCGATTTCCTTGGCAACCGAAACACCGTCTTTGGTGATGGTTGGCGCGCCGAAGCTCTTGGCCAGAACAACGTTACGGCCTTTCGGGCCCAGGGTAGCTTTTACCGCGTCAGCCAGAACGTTGACACCAACGAGCATTTTCTTGCGGGCGGAATCGCCGAATTTTACGTCTTTAGCAGCCATGATCGTTTAATCCTTGGAATTCTTTGGAGTAACGGGAAGTCGGGTAAATCAGCCTTCGACGACAGCGAGAATCTCGTTCTCGGCCATCACCAGCAGGTCTTCTCCATCAACTTTCACGGTGTTGCTGCCCGAGTACGGGCCGAAAACCACTTTGTCACCCACTTTCACGGCCAGCGCGCGAACTTCGCCGTTGTCCAGGATGCGACCGGTGCCGACGGCGACAACTTCGCCACGGTTTGGTTTTTCAGCGGCCGAACCCGGCAGGACGATACCGCCAGCGGTTTTCGATTCTTCTTCGCTGCGACGGATGACTACGCGGTCATGCAGAGGACGAAGCTTCATTGTCGATCTCTCCCAAATTGTGGTTTTCATCGGCCGGTGTCGACACCGGCGGGTTGATGCGGTCCGGCGTTGCCGGGGGTGGCCCGCGACGGGCGAGCCACCTGTGTTTTGTCTGGCGTTGCCGCCAGAAACCTTGCGGTGACCACATACATGAGGCCGACATAATCAATTACAAGGCTTGCTGCAGAAAATTTTTCAGTGGCATGAAAAGGTTGGGGCCGCAAAGCGGCCCCTGGGGTGGTTACTTGTCGCGGCGCTCGTATTCGCCTTCGATGACATTCGGCCGGTGGCCGCTGTCGCGCGGCTGTGCCTGGAAGGGGTCGTCCTGAAACGCCCGCTGGCGCATGGCCTGGGCCTCGGCACGCTGACGCATCTTGCGCGCGGCAAGGTGGCGGGTGAACGGCAGCAGGCACAGCAGGCCCAGCACGTCGCTGATGAAGCCCGGCAACAACAACAGGCCGCCGCCGACTGCCAGCATCATGCCCTGAAACATGTCCTCGGCGGGCAGTTCGCCACGCTGCAGGCTCTCACGGGCACGCAGGGCGGTGGCCAGGCCGGCCACACGCATCACCAGCACACCCAGTGCGGACCCGGCGATGATCAACAGCAGCGCCGGAAAGAAACCGATGGCTGCGCTGACCTTGACGAAAACGAACAGCTCCAGCACAGGAAACAGCAAAAACAGCAGTAGAAAAGCACGCATCAAGGATTCCTCGACGGAAGACAATCTTCCCTTACGACCATCACATGGATGCGTATGCTCGGTTTTTCAAGCTTCGACTTCCGTCGCAGCCGGCCATTGGTCGGCGCGCGCCAGCAATACCAGGGCCTCGCGAACTTGTGTCGGCGTGTTGCAAATAGACGGGAACGGTAACCAGTGAACGCTTTGGCCAATACGCAGGTGCATGCCTTCGCTGTCGATGCCGACCATCTGCGCAGGTGCGCTGCGCGGCAGGTCGCTCAACTCGACGTAATGGGCGATGGCGTTGGCGTGGTCGCTGTTCATGTGTTCGATCATGCTGGCCTCGGCCTTGCCCGCGAACGGGTTGGCCCGGGTTACCTGGTCGAGCCAGTGAATTGCACCGAAGCCGCCGATGTAACGGTGGCGTACCGGTTGCAGTACCCAGAAGTCGAAATCGTGCGCCTTGTGGTAATTGGCAGCATCGGCGAAGTAGCGGTAGTAGCGCTCGGCAGCCGCCTCGATGGCGGCTTCGTCGACCAGCTTGTGAGCCTCGGCCATCACCGTCAGGCGGCCAACGGCTTGCACATCCTCGGCTTCACGTTCGCCGACCAGCAGCGAGCACTTCGGGTCTTTCTGCAGGTTGTGGGTGTGCTGGGCGATGCGGCTGATGAGGATCAGCGGGTTGCCATCGGCATCCAGGCAATACGGCACCACCGACCCGAAGGGAAAGCCGGGCATGGACTTGGAATGGGTCGAGAGCACGCCGCGGTACTCTTTGAGCAGCAGTTCCCGGGCGGGGCGGATGGCATTGGTACTCACTGAAGGGGCTCCTGCAGGCGGACTGGATGGGTGACAAGATAATCATTATCACCCGCCAGTGCCACCAGGGCTGCTTGACGCCCCCCGGGTATTTACCAGGTCACACCGAAGCCTGCGGTGTAACGGGTCTTGTCCAGGTCACTTTCACGTGTGCCGGTGATGATGTCCTTTTCTGCCTTGAGGTTGAGCGAGGCCCATTCGGTGACCTTGTAGCGCAGGCCTACCTCGGCATCCAGCGAATAGTCGGCCACGCCACCCAGCGGTTTGGCGAACTCGCCATTGGTGAACAGCTGGACGTTCTTGCCGATCAGGTAACGGGTGTAATCCCACTTCACCGCCGCCGAATAGAAGTTGTCCTTGCCGCCATCCTGGTATTCGAAATCGGTGCGGTTGATCAGCGAACCCAGCGAGAATGCGCCCAGTTCGTCGTCCCAGAACTGGTAGCCCGGGCCAGTACCGACCGTACGCTGGCGCGCCAGGTCTTCGACGTGGTCGCGCTTGTATTCAAGCCGCCCCTGCCAGAACCACTTCTCGGTAATGAAGCGGTCGAGTGCGTACTCGGCACTCCAGTTGTTGGCGGTGGTGACGTCGTCCTTGGTTTCGCGGTTGTACTCGCCTTCGGCATTGTGCCGCCAACGGCCATGACGGGCGGTGGTCTTGAAGCCGATGTCGTAGTCGTCGGTATCGTTCTCGGCACGCTTGTAGTCCAGGGCAGCATCGACATTGCCCTTCCAGACCAGGTCTTCCACCACCGGCTTGGGCTTCATGATCTGCTGGATACTGGCAAGCTCGACGGTCTTCGGCGCTTCGCCGTTGGCCAGGGTCACCTTGCCCGCCTCGGCCGCCTTGAGCGACTTGGTCTTTTCGCCGTTGTAGGCATCCTGCTTGACCAGCAGTTCCTGGTCGCTCTCGAGGGTTTGAACCTGTTTCCAGTCCAGGGAGATCGAGCCGCCATAAGGCGTTTCCAGCAGCAGCTTGCCGCCGTCGAAGACGCGGATCTTGCCGCTCAAGCGGTCACCGTTTTTCATCCACACGGTGTCGGCGAACGCAGGAGCAGCGCACAGGGAAGCGGTCAACAGGCACAACAACGATCTAGAATGCATAAGCGGACTATGGGTTCGATTGGGCGAAAAAGCCGGGGATTATCCAGATACCGACGACCAGAGCAAGGACAGACCGACCATCATGCCGTTGAGTTCAACTCTCATTTGCCGTGACCATTGGTCCGGTTTCACTTCAGGCCAGGGCTGCCGCGATGTCTGAGGAATTTCCGCACACGCTGGATGCCCCGCAAGCCCGACGAACGGCGCTGTATTCGGTGCTGGGCCAAGTGCCTGAAGGCAAGGTGGTCAGCTATGGTCAACTTGCCGAGCTGGCCGGCCTTGGCCGTGCAGCGCGCTGGGTCGGGCGAACCCTTGGCCAGCTTCCGGCCGATACCCGCTTGCCATGGCATCGCGTGTTGGGCGCAGGTGGGCGTCTGAGCCTGGCGCTGGGTACGCCATCGGGCGATGAACAACGGGCACGGTTACGTGCGGAGGGCGTTAATGTAACCAATAATCGTGTGGATATGACGCGCCATGGCTGGCGCCCGATGGAGCACAGCGGTTAGAGTGCGCGTTTTGTTTTCGCAAACTTGAGGCAGATGTTGGCCCATGCCCCGTAAAACCTGGCGCGCTGCGCTTGCTGCCTATGCCAGCCCGTCAACCCTGGTGCTTTTGCTGCTCGGCTTTGCCGCCGGTCTGCCCTACATGCTGGTGTTCTCGACCCTTTCGGTGTGGCTGCGCGAAGCTGGCGTGGCGCGCGAAACCATTGGCTACGCGAGCCTGATCGGCCTGGCGTATGCCTTCAAGTGGGTATGGTCACCGCTGCTCGACCAATGGCGCCTGCCGCTGCTGGGCGGGCTTGGGCGCAGGCGTTCGTGGCTGTTGTTGTCACAAGCGCTGGTGGTGATCGGCCTGGTCGGCATGAGCCTGTGCGACCCGCAGCAACACCTGTCGTGGCTGATTGCCCTGGCGGTGCTGGTGGCGTTCGCCTCGGCCACCCAGGACATCGCCGTCGATGCCTATCGCCTGGAAATCGCCGACGACCAGCGCCAGGCAGCCCTTGCCGCCAGCTACATGGCCGGTTACCGGATCGCCGCCCTGCTGGCCACCGCCGGTGCGCTGTTCTTTGCCGAATGGTTCGGCTCTACCGGCTTCAGCTACCTGCACAAGGCCTGGGCCGGCACCTACGTGCTGTTCGGCGTGATGATGCTGCCTGCGCTGTTCACCACCCTGGTGATGCGCGAGCCCCCCGTGCCCCTGCGCACCCAGTTGTCGGCGGCGCGCTACGGCCTGATTCACCAGTTGGCTTCGGTGTTCGTGCTGATCATTCTGCTGGTGTCGGTACCGGCAAGCTTCACCCAGCTGTTCAACACCGATTGGGCCAGTGTCATCTTCGGCGATGCAACGCCCCTCGACCTGCTGCTGGAAGACCGTGCCTTCCTTCGGCTGATTCTATACGCACTGCTGACCTGGGCATGCCTGTCGAGCATGGGCCGCCGCGGCCTGGCACCGGTGCTGACGCCAGTAAACGACTTCATCACCCGCTACCGCTGGCAGGCGCTGCTGTTGCTCGGGCTGATCGCCACCTATCGCATGTCGGACACCGTGATGGGCGTGATGGCCAACGTGTTCTATATCGACATGGGCTTCACCAAGGACCAGATCGCAAGCGTCAGCAAGGTCTTCGGCCTGATCATGACCCTGGTCGGCGCGGGCGCGGGTGGCTTGCTGATCGTGCGGTTCGGCATCTTGCCGATCCTGTTCATCGGCGGCGCAGCTTCGGCTGCCACCAACATCCTGTTCCTGATGCTGGCCGATATGGGGCCGAACCTGGAGATGCTGGTGGTGACCATTTCGCTGGACAACTTCAGTTCAGGCTTGGCCACCTCAGCGTTCGTCGCCTATCTGTCGAGCCTGACCAACCTCAAGTTCTCGGCCACGCAATATGCCCTGCTCAGCTCGATCATGCTGTTGCTGCCGCGCCTGATCGGCGGCTATTCGGGGGTGATGGTGGAGAAGTTCGGGTATCACGACTTCTTCCTGATTACCGCGCTGCTGGGCGTGCCGACGCTGATCCTGATCGCCTTGCAATGGCGGCAGGAAGTGGGCCGAGGCAAGCAGGCACCGGTTGAGAACTCAGCGGCCGAGCGGCCCTGAGAGATTTCCGCTGTCTGCTCTGGCCTCTTCGCGGGGCAAGCACTGAAGATTACTGCGCGACAGCCCCTTCGTCAGGCCGGCCACCCACTACAAACCACAACGGCCAGAGCGCCAACGCCCCCGCCACCCCTGCGGCCAGCGCGAAGTGCAGCAGGCTCGCCCCTGCCCCGATCATCGCCATCACCGCGCCGCCCAGCCCCAGCAAGGCAATGGTGATCATCCCCAGCATCGCCGAGACCAAGCCCTTGCTCTGATCGCTGGAGAACAGCGTCATGCGGTACAGCACTGCGTTGGCGACACCCAGGCCAAGCGCATACAGTGACATCCCCGCCACCACGCTGGTCACCGTGGGCCAGTACCAGGTCGCCAGCACCATCAGGCACAGGCCGGCCAGGTAAGGCCACAGGGCACCGCGCACCAGGGCTGGCAATGGGTAGCGGTCGGCGATGCGGTTGATGATCAGGTTGCCAAGGATCAGCCCGCCAAACACGGGCAACTGCCACAACGCGTATTCCAGGGTGCTCAACCCCTCGTCGTGGATGAGCAGCACAGGCGACAGGCCGATCCAGCCGATCAGCGGCAGGCCCACCAGGCCCAATGCAGCGCTGCCGGCGACAAAGCGGCGGTTCGCCAGCAACTGGCCATAACCAGCAAGCAACGGCAGCAGGTGAATCGGCGTGAACGGCAAGCGCGAGCCGTCGCGACGCTCCACCCCCAGGGTCTCGGGCATCAGGCGGTACAATAGGCCCCACACCAGCACGGCACCCACGGCAAACGCCACGAACAGCCAGCGCCAGTCCAGCCATTGCAACATCAATGTGCCCACCAATGGACCCAACAGCGGCGACAGCAAGGCGATGTTTGCCAACAGGGCCATCATGCGTACCGCATCGGCTTCGCTGAATGCTTCGTTCAGGGCCGGGTAGCTGACCGTCACCACGAAGCCCAGGCCGATGCCCTGCAGCAGGCGCAGCAGGTTGAACAGGCCGATGTCCTGCACCCAATAAGTGGCCAGGCAGGCCGCACCGAAGAAAGCGCAGCCGACCAGCAGCAACGGGCGGCGGCCATAGCGGTCGGCCAGCGGGCCGATCAGCCACTGCAGTACCACGCCCCCCAGCAGGTACAGGTTGAGGGCGTGGGGGATGTACTCCGGGCTGGCGTTCAGGTGGTCGACCACCACCGGCATGGCTGGCATGACCGCGTCGCTGGCCAGGTAGGTCAGCAGCTCGAACAGGGCCAGGGTCAGGCCGAACAGCAGGGCTCTGAGGGGGGTGATGTACAGCAGTGGTTTCATGATGGCGTTCAGCTAGAGGCAGGTGCGGTCAGGGTATATGCCAGAAATGGCGGAATTTGGCTGTGAACAAGTGTAAAAGGGCAAAAAAAAAAGGGCCGCGAAAGCGGCCCCGGATTCCTCGCAGCAATTACTGCGCTGCGGTTTCCTGCACCACGCGAATCACCCGCTGCGGGAACGGAATGTCGATACCCTCGGCCTTCAGGCGGTCACGCGCCTGTTCATTGAGCATGAACATCACGTCCCAGTAATCGCTGGTCTTGGTCCACAGGCGCAGCGACACGGTGATCGAGCTGTCACCCAGGGTTGCCACCACGGCCTGCGGCGCCGGGTCGGGCAGCACGCGCGGGTCCTGCGCCAGCTCCAGCAGCACGTTGCGCGCCTTCTGCAGGTCGGCCTCGTAATCCACACCTACGTCGAACACCACCTTGCGGGTCGGCTGGCGGTTGGTGTTGGTGATGATGCCGTTGGACAGGCTGCCGTTGGGCATGATCACTGTCTTGTTGTCACCGGTACGCAGCACGGTGTGGAAGATCTGAATGCTGTCGACGGTACCGCTGACGCCCTGCGCCTCGATCCAGTCGCCAATGCGGAACGGGCGGAACATCAGGATCAGCACACCACCCGCGAAGTTGGCCAGGCTGCCCTGCAGGGCCAGGCCGATGGCCAGGCCGGCGGCACCGATGGCGGCGACGAACGAGGTGGTCTCGATGCCGATCATGGAGGCCACGCTGACCAGCAGCAGTACCTTCAAGACGATGTTGGCCAAGGTGCTGATGAAGCCTTGCAGAGCCAGGTCGGCGTTACGCAGGCCGACCAGTTTGCCCAGGCGGGCGCTGACCTTGTTGACGATCCACCAGCCGACCGCCAGGGTCAGCAGTGCCAGCAGCACGCGGCTGCCGTATTCCATGATCAAGGGGATCCAGGTCTGCGATTGGCGGACCAGCTGATCGACTTCAGCGTTCAAATCCATGTTCATCTCCTGATGCCGAACGGCATGTACGCGGTAAAACTGGCCGCAGGCATTTCAGCGGCCATGGACCCGATGGACATCATTGCGCCACAGGGGTTCCTGGCAACGCCCGCATCAATCGCGGAAGTTGTTGAACTGCAGCGGCATGTCGAATTCCTTGGCGCGCAAGGCCGCGATGGCCTCTTGCAGGTCGTCGCGCTTCTTGCCGGTGACGCGCACCTGCTCACCCTGGATAGCGGCCTGAACCTTGAGCTTGGCGTCCTTGATGTGGGCGACGATCTTCTTCGCCAGCTCCTTGTCGATGCCTTCGCGGAACTTGGCTTCCTGCTTCATTTCCTTGCCGGAAGGGTACGCGTCCTTGGTTTCCAGGCATTTGACGTCGATCTTGCGCTTGACCAGCGCCAGGCGCAGGATCTCGATCATCGCCTCGAGCTGGAACTCGGCCTCGGCGGTCAGCATCACGGTCTGCTCCTTGTCCTTGAACTCGAAGCTGCCCTTGCCTTTGAGGTCGTAACGGCGGTCGAGCTCCTTGATGGCGTTTTCGACGGCGTTCTGCACTTCGTGCTTGTCCAGTTCCGATACCACGTCGAACGAAGGCATGGTTGTTCTCCATAAAATAAAAGCGCGCTCAGTCTGAAGATGGAGCGCGTCGGGGTTAGAAGGTTAAAATGCGGACTCATTATAACGGGTTGCGAAACGCAGATGAGCAGCACCTGGCATATTCTCGGCGCCGGTAGCCTCGGCAGCCTCTGGGCTTGCCGCCTGGCGCGGGCGGGCAAGGCAGTGCGCCTGATCCTGCGCGACGGGCAGCGTTTGCAGGCCTACCAGCAGGCCGGTGGCCTGACGCTGGTGGAACAGGACCAGCCGACGCATTATGCGATCCCTGCCGAAACTGCCGAGTCCAGCGGGCCCGTGCACCGCCTGCTGGTGGCGTGCAAAGCCTATGACGCGGCGCCGGCAATCGATCGCCTGGCCGCGCGCTTGGCCGATGGCGCCGAAATCGTGCTGCTGCAGAACGGTCTTGGCAGCCAGGATGAGGTCGCAGACCAGGTCCCGCATGCCCGCTGCATCTTCGCCTCGAGCACCGAGGGTGCGTTCCGCGAGGACGATTGGCGGGTACGCTTTGCCGGCCACGGCTTCAACTGGCTGGGCGACCCCGCCAACCCAGCCATACCCGAATGGTTCGACGACCTGCACGAGGCCGGCATTCCGGCTGAATGGACCGTGGACATCCTCACCCGCCTGTGGCGCAAACTGGCGCTTAATTGCGCGATCAACCCGCTGACCGTGCTGCACGACTGCCACAACGGCGGCTTGCTGGCGCACCTGAGCGAAGTCGACGGTTTGAGCAATGAACTGGCCCAGCTGCTGCAACGCTGCGGCCAGCCGGAGGCTGCGCAAAACCTCGACGAAGAAGTGCAACGGGTGATCCTCGCCACCTCAGCCAACTACTCTTCCATGTACCAGGACGTGCGCGCGGGCCGACGTACCGAGGTTCACTACCTGCTCGGCCATGCCTGCCGCGCCGCAGCCCGCCACGGCATGGTGCTGCCGCAGCTGGAACGCCTGCACCGGCGCCTGGTCGATAACCTGCGTGCGCGTGGTTTGCCCTGCGCCTGACGCGCCCTCTCAACCGGATACGGACATTGCCTAGCCCATGACCTTGCGCCAACGCCTGGAAAACCTCCCGGTCGGGCAGAAGCTGCTGGCGGCCCTGCTGGTGCTGCTGGTGACCATCCTGCTGGTGGCCAACCTCACGTTCATCAGCGCCGCCTACTGGATCACCCAGGAGAGCATGGCGCCGCAAGCCTTGCAGACCATCGGCCGGCTGGTCGCCAACCCGCAACTGGCAGCCCGCGCCGGTGACAATCAGGACACCGCCACGGCGCTGCTCAAGGAACTGGACAGCTACACCCCGCTGCGCGCCGCGGCCGTCTACGGTGGCGATGGCCGCCTGCTGGCCCAGTTGCAGCATGGCGACCCCCTGGCCCTGCCCAAACGGTATCGCAACATCGACGGCTGGCGCCTGATGGAGTTTCGCAGCACCCAGCTGATCCGCATCCCCCGCGATGCCAGCCCGCCAGCCCACCTGCTGCTGGTGGCCAGCAGCGAACTGCCTACAGCCTTCTACACCGGCACGCTCAGTGCCAGCCTAGCGATCCTGGTGTTCAGCATTCTGCTTTGGCTGGTGATCGCCCGGCAGATCAAGCGCCTGATTACTCAGCCGATCAACCAGCTCGAAGAGCTCAGCCGCCAGGTCACCCGCGAAGAAAGCTACGCCATGCGCGCCAAACGCGGCAACGACGACGAAATCGGCAGCCTGGCCGACGCCTTCAACACCATGCTCTCGCGCATCGAGGCGCGCGAGCAGCAGCTCAAGCGCACCCGCGACGAATTCCAGGACGCTTACGACCAGGCCCAGGGCCTGGCCGAGGAAACCCGTCATACCAACCGCAAACTGGAGCTGGAAGTCCAGGTGCGCAGCAAGATCGAGAAAAAGCTCACCGGCTTTCAGAACTACCTCAACAGCATCATCGACTCCATGCCTTCGGCGCTGATCGCCCTCGACGAACAGCTCTACGTAACCCAGTGGAACCACGAAGCCACGGTGCTCTCCGGCACGCCGCTGGACGAGGCGCTCAACCAGCCGATCTTCATCGCCTTCGAACCGCTCAAGCCGTTTTTGCCACAGCTCAAGGAGACCGTGGAGAAACACCGCGTGGCGAAGATCGAACGGGTTACCTGGCCCAAGGACGATGACCTGCGCCATTATGCGCTGACCTTCTACCCGCTGATGGGCGGTGGCGGCCGTGGCGTGGTCATCCGTATCGACGACATTACCCAGCGTCTGTCGCTGGAAGAAATGATGGTGCAATCGGAAAAAATGCTCTCGGTCGGTGGCCTCGCCGCGGGCATGGCACACGAGATCAACAACCCGCTGGGGGCGATCCTGCACAACGTGCAGAACATCCGCCGGCGCCTCTCGCCAGAACTGCCGCGCAATCAGGAGCAGGCAAGCGAACTGGGCATCGACCTGCCCATGGTCAACCGCTACCTGGAAAGCCGCGAGGTGCCGCAGCTGCTGAACGGCATTCAGCAGGCTGGCGCCCGGGCGGCCAAAATCGTCACCCACATGCTCAGCTTCAGCCGCCGCAGCAATCGTCAACTGGCGCCCTGCGACTTGCCAGCGCTGATCGACCAGGCAGTGGAGATCGCCGGCAACGACTTCGACCTGGCCATCGGCTTCGACTTCAAGGGCCAGGCGATCGTCCGTCAGTTCGACCCCAACCTCGGCCCGGTGCCGTGTACCGCCAACGAACTGGAGCAAGTGCTGCTGAACCTGCTGAAGAACGCCGCCCAGGCCATCCACCAGCGGCCGCAAACCAACGAACCCGGGCGCATCACCTTGCGCACCCGGCTTAGCCCGCCCTGGGCGGAAATCCAGGTCGAGGACAATGGCGTCGGCATGCCCGAGGCCGTGCGCAAGCGCACCTTCGAGCCGTTCTTCACCACCAAGGAGATCGGCCAGGGTACTGGCCTTGGGCTGTCGGTTTCGTACTTCATCATCACCAACAACCACAAGGGGCAGATGGAAGTGCAGTCCACGCCCGGCCAGGGCACCTGCTTCACCCTGCGCCTGCCCCTGGGCCTGCCAGCAGCGGCGGCGCCGACCAAAACGGAGGCATGACATGGGCTATCGCCTGTCGAAGATCTACACCCGCACCGGCGACCAAGGCGAAACCGGCCTGGGCGATGGGCGCCGGGTGCCCAAGGACCATCCTCGGATCGAAGCGATCGGCGAGGTGGACAGCCTCAACAGCCAGCTTGGGCTGCTGCTGGCCGGCTTGGCCGAGCAGGGGCTGGACGAGGTCAGCGAGGTTCTGGCGCCCTGCCAGCACCGTTTGTTCGACCTGGGCGGCGAACTGGCGATGCCCAGTTACCAAGCGTTGAACCAGGCCGAAGTGGAGCGGCTGGAGGCCGCCATCGATGTGTGGAACGAAGAGCTGGGGCCGCTGAAAAACTTCATTCTGCCCAGCGGCTCGGCGCTGATCGCCCAAGCCCATGTGTGCCGTAGCCTGGCGCGCAGTGCGGAGCGGCGGTGTCAGCAGTTGAATGCTGTGGAACCGCTGGCAGGCGTAGGGTTGGCGTACATCAACCGCCTTTCGGATCTGCTGTTTGTCGCGGCGCGGATCATCGGGCGGCGGCAGGGGGTTGCCGAGGTGTTATGGCAGGCGGCGGATAAGCCAGCAAGCTGACACCGCGAGTTGCGGCTTTGCCTCCCACAGAGTCACCAATGCCCGTGCGGCCGGCGCAGTCCCTGTGGGAGCCGGCTTGCCGGCGAAAGGGCCGCGAAGCGGCCCCTCTACCCGCCCACTCAGGCCTCAGGCCAGAACGCCCGAATCCCGGCAACACCTTGCGCGCCAGCTTCCCACGCGCGCTCACGCTCGCCCGGCCCGACCCCACCGAGCAAGAACACCGGGTGGCTGAACCCTGCAATCAACCGCTGCGCCTCCTCCCAGCCCAGCGGCACCGCCTCAGGGTGTGTCTGGGTCGCCTGCACCGGCGACAGGGTGACGAAATCAACGCCCATCTGCTCCGCCAGCGCCAGCTCCTCGGCCGTGTGGCAGGACGCTGCCAGCCACCGCTCCTTGGGGAATGGCCGGCCCTTGGCGGCGTACTTGCGCAGCTGCGCTGCAGTCAGGTGCCAACCGGCGGACGGGAAGTCGCCCAACCACTCAAGCGGCCCTTTGAGCATCAGCTGTGCCTTGCCGCCACACAGCCCCACTGCATCCACCGCCACGTCCCGGTACTTGGGGTCGTACATGTCCGGCGCGCGCAGTTGGATCAAGCGGGTACCATTGGCCACGGCCCTCTGGATGCCCTTGAGCATCTGGGGCACTTCCAGGCCGTCCGGGGTAATCAGGTACTGGTCCGGCAGGCGCGCAGCGGCCACGATCGGCTTGTTGGCCTCGGGGAAGTCGTAATCCGCAAGCTCCCGTGGCGTAACCCAGGCCAGCGGCTGGCCCTCAGCACCATGGGGTTCGCCCGTAAACGCCTGAACCTCGCGGACATCCAGCAATACCTGCTTGTCAGGGTAATCGTGGCTGACCTTGATCAGCGCCCGCGAACGGGTCACTTCGATACCAAGCTCTTCGCGAAGCTCGCGGGCCAGCGCCGTTTCGACGCTTTCGCCCTCCTCCACCTTGCCGCCGGGAAACTCCCAGAGGCCGCCCTGGTGCTGGCCATCGGCGCGCCGGGCAATGAGAATGCGGCCATCGTTACCGCGAATGACCGCTGCTGCTACATGAATCCGTTTCACCCTTCACGCTCCGCCAGGCCAGCTTGTTGCCAGGCCTTGAAGGCTGGCCACTGGTAAATAGTCTCGATGTAAGCGGCTGCCTGCGCGGGCACTTCTACGCGGTAGCTGCGCAAGCGCACGGCCACCGGGGCGAAGAAGGCATCGGCCAGGGTCGCTGTGCCGAACAGGAATGGCCCGCTGTCCTTGGACACCAGACGGCATTCGGACCACAGCGCGACGATTCGGTCGATGTCCACCTGCACGTCCAGCGGAACATTCTCCAGCCCCTCATCCCGCGACAGGTCGAACGGCATGGCCCCACGCAGGGCGAAGAAGCCGCTGTGCATCTGTGCGCAGGCCGAGCGGGCCTGGGCACGTGCGGCCACGTCGGCCGGCCACAGCTGGGCCTCGGGGTGGCATTCGTTGAGGTATTCGGCGATGGCCAAAGAGTCGGCGATCACGCCGTGCTCGGTCTTGAGCAGCGGCACCTTGCCGGTAGAGGAGAATGCCAGGATGCGCCGACGGGTGTCGGGCTGGTTGAGTTTGATCAGGGTTTCTTCGTAGGGCACACCGGCCAGTTCAAGGGCCAGGGCGGCGCGTAGCGACCACGAAGAATACAGCTTGTCGCCGATGATCAGGTGATAGCTCATGGGTCGGCTCCATTGTTTGGAATTATGGGGCTGCTGTGCAGCCCTTTCGCGACACAAGGCCGCTCCTGCAGAGAAGCAGACCGATGCAGGAGCGGCCTTGTGTCGCGATGGGCCGCGAAGCGGCCCCTGTTGCATCAGGTACGGTATTCGGCGTTGATTTTCACGTACTCGTGGGACAGGTCGGTGGTCCAGATGGTTTCGCTGCACTGGCCACGGCCCAGCTCGATACGGATGGTGATTTCTTCCTGGGCCATCACTGCCGAACCCTGCGCCTCGGTGTAGCTCGGGCTGCGGCCGCCTTGGCTGGCGATGCAGACGTTGTCGAGGTACACGTCGATCAGGCTGACATCCAGTTCCGGCACACCGGCACGGCCCACAGCGGCCAGGATACGGCCCCAGTTCGGGTCGGAGGCGAACAGCGCGGTCTTGATCAGCGGCGAATGGGCAACGGCGTAACCGACGTCCAGGCACTCTTGATGGTTACCACCGCCGTTGACCTGCACGGTAACGAACTTGGTGGCGCCTTCGCCGTCACGGACGATGGCCTGGGCCACTTCCATGCACACTTCGAACACAGCCTTTTTCAGCGCTTCGAACAGCGCCCCGCTGGCTTCGGTGACTTCCGGCAGGTTGGCCTTGCCGGTGGCGATGAGCATGCAGCAGTCGTTGGTCGAGGTGTCGCCATCGATGGTGATGCGGTTGAACGACTTGTTGGCACCGTCGAGCATCAGGTCCTTGAGCACCTTGGGGGCGACCTTGGCGTCGGTGGCGATGTAGCCGAGCATGGTGGCCATGTTCGGGCGGATCATGCCGGCGCCTTTGCTGATACCGGTCACGGTGACGGTCACGCCCTCGTGCTGGAACTGGCGGCTGGCCCCCTTGGGCAGGGTGTCGGTGGTCATGATGCCAGTGGCGGCTTCGGCCCAGTTGTTTTCCGACAGGTTATCCAGCGCGGCCTGCAGGGCGCCTTCGATCTTCTCGACCGGCAGCGGCTCGCCGATTACACCGGTGGAAAACGGCAATACCGCTTCGGCGGGTACGCCGGTCAGCTCTGCCAGCTTGGCGCAGGTACGCTCGGCAGCGGCCAGGCCCGGTGCGCCGGTACCGGCGTTGGCATTGCCGGTGTTGGTCAGCAGGTAGCGCACGGTGCCCTGAACGCGCTGCTTGGAGAGGATCACCGGCGCTGCACAGAAGGCGTTGAGGGTGAACACGCCAGCCACGCTGGAACCTTCGGCGCAGCGCATGACCACTACATCCTTGCGCCCTGGGCGCTTGATGCCGGCAGACGCGATGCCGAGTTCAAAACCCGGAACCGGGTGCAGGGTGGGCAAAGGACCAAGACCAACAGCCATTAGAGCGCTCCTAGAAAAACGGTGAATTGATGATGGAAGAGCGGGGCCGCTTCGCGCCCCATTCGCGGCACAAGGCCGCTCCCACAAGAACGCACGCGGTCCCTGTGGGAGCGGCCTTGTGCCGCGAATGGGGCGCACAGCGGCCCCGGTTTTGTCACGTTACTGCGAGAGGTTCAGATCACTCGATCTGCCCATGGCAATGCTTGAACTTCTTGCCCGAACCACACCAGCACGGCTCGTTGCGGCCCAGCTTCTGGTCGTTGCGCACCGGGGCAGCTGCCACGGCCACTTCAGCACCCTCTTCGCTCAGCTGCTCGCTCTCCAGGCCTGGCGCCGGGGCATGCTGGAACTGCATGCGGCTGGCCAGTTCTTCGGCTTCGCGGCGCAGGCGGGCTTCTTCTTCGATCGGGTCTTCGCGGCGCACTTGAACGTGCGACAGCACGCGGATGGTGTCGCGCTTGATCGACTCGAGCAGCTCCTGGAACAGGCTGAAGGATTCGCGCTTGTACTCCTGCTTCGGGTTCTTCTGCGCATAGCCACGCAGGTGAATACCGTGGCGCAGGTGGTCCATGGTCGACAGGTGGTCTTTCCACAGGTCGTCCAGCACGCGCAGCAAAATCTGCTTCTCGAAGGTGCGCAGGGCGTCGATGCCGGCCTGGTCTTCCTTCTCGGTGTAGGCGGTGGTGATTTCTTTCAGCAGCTTCTCGCGCAGGGTCTCTTCGTAGAGGTGATCATCCTCGTCGAGCCACTGCTGGATCGGCAGCTTCATGGCGAAGTCGCTGGACAGCGCAGCTTCAAGGCCCGCCACGTCCCACTGCTCAGGCAGCGACTGCGGCGGAATGTGCTGGCTGATGGTGGCGTCGAGCACTTCCTTGCGGAACTCCTCGATGGTATCGCCGATGTTCTCGGCCGCCAGCAGGCTGTTGCGCATGTGGTAGATCACCTTGCGCTGTTCGTTGGCCACGTCATCGTATTCGAGCAGCTGCTTGCGAATGTCGAAGTTGCGGCCTTCAACCTTGCGCTGCGCCTTTTCGATGGCATTGGTGACCATGCGGTGCTCGATGGCCTCGCCAGACTGCATGCCCAGCGCCTTCATGAAGTTCTTCACCCGGTCGGAGGCGAAGATGCGCATCAGGCTGTCTTCCAACGACAGGTAGAAGCGGCTGGAGCCTGGGTCGCCCTGGCGACCGGAACGGCCACGCAGCTGGTTGTCGATACGGCGCGATTCGTGGCGCTCGGAGGCGATCACGTGCAGGCCACCCGATTCGATCACCTGCTGGTGACGCTTCTGCCAGTCAGCCTTGATCTGCGCGATCTGCTCGGCGCTCGGGTTGTCCAGGGCAGCCACTTCGGCTTCCCAGTTGCCGCCCAACAGGATGTCGGTACCACGGCCGGCCATGTTGGTGGCGATGGTCAGCGCACCCGGGGCACCGGCCTGGGCAATGATCTCGGCTTCTTTCTCGTGGTACTTGGCGTTCAGTACCTTGTGCTCGATACCCTCTTTCTGCAGCAGGGCCGACATGTGCTCGGAGGTTTCGATGGTCGCGGTACCCACCAGAACCGGGCGGCCGAGAACCATGCTTTCCTTGATGTCGGCAATGATCGCGGCGTATTTCTCGTCGGCGGTCAGGTACACCAGGTCGTTGAAGTCCTTACGCGCCAGCGGCTTGTTCGGCGGGATGACCATCACGTTGAGGCCATAGATCGACTGGAACTCGAACGCTTCGGTGTCGGCGGTACCGGTCATGCCGGACAGCTTGGTGTACAGACGGAAGTAGTTCTGGAAGGTGGTCGACGCCAGGGTCTGGCTCTCGGCCTGGATGTTCAGGTTCTCTTTCGCTTCGATGGCCTGGTGCAGGCCTTCGGACAAGCGGCGGCCCGGCATGGTACGGCCGGTGTGTTCGTCGATCAGCAGAACCTGGCCGTCCTGGACGATGTACTCGACGTTGCGGTGGAACAGCTTGTGCGCACGCAGGCCAGCGTAAACGTGGGTCAGCAGGCCCAGGTTGTGCGCCGAGTAGAGGCTCTCGCCCTCGGCCAGCAGCCCGGCCTGGGTGAGCATCTCTTCGATGAACTGGTGACCGGCTTCGTTGAGCTCGACCTGGCGGCTCTTCTCGTCGATGGTGAAGTGGCCTTCCTGGGTGACCTGGCCTTCGACTTCTTCGATGTGCTGGGTCAGGCGCGGGATCAGGCGGTTGATCTCGATGTACAGCTTGGAGCTGTCCTCGGCCTGGCCGGAGATGATCAGCGGGGTACGCGCTTCGTCGATGAGGATCGAGTCGACTTCGTCGATGACCGAGAAGTTGAGTTCACGCTGGAACTTCTCTTCCTGGCTGAACGCCATGTTGTCGCGCAGGTAGTCGAAACCGAACTCGTTGTTGGTGCCGTAGGTGATGTCGGACGCATACGCAGCGCGCTTTTCTTCAGGCGGCTGGAACGCCGAGACGATGCCCACGGACAGGCCGAGGAATTCGTACAGCGGGCGCATCCAGTTGGCGTCACGGCGGGCCAGGTAATCGTTGACGGTAACCACGTGCACGCCTTTGCCGGACAAGGCATTGAGGTAGACGGCCAGGGTACCGACCAAGGTCTTGCCTTCACCGGTGCGCATTTCTGCGATCATACCCTCGTGCAGGGTCATACCGCCGATCAGCTGCACGTCGAAGTGGCGCATGCCCATCACGCGCTTGCCGGCCTCACGGGCCACGGCGAAGGCTTCAGGCAGCAGTTGGTCCAGTGTCTCGCCTTTGGCCAGGCGCTCCTTGAACTCTGCGGTCTTGGCGCGCAGTTGCTCATCGGAGAGGGCGACCATTTTCTCTTCGAAGGCATTGACGATACTTACCGTCTTGAGCATGCGTTTGACTTCACGCTCATTCTTGCTTCCAAAAAGTTTCTTTAACAAAGGCGCAAACATATCGGCAGGATCTTCCACACGTAGGGATGGAGGGCGGCCCCATGAGTCGCCCGTGCAGCCCTGAGGCCGCATGCGAACGAGCATTCTACCCGGAAACGATGGTGAGGAAAGTGGTGGTTTACCACGATGCTGGCACAGCGCTCAGGCGGGGCTTTTCTAAGATAGGGGCATTTTCCCTGAGTTCAACCCGATGCATGATGAAACGTATCGAGAATGGCTCGTATCCTTCAGCGCCTGTCCTGGCCCTATCGCCGGCAAGCCGGCTGCCACAGGAATAGCCGCAGGCCTCAGGCCCTGCTTTGCGGCGATTAGGCCGGTACAGGCGACAGAGATGTTAGACTGCCGATCTTGTAACTTCATACGTACCCCATGGCCTACAAACCCTCCCCCGCCCAGCCGCCCTCCGCGCTGCTGCGCCAGGTGCGCCCGCTGCGCCTGCTGCTGAACCAGGCCGAGCGCCTGGAACACCTGCAACGCCTGCTGGAGAGCCAGCTGCAGCCTGCTGCGCGTGAGCATTGCCATGTGGCGTCGTGGCGCGACGGCACGCTGTTGCTGGTGGTTACCGACGGGCACTGGGCCACACGCCTGCGCTACCAGCAGAAGCGCCTGATGCGGGAGTTGCAGGCCATGGAGGCATTTGGAAACTTGCGACGTATCCTCTACAAGGTGCAACCTCCGCTGGTCCCCGTGAAACGTGGCCGGCACAGCGCCGAACTCTCCCCCAATGCTGCTGAAAGCATTCGCGATTCCGCCGAGGGCATCGCCGACCCCAAACTGCGCGCCGCCCTGGAGCGACTTGCCAAACATGCATCAAAGTAAAAGATTGAATATAAGCTGGGTGGTTCGCAGCCTAGACCTATCATTTCTACCAGTTGCGCTTCCACGAATGCGGTGACTTACTGCACGCTCCTTCATTCGAGTGCAGCAAGATGCCTATCCCAACCAACTACAGCGAACACACATCTTTCTTCAACGATAACTGGAATGGCTGGGCAATCATCGAGCCTAGGCACTCAATGAAATTTATCCACGAAGCGCAGAACACTTACGTCGGGGTCAGCATTGCGTCACCTCCGCTCCCACTCCCCGAACACTACGAAGGATCGCTGCTAATCCATAAGGAAGCCAATTTCATTGCAGGCGAATGCTACACGATTTCCTTACGCGCAAAACGTTTGTCTGACACAGTCAAAAGCCCACAACTCTCCTGGTACATCGACAGCACCATCAAATATCGCTCCACCTTCAAAGCAAATGATGAATGGCAAAATTTCGTCATTTCATTCAAAGCCACACAATCCACCCACGTTCTTACACTAGGCAGCGACCATGAGGTTGAATTTGCCCTGGATGATATTCGCATGTTCCCTCACGTTCTCAAGATCGACTTTGAGGATGAGGCTGCGGTAATCCTAGGCCCGGGTGAGGAAAGCCCGCTCAGGCATTTCACCCTACGCAATGTCAGCAGTGAAAACGGTTCGATTACCGGAATTCGAAAGGTCGACATAACAAAGCCCGGCAAGGCCGAGGGCATGGCGCTGATCCTGGCACAAAGCCAAAGTTCGGACAATCAAGTAGTCCAACTCGATTTGAACGGCGAATATCATAGTATTGAATTCTTCTGGACCCAACTTCATCATCAGGCAACCGTCAGCTTCTTTACCACAAATGGAAAGTTAATAGACGAATTACCCTACAGCGGCACCGGGGAAGTAAGAGATTTCGAAGTGAAATTCACCTCCCCAGAATCCAAGCCAATCACTAGAGTTCAGTTTAACATCAAGGATCACAGCTATGTCGATTTCATCACCCTAAAAACACTAGACTGCTGCGCAACCCTTTGCGAAACCACTCATAGAGACTAGCCTTACGAGGCGTCCGGATACTGCGTCGGGGGTTAATTATCTCCACCTCAACCCACTAGACTCAGGCATAAAAAAGGCCACCCGAAGGTGGCCTTAATCACTAGAGAGAGTGTTCGAACTTACACGGCCGCAACAGGGCGCATATAAGAGATCGGTGCCGTACTGGCATCTTCGAAGGTGACCACTTCCCAGGCATCGGTTTCGGCAATGAGCTTGCGCAGCAGCTGGTTGTTCAGCGCGTGCCCGGACTTGTAGCCCTTGAACTCGCCGATCAGGCTGTTGCCCAGCAGATACAGGTCGCCGATGGCGTCGAGGATCTTGTGCTTGACGAATTCGTCTTCGGAACGAAGGCCGTCTTCGTTAAGTACGCCGGTCTCATCGACAACAATGGCGTTCTCTACACTGCCGCCCAGCGCAAGGTTGTGCTTGCGCAGGTACTCGATGTCACGCATGAAACCGAAGGTGCGGGCGCGGCTGACTTCCTTCACGAACGAGGTGCTGGAGAAGTCGACGACTGCGCTCTGGGTCTGGCCCTTGAGGACCGGGTGATCGAAGTCGATCTCGAAGCTCACCTTGAAGCCTTCGAAAGGCAGGAAAGTGGCGCGCTTGTCGCCCTCTTCCACTGTTACTTCACGCAGGATACGGATGAACTTCTTGGCTGCGTCCTGTTCTTCCAGGCCAGCAGACTGAATCAGGAATACGAAGGGACCGGCGCTGCCATCCATGATCGGAACTTCCGAGGCGGAGAGCTCGACGTAGGCGTTATCGATGCCCAGACCCGCCATGGCGGAGAGCAGGTGCTCGACGGTATCGACCTTGACGTCACCGTTGACCAGCGTGGTGGACATGGTGGTCTCACCGACGTTGGCCGCACGTGCCGGGATCTCGACCACAGGGTCGAGGTCGGCGCGACGGAAGACGATGCCGGTGTCGACAGGCGCAGGCTTGAGGGTCAGGTAGACCTTCTCCCCGGAGTGCAGGCCGACGCCTGTGGCACGGATGGTATTCTTCAGGGTGCGTTGTCTAATCATGGCATTGGCCGCTTCATCGCAAATTGCGAACAGGTATCAACAAAGGCTGGGGATAATAACAGACCCGGCCTTTGCTGAACACCAACCACCCTTATACCCCTGATAAATTCCATTAATCAGCCTGACGGCGCAGGAAGGCTGGGATATCCAGGTAATCCAGGTCATCCTGTGGGTTGAGTTTAGCTGCCGCAGCGGCACCTGCATGGGCCTGGTTGCGCATGACGGTCGGGCGCTCCAGGTCACGGTAGTTGACCGCAGGCTGCTCCTGGCGAACCGGGGCCGGGTTGGAAGCCTCGTATGCCTGCTGAGCGGTCTGCAGGGTGTTGTCGACTACCTTGACCGGCTTCTCGATGCGCGCGCCCAGGCCAGTGGCAACCACGGTCACGTGCAGTTCGTCACGCATGTCCGGGTCGATCACGGTGCCCACCTTGACCATCGCGTGGTCGGAGGCGAAGGCTTCGATGATGCTACCCACGTCGGAGTACTCACCCAGCGACAGGTCAGGGCCTGCGGTGATGTTCACCAGGATGCCGCGGGCGCCCTGCAGGTTGACGTCTTCGAGCAACGGGTTGCGGATTGCCGCCTCGGTGGCTTCGCGAGCACGGTTCGGGCCGCTGGCGCAACCGGTACCCATCATCGCCATGCCCATTTCGCCCATCACGGTGCGCACGTCGGCAAAGTCGACGTTGATCATGCCCGGGCGCTTGATGATGTCGGAGATACCGCGAACGGCACCGGCCAGTACATCGTCGGCCTTGGCAAAGGCGGACAGCAGGCTGGCATCCTTGCCCAGGATGGTCAGCAGCTTCTCGTTGGGGATGGTGATCAGCGAGTCGACGCTCTCGGCCAGCATGCGGATGCCTTCATCGGCGATCTGCATACGTTTGCGGCCTTCGAACGGGAACGGACGGGTCACCACGGCTACGGTGAGGATGCCCATTTCCTTCGCCACTTCGGCGATGATCGGCGCCGCACCGGTACCGGTACCGCCACCCATGCCGGTGGTGATGAACACCATGTTGGTGCCCTGCAGCACCTCGGCGATGCGCTCACGGTCTTCCAGCGCGGCCTGACGGCCGACTTCCGGGTTGGCACCGGCACCCAGACCTTTGGTCACGCCGGTACCCAGTTGCAGGATGGTGCGTGCGCCAATGCTTTTCAGCGCCTGGGCATCGGTGTTGGCGCAGATGAATTCGACGCCTTCGATGCTGCTCTTCACCATGTGGTTGACGGCGTTGCCGCCGCCACCGCCGACGCCGATCACTTTGATGACCGGGCTTTGCGGGACGTTGTCTACGAGCTCGAACATTTTCCCTCTCCTTACAGTTCTCTAGTTGTCGCGCCTACCACTACTGCTTTGAAACTTAGAAGTTGCCCTGGACCCACTTCTTGAAGCGCTCAAGTACTGGGGCCTTCGGTTCATCGCCATAGCTGTTGTTGCTGCTGTTGCTGTTACCGGTCAGGATCAGGTCCTCGGACTGCTTCAGCAGGCCGTAAGTGAGCAAGCCCACGCCGGTGGAATAGATCGGGTTGCGCACCACGTCGCTCAGCCCCCGAACGCTGTGCGGTACGCCCAGGCGTACCGGCATGTGGAAGATTTCTTCGGCCAGTTCGACGGCGCCTTCCATCTTCGCGGTGCCGCCGGTGAGGACGATGCCGGCTGGCACCAGGTCCTCGTAACCGCTGCGGCGCAGCTCGGCCTGGATCAGGGTGAAGAGCTCGTCGTAACGCGGCTCTACCACTTCGGCCAGGGCCTGGCGCGACAGCTCGCGCGGTGGACGGTCGCCCACGCTCGGCACCTTGATGGTCTCGCCGGCGCCGGCCAGCTTGGCCAGGGCGCAGGCGTAGCGAATCTTGATTTCCTCGGCGTACTGGGTCGGTGTACGCAGGGCCATGGCGATGTCGTTGGTCACCTGGTCGCCGGCAATCGGGATCACCGCGGTGTGACGGATTGCGCCTTCGGTGAAGATGGCGATGTCGGTGGTGCCGCCGCCGATGTCCACCAGGCACACGCCAAGTTCTTTTTCATCGTCGGTCAGCACCGAGTAGGCCGAAGCCAGCTGCTCAAGGATGATGTCGTCGATTTCCAGACCGCAGCGGCGTACGCACTTCTCGATGTTCTGCGCCGCGTTGACCGCGCAGGTGACCACGTGAACCTTGGCTTCCAGGCGCACGCCAGACATGCCCAGCGGCTCGCGCACGCCTTCCTGGTTATCGATCACGTAGTCCTGGGGCAAGGTGTGCAGCACGCGCTGGTCAGCCGGAATGGCCACCGCCTGGGCGGCGTCGAGCACACGCTCGAGGTCGGCGACGCTGACCTCGCGGTCGCGGATCGCGACGATGCCGTGGGAGTTCAGGCTGCGGATGTGGTTGCCCGCTACACCGACGAAGGCCGAGTGGATGCGGCAGCCTGCCATCAGCTGCGCTTCTTCCACTGCGCGCTGGATCGACTGCACGGTCGACTCGATGTTCACCACCACGCCCTTCTTCAGGCCGCGGGACGGATGGGTGCCGATACCCACGATCTCGAGGGTGCCGTCTTCGCCCACTTCACCCACCAGCGCCACCACCTTGGAGGTGCCAATGTCCAGCCCGACGATCATTTTGCCGCTATGCGCGTTTGCCATTGTCCTGCCTCTCTCTAATTCTTCGCAACGGCGGGTTGGGCCGTCGTCGGTGCGTTCGGTTCCCGCCAACCAACGGCAAGTCCGTTGGAATAACGCAGATCAATGCGGGCGATGTTGGTGATCTGCTCTTTGAGTGTCTTGTCGTAAATGGCAATGAAACGGCGCATCTTCTCCACCAGATGGTCGCGCCCCAACAGCAGCTCGATCCCTGGGCCGGCACTGCTTGCACCGGTGGTCAGGAACCAACTGCCCCGCTCGCGCAGCTCCAGGCGAGCGATGGAAAAGCCCAAGGGGCGCAGCATCTGGCTCAGTACCTGATACTGCTGCATGACTTGTTGCTGGGCACGCTGCGGCCCGGCCAGCTGCGGCAGGTGCTCGTAGTTGGCCAGCTCGCGCGGGGTAAAGGCCTGGCCCTGGTTGTTGAGCAAAGCCTCGTCACCCCAGCGTGCCACCGGCAGCTGTTCTTCAAGGCGGATCACCACTTCGTCCGGCCACACCCGGCGCACCTCGGCGTGGGCGATCCACGGCATCTGCTCAAGCTCCACACGCATGGCAGCAAGGTCGACACTGAAGAAGCTCGCCGCCACGTAGGGCGCGATCCGCTGCTGCACCGACTGCTGGCTGATGTAGCTGAGGTCGCCCTGCACGTCGATCTTGGTGATCGGCCGGTCGGCATAGGGCATCAGGCGAACGGCGCCCTCGTAGGCGCCAAAGCCTGCGGCCACCAGCAATACCGGCCACAGCAGGCGCTTGAGGCCCCCCAGGCTCGGCCGCGGCAGGCGCGACGATACGGGCTCGTCGGCCACCAGTCGGCTGGCACCACGCGGCACCGGCTTGCTACGGCCGGTAACGGGTTGCTGCTGACGTATCATCGCGCCTTGCATGGCTTGTTAACCTCGCGTCGCTACGCTGTCGGCCAGGATCGCCAGCACCAGTTGCTGGAAGTCCAGGCCGGCCGCGCGGGCCGCCATGGGCACCAGGCTATGATCAGTCATGCCCGGTGCGGTGTTGACTTCGAGCAGCCAGAACCGGCCCTGCTCGTCCTGCATCACGTCCAGCCGGCCCCAGCCTTCGATGCCAATGGCATCGCAGGCGCGCGCGGTCAGGTCGATCAGTTCCTGTTCCTTGACGGTGTCCAGGCCGCACGGGATGCGGTACTGGGTGTCGTTGGCGATGTACTTGGCGTCGTAGTCGTAGAACACGTGCGGGGTGCCCAGCGCGATCGGCGGCAGCACCTGGCCACGCAGAACCGCGATGGTGAACTCCGGGCCGTGGATCCATTGCTCGACCAGAACTTGCGAATCGTAATTGGCAGCGTCCTTCCAGGCAGCGATCAATTCTTGCTCGCTGCTCACCTTGGCCATGCCGATGCTAGAGCCTTCATGGGCAGGTTTGACGATCAGCGGGAAGCCCAGTTCCGTACTTGCTGCAACACAATCACTTTCGCTGGCCAATACGGCGTGGCGCGGGGTCGGAATACCCAGGCTCTGCCACACCTGCTTGGTGCGCAGCTTGTCCATGGCCAGGGCCGAAGCGAGGATGCCGCTGCCGGTGTAAGGGATGCCGAGGCACTCCAGCAGGCCCTGCATGCTGCCGTCTTCACCGCCACGGCCGTGCAGGATGATGAAGGCGCGGTCGATCTTCTCGCTTTGCAGGCGTGCCAGCAGGTCGTCGCCCACGTCGATAGCGACGACATCCACACCGGCGCTGGTCAGGGCTTCGATCACCGCGGCGCCGGACTTCAGCGATACCTCACGCTCGGCGCTCTTGCCGCCGTACAGCACAGCCACGCGGCCGAATGCCTTGACGTCCAGGGTCGAGTGCAACTTGTCGTAGGCGCTGGTCATTTCGACTTCTCCTGCTTGGCGCCAGCGAACAGCGGGCTTTTCATCAATTGCGGGGCCAGGCCACCGACGTCACCGGCACCCTGGCACAGCAGGATGTCGCCGGCGCGCAGCAGCGGCTGGACCACCGGCGCCAGCTCGGCGCCACGTTCGATGTAGATCGGGTCCAGCTTGCCGCGCTGGCGGATGCTGTGGCACAGCTGGCGGCTGTCGGCCCCAGGGATCGGCTCTTCGCCGGCCGGATAGACCTCCATCAGCAGCAGCACGTTGGCATCGCCCAGCACTTGTACGAAGTCGTCGTACAGGTCGCGGGTGCGGCTATAACGGTGCGGCTGATAGACAATCACCAGGCGCCGGCTTGGCCAGCCGCCACGCACGGCCTTGATCACCGCGGCCACTTCGGTCGGGTGGTGGCCGTAGTCGTCGACCAGCATCACGCTGCCGCCGTCGACTGGCAGCTCGCCGTATACCTGGAAGCGTCGGCCGACGCCCTGGAAGCCCGACAGGCCCTGGACGATGGCTTCGTCGCTGATACCTTCGTCGGTGGCGATGGCGATGGTGGCCAGCGCGTTGAGCACGTTGTGGTTGCCGGGCATGTTCACCGACACTTCCAGCGGCTCGCAGTCGCGGCGCAGCACGGTGAAATGGGTCTGCATGCCCTGCTGGCGCACGTTGATGGCGCGGATATCGGCCTCTTCGCTGAAGCCATAGGTCACGGTCGGGCGCTTGACCTGTGGCAGGATCTCGCGCACCACCGGGTCATCCAGGCACATCACGGCCAGGCCGTAGAAAGGCAGGTTGTGCAGGAACTCGACGAAGGTTTTCTTCAGTTTGTTGAAGTCACCTTCGTAGGTGGCCATGTGATCGGCGTCGATGTTGGTGACCACGGCGACCATCGGTTGCAGGTGCAGGAAGCTCGCGTCGCTTTCATCGGCTTCGGCGATCAGGTAGCGGCTGGTGCCCAGCTGGGCATTGGTGCCCGCAGCGGTCAGGCGGCCACCAATGACGAAGGTCGGGTCCAGGCCGCCTGCGGCGAACACCGAGGCCAGCAAACTGGTGGTGGTGGTCTTGCCGTGGGTACCGGCAACAGCGACGCCGTGGCGATAGCGCATCAGCTCGGCGAGCATCTCGGCACGCGGCACCACCGGAATGCGCCGCTCAAGGGCGGTGGCAACTTCCGGGTTGGCCGGGTTGATGGCGCTGGACACCACCAGCACATCGGCATTGGCGGCGTTCTCGGCGCGGTGGCCGACGAAGATCTCGGCGCCGAACGACTCCAGGCGCTCGGTGACCGGCGACGCCTTGAGGTCGGAACCGGACACCTGGTAGCCCAGGTTCAGCAGTACTTCAGCGATACCGCACATGCCCACGCCGCCGATGCCGACGAAGTGGATGCGGTTGATCCGGCCCATTTTCGGGTGGGGCATGGCTTTCTGGCTTTCAACCATGGGCCACCTCCAGGCAGATATCGACCACGGTGCTGGTTGCTGCAGGCTTGGCCAGGCGCCGTGCGGTGCCTGCCATGGTGTTGAGTTTCTCGGGTTGCATCAGCACCTCGTTCAGGCGTTCAGCGAGCTGCGCTGCGCCAGTTGTCGCTTGTGGCATAAGGAAGGCGGCGCCTTCCCGAGCCAGATATTGGGCGTTGTGGGTCTGGTGGTCGTCGATCGCATAGGGCAAAGGCACCAGCATCGAAGGCAGGCCCGCTGCCGCGAGTTCGCTGACAGTCAGGGCACCGGCCCGGCACACCACCAGGTCGGCCCAGCCATAGGCATGGGCCATGTCTTTGATGAACGGTTCTACCTGAGCCTCGACCCCCGCCTCCTGATAACGCTCGGCGGTGATCGGCGCGTGGCTCTTGCCGGCCTGATGGAACACCTCGGGCCGCAGGTTCGCGGGCACCTCGGACAGGGCCTTAGGCAACAATTTGTTCAATGGTTCCGCACCCAGGCTGCCACCCATTACCAACAGGCGGGCGCGGCGCTCGGCCAGGGGCGCACGGTGTGCGTCCATGAACAGCTCCGGGCGCACTGGGTTGCCAGTGGTACGCAGCTTGTCATTGGCCTCGAAGGTACCTGGGAACGCTTCGCAGACGCGTGCCGACAGCGGCACCAGCAGGCGATTGGCAGTCCCGGCACGGGCGTTCTGTTCGTGAATCACCAGCGGCACGCCGCAAAGGCGTGCAGCCACGCCACCTGGGCCTGTGAGGTAGCCGCCAAAGCCGACCACACAGACCGGCTTGAGCTGCCGAATGATCCGGCGCGCTTGCAGCACGGCCTTGACCAGGGTGAACGGCGCCTTGAGCAGCGACAGCTTGCCCTTGCCACGCAGGCCGCTGACCTGGATCAGGTGCAGCGGCAAGCCGGCCTGCGGCACCAGCTCATTTTCAATACCGCGCGGGGTGCCCAGCCAGTGCACGCTGTAACCGCGCGCCTGGAATTCACGGGCGCAGGCCAGGGCCGGGAACACGTGGCCCCCAGTGCCGCCTGCCATGATCAGTACGTTCTTGCCGTCAGCGGCCATGACTGGTCTCCTCGGCAAAATCGCTTTCCTTGAATTCGTGCTCCTCGCTGCCCAGGTGCGTGCGGCTCTCCCACTCGATGCGCAGCAACAAGCCTACGCAGGCGCAGCAGATCACCAGCGAGCTGCCCCCATAGCTGAGGAACGGCAAGGTCAGGCCCTTGGTCGGCAGCAGGCCGACGTTCACGCCTATGTTGATGAGGAACTGGCCGATCCAGAGGAACGCCAGGCCGAACGCCATGTAGGCGGCAAAGAACTGTTTGGCCTTCTCGGCCCACAGGCCGATGTACAAGGCGCGGACGGTGACGAAGACGAACAGCGCGATGGTCACCAGCGAACCGACCACACCCAGTTCTTCGGCGAGCACCGAGAACACGAAGTCGGTGTGCGCTTCGGGCAGGTAGAACTGCTTCTGGACGCTATTGCCCAGGCCCACGCCCAGCCACTCGCCGCGGCCGAAGGCAATCAATGCCTGGGTCAGCTGGTAGCCGGAGCCGAACTGGTCGGACCAAGGGTCGGTGAAGGTGATCAGACGTGCCATCCGGTAGGGCTGCGCCTGCACCAGCACGAATACCGCAACCACCGCCAGCACCACCATCAGGCTGAAGCGGAACAGCCCCACCCCGCCTAGGAACAGCATGGCTGCGGCGGCGCCCATCATCACCACGGTGGCGCCGAAGTCCGGCTCCATCAGCAGCAGGCCAGCCATCGGCAGCAGCACGATGAACGGTTTGAAGAAGCCCATCCAGCTTTCGCGCACCTCGGTCTGCCGGCGTACCAGGTAGCCTGCGAGGTAGATGACCACGAAGACCTTGGCGATCTCCGAAGGCTGGACGTTGAAGAAGCTGAAACCGATCCAGCGCATCGAGCCGTTCACTTCACGACCAATGCCCGGCACCAGCACCATGACCAGCAGCGCGAAGGCACCGACCAGCATCATGAAGCCCATGCGCTGCCAGGTGGCGATCGGCACCATCATGGTCGCGCCGCAGGCGACCAGGCCGATGGCCACGTACACCAGGTGGCGGAACATGTGGTAGAGCGGGTTGCCCGATTGCACCGCCGCTACTTCCGACGACGCCGAAGTGATCATCACCAGGCCCAGGCCAAGCAGCGCCAGGCAGCCGGCCAGGAAGGCGAAGTCGAGGTCGATGCCACGGCCGCTGATCAGCGGCGACGGGTACGGCTTGAGGATGCCGAAGATCATGCCAGCCCCCCCGCCGCCTGGGCGAACAGGCGCCCGCGTTCTTCGAAGTTCTTGAACATGTCGAGGCTGGCGCAGGCTGGCGACAGCAGCACGGCATCGCCGGGCTGTGCCAGGTCGGCACACTGTTGCACGGCCTCGTCCAGGGCCTTGACCCGCACCAGTGGTACGCCGTCGCCCAGAGCTTCAGCCAGGCGCTCGGCATCACGGCCGAGCAACACCACGGCGCGGCAGAAGCGTGCGACCGGCTCGCGCAGGGCAGCGAAATCGGCACCCTTGCCGTCACCACCGGCGATCAGCACCAGCTTGCCTTCGATGTCCGCGCCCAAGCCTTCGATGGCTGCCAGCGCTGCGCCAACGTTGGTGGCCTTGGAATCGTCGTACCAGTTCACGCCGTTGCGCTCACGCACCCACTGGCAACGATGGGCCAGGCCACCGAACTCGCGCAGGGCCGCGAGCATCGGCTCGAACGGCAGCCCTGCAGCATGGCCCAGGGCCAGAGCCGCCAGGGCGTTGCTCTGGTTGTGCGCGCCACGCACTTTCAGCTCGCGCGCAGGCATCAGCGCCTGGAATTCGAAGGCCAGGTATTTCTCACCATCCACTTCACGCAGGCCGAACCCTTTGAAGTCCGGCTGGTTGAGGCCGAAGGTCCAGCATGGGCGGCCTTCCACCGGCAGCGGCCGGGTCAGGGCGTCCTGGCGGTTGACCACCACCTGCTGGGCGCCACGGAAAATCCGGTGCTTGGCCAGGTGATAGGCAGGCAGCCCGCTGTAGCGGTCCATGTGGTCTTCGCTGATGTTGAGCACGGTGGCGACTTCGGCGTTGAGCTGGTCGGTGGTTTCCAATTGGAAGCTCGACAGCTCCATGACGTACAGCTCGACATCATCGCTGAGCAGGTCCAGGGCCGGGGTGCCCAGGTTGCCACCGACAGCCACGCGTTTGCCCGCCTTGGCAGCCATCTCGCCGACCAGGGTGGTCACGGTGCTTTTCGCGTTGGAGCCACTGATCGCGATGATCGGAGCCTTGGCATGGCGGGCGAACAGTTCGATGTCGCCGGACAGTTTGACGCCACGCGCTGCAGCCTGCTGCAGCGCCGGGGTGGCCAGGGCCAGGCCGGGGCTCACGTACAGCTCATTGGCGCGGCACAGGAAGTCCACGTCCAGTTCACCACAACGTACTTCCACCTGCGGGTAATCACGGCGCAGGGTGTCCAGTTCCGGCGGCTGCTCACGGGTGTCGGCGACCGCAAAGGCAATGCCCCGGCTCGCCAGGAAGCGAACCAGGGACATGCCGCTCTTGCCGAGGCCGACAACGATGCGGAATTGGTCGGAAGCGATCAGTGACACGCTCGTCTACCTCAGTTTCAGGGTTGCAAGGCCGATCAGCACCAGAATCACGGTGATGATCCAGAAACGGACGATCACGCGCGGCTCAGGCCAGCCCTTGAGTTCAAAGTGGTGGTGGATCGGCGCCATGCGGAACACGCGCTTGCCGGTCAACTTGAAGGAGGCGACCTGGATCACCACCGACAGGGTTTCCATGACGAAGATGCCACCCATGATGAACAGCACGATTTCCTGGCGCACGATCACGGCGATAGTGCCCAGCGCGGCGCCCAGCGCCAGCGCGCCGACATCGCCCATGAACACCTGGGCCGGATACGTGTTGAACCACAGGAAGCCGAGGCCCGCGCCGATCAACGCGCCGCAGAACACGATCAGTTCGCCCGAGCCGGGTACGTACGGGATCAGCAGGTATTCGGCGAATTTCACGTTACCCGACAGGTAGCAGAAGATGCCCAGGGCGCCGCCGACCATGACCGTTGGCATGATCGCCAGGCCATCCAGGCCGTCAGTCAGGTTGACCGCGTTGCTCGAGCCGACGATGACGAAGTAGGTCAGGACGACGAAGCCGATACCCAGCGGAATGGTGACGTCTTTGAGGAACGGCACGATCAGGGTGGTTTCGACACTGGTCGGCGCTGTCTTGTACAGGAAGATTGCAGCACCCAGGCCGAACACCGACTGCCAGAAGTACTTCCAGCGGCTCGGCAGGCCACGCGAGTTCTTTTCGATCACTTTGCGGTAATCGTCGACCCAGCCGATGGCCCCGAACAACATGGTGACGATCAGCACCGTCCACACGTAACGGTTGGACAGGTCGGCCCACAGCAGGGTGCTGATGCCGATGGCGGACAGGATCAAGGCACCGCCCATGGTAGGAGTGCCTGATTTGGACAAGTGCGATTGCGGGCCGTCATTACGGACAGCCTGACCGATCTGGCGAATCTGCAGGGTACGGATCATCCACGGGCCCAGGCACAGTGCCAGCGACAACGCGGTCAGTACACCGAGGATCCCGCGCAGGGACAGGTACTGGAAGACCGCGAAGCCCTTGTGGAACTGTTGCAGATACTCAGCCAACAGCAGCAGCATTAATGTTTCTCCCCGCTGGCACCGCACAGTGCAGCCACGACGTTTTCCATCGCAGCGCTGCGCGAGCCCTTGATCAAGATAGTGGTATTGCTGGCAGTCTCGGCGCGAACGGCTTCGATCAGCTCAGCTTGAGTAGCGAAATGTCGGCCATCGGCGCCGAACGCCGTGACCGCATGAATCATGTTGGTACCCACTGCATACAGGGCGTCGACCTTGCCGCGTGCGTAATCGCCCACCTGACGGTGGCCTTCCTCCGCCCACTGGCCCAGTTCGCCGATATCCCCAAGCACCAGAACGGTGCGCCCGGAAAAGCCGGCGAGTATATCAATGGCCGCGCACATCGAGGTGGGATTTGCGTTGTAACTGTCATCGATCACCCGCACGCCGTTAGGCGCGATCTGCGCCACGGTGCGGCCCTTGACCGGTTGCACGGCATTCAGGCCGGCGGCGATGCCGTTCAGGCTCAGACCAACGGCATGGGCGGCGGCCGCGGCGGCCAGGGCGTTGCTGACGTTATGCTCACCCAGCACGTTGAGTTGCACCGCCACCGAGTCACCGGCGCCATGCAGCGTGAACGACGGGCAGCCACGGGCATCGCGACCGATGTCACTGGCGTAGAAGTCCGCCTTGATATCGCTGCGGGCGAAACTGATGACCGTGTGCGCACCGGCGCGGGCTTTCCAGGTAGCGAAGGCCTTGTCGTCCAGATTCAGAATGGCCGTACCGCCCTCGCCCAGGCCTTCGAGGATTTCGCCCTTGGCTTCGACGATTTTCTCGGGGCCGCCGAACTCGCCGACATGGGCCGTACCGGCATTATTGATGATGACCACCTGCGGCCGGGCAAGGCCGACGGTGTAGCGGATTTCACCAATGCGCGACGCCCCCAGCTCGATCACCGCAGCGCTGTGCTCCGGGGCGATTTCCAGCAGGGTCAGCGGTGCACCGAGGTCATTGTTCAGGTTGCCGCGGGTCGCATGCACCAGGCCACGGGTGCGCAGGATACTGGCAAGCATCTCCTTGACCGTGGTCTTGCCGCTGGAGCCGGTAATGGCCACCACCGGTTTGTCGAATGCGGCGCGGTTCAGTGCACCCAGCTGGCCCAACGCCACGCGGCAGTCCTTGACCAGCAGTTGCGGCAGGTCGACATCGGCGACCTCACGCTCGACCAGAGCCGCCACGGCCCCCTTGGCCTTCACATCAGCCAGGTAGTCATGGCCATCGAAACGCGGGCCGGTCAGGGCAATGAACAACTGCCCGGCACCGACACTACGGCTATCGATGCTGACACCGGTGAAGCTGGCATCGGCGCCGACCTGCCGAGCACTCAGTGCTGTGGTCAGCTGGCTGAGTGTCATGGGCTTAAGCATGTGGAGCCTCCCAGGCTGAAAGTGCCTTCTCGGCTTCGACCAGATCGGAGAAATCATGGCGCTCGCCATGAATCTCCTGATAGTCCTCGTGCCCCTTGCCAGCCAGAACGATGACGTCGTCGGCGGCAGCGGTAGCGATCAGGCGGGCAATGGCCTCGCCACGGCCAGCGACGAATTCGACGGCGGCAGGCTGGGCAAAACCAGGGCGAATATCGTCGAAGATGCCTTGCGGGTCTTCACTACGCGGGTTGTCGTCGGTGACCAGCACACGGTCAGCCAGGCGCTCGGCAACCTCGGCCATCAGCGGGCGTTTGCCGCGGTCGCGGTCGCCACCACAGCCGAACAGGCACAGCAGCTGGCCATGGGCGTGAGGGCGCAAGGCCTCGAGGACTTTTTCCAGGGCATCTGGAGTGTGTGCGTAATCGACCACCACCAGCGGCTTCTTGCCACCGCCCAGGCGCTGCATGCGGCCAACAGGCCCTTGCAGCTGTGGGGTGACCTTGAGAATTTCGTCCAGCGAATAATCCAGCGCCAGCAGCGCCGCCACGGCCGCGAGCACGTTGCTCAGGTTGAAGCGGCCGAGCAGCTGGCTGCGCAAGGTGCGCTCACCCTGGGCGGTCACCAGCACTGCGCGCACGCCATCGTCATCGAACTTCGCTTCACGGCAATACAGGGAAGCGTCCGGGTTTTCCAGGCTGTAGCTGAGCAGCCGGGTCTCGACATGGTCAGCGTTCGGGCGACGGGCGAAGTCTGCCGCCAGGCGACGGCCAAAGTCGTCATCCAGGTTGACCACCTGGCAACGCAGGCTGGGCCAGGCGAACAGCTTGGCCTTGGCGGCCTCGTAGGCCTCCATGCTGCCGTGGTAGTCGAGGTGATCACGGGACAGGTTGGTCATGACCGCGATGTCGAATTCCAGCGCAGCGACACGGCCCTGCTCTAGGGCATGCGAGGACACTTCCATCGCCACGGCCTTGGCGCCGCCCTTCTTCAGGTCGTAAAGGGTCGACTGCACGGCGATCGGGTCTGGCGTGGTCAGGCGGCCGCTCTGCAACTCGCCGTAGAAACCGGTACCCAGCGTACCGATCAGGCCACAACGCTGGCCAAGCGCATCAAGCGCCTGCGCCACCAACTGGGTGACGCTGGTCTTGCCATTGGTGCCGGTAACCCCGATCAGGTTCAGCTGACGGCTCGGCTCGCCGTAGAAGCGACCGGCGATGGACGACAGCTGGGCGATCAAGCCTTTGACCGGAATCAGCGGCACGTCGGTGATCGGCAGCACGCTGGCGCCCTGCACTTCATAAGCGACTGCAGCGGCGCCATGGGCCAGGGCATCGGCGATATGATCGCGGCCATCGACCTTGGCGCCCGGTACGGCCAGGAACAGGTCGCCCGGGCGCACGGCACGGCTGTCCAGGGTCAGCTCACGGATCAAGGGGTCGCGGCTGGCGTCGGCGAAAAGCTTGCTCAGTGGCATTGTCATCATCCACGCCCTCCCTTGGCGGGTACTGCATTGACTTGCTGCGGGTCTGTGGCTGGCGGCAGGTTATCCGGCGGCACGTTCATCAGCCGCAGGGTGCCCGACATGACCTTGCTGAACACTGGCGCAGATACCAGGCCACCGAAGTAACCGCCCTTGCTCGGCTCATCGATGACCACGACGATGGCGTAACGCGGGTCGCTCATCGGGCCGAAGCCTGCAAACAGCGAGCGGTAGGCGTTTTCGGTGTAGCCCTTGGACCCCACGGTGGCTTTACGCGCGGTGCCCGACTTGCCCCCCACGTGATAGAACGGCACCTGGGCACGGAACACCCCGCGCGGCGCTTCGATCACCTGCTGCAACATGCCTTGCACGGTTTCAGCGGTTTCTTTCGGGATGGCCTGCACGGCTTCCGGCGCCTTGTCGACCTTGAGGATCGACAGCGGCACCATCTTGCCGTCGTTGGCCAGCGCCGCGTAGGCATGAACCAGCTGCAATGCGGTAACCGATACGCCATAGCCGTACGACAGGGTTGCTGTCTCGGCCTTGCGCCACTCGCGGTGGTTGGGCAGGTTGCCAACCCGCTCGCCCGGGAAGCCCAGGCCGGTGTACTGGCCCAGGCCGACCTGGGACATGACCCGGTAGATGGCTTCACCGCCGATGTCGAAGGCAATCTTGCTCATGCCGACGTTACTGGAGTTGATCAGGATGCCGGTCAGGTCGAGGATCGGGCCTTCGCTTCGGGAAACGTCCTTGATGGTGTATCGGCCGATCTGCAGGCTGCCCGGGTAGACCTCGACCTTGTCGGTGGTTTTCCAGCGGCCACTCTGCAATGCGGCACTCATCGAGATCGGCTTCACCGTCGAGCCTGGCTCGAACACGTCGATAATGGCGCGGTTACGCATCGCGGCCGGGAACATGCTGCGGCGGTTGTTCGGGTTGTAGGTCGGCTGGTTGACCATGGCCAGGACCTCACCGGTCTTCACGTCCATGATCACCAGGCTGCCGGCCTTGGCATCCTGTTCAGCGATGGCGTTGCGCAGCTCGCGGGTGGCCAGGTATTGCAGGCGCAGGTCGATGGACAACGCCAAGGTCTTGCCGGCCTTGGCGTTCTTGGTCACCTGGATGTCCTTGATCAGCCGGCCGCGCCGGTCCTTGATCACCTGCCGCTTGCCAGGCACACCGGCCAGCCACTCATCGTAGGCCAGTTCCACCCCTTCACGACCGTGGTCGTCGAGGTCGGTGAAGCCAACCATGTGGGCGGTGACATCGCCGGCCGGATAGAAACGGCGGAATTCTTCGAGGCCGTACACCCCAGGCACTTTCAGGTCGAGCACATGCTGGCCCTGCTCCGGGGTCAGGCCACGGACCAGGTAGATGAATTCCTTGCCCGCCTGCTGGGTGAGGCGCTCGGTCAGCTGCTGGGCATTTTGCCCCAGCGCCGCGGCCAGCTGCGGCCAGCGCTCCCTGGACGCCTGCATCTCCTTGGGGTTTGCCCACAAGGTGGTGACCGGCGTGCTGACGGCCAGCGGCTCACCGTTGCGGTCGGTAATCAGACCACGGTGTGCCGGGATAGGAATATGACGCAGGCTGCGGGCATCGCCCTGGCCTTTGAGGAAGTCACGGTCGACCACCTGCAAGTCGATGATGCGCCAGCAGATGGCACCGACCATCACCGCCAGCAAGCCGATCACTACGCGAAAACGCCAAGGGTAGAGTGCGCCTTCGAGCTTCATCATGGCGCCACCATCCGCACTTCGTCAGCCGCAGGCACACGCATTTTCAGCTGCTCGGAGGCCAGGCTCTCGATACGGCTGGCAGCGGTCCAGGTACTTTGTTCGAGGATCAGCCGGCCCCACTCGGCCTGGGCCTTGTCGCGCTCATTCAATTCACCGTACAAAGTGTTGAGCAACTGGCGGTTCCAGTGGGCGCTATACGACACGGCGATGGCCGAAACGAGCACACCGACAAACAGCAGAAGCATCAGGAAGCTTCCGCCTGGCAAAGGCTTGGCAAATAGCCGGCTCACCGAAGCTTCTCCGCCACCCGCATCACGGCGCTGCGCGACCGCGGGTTGGCTTTGAGTTCCGCTTCCGAGGCGAATTGTGCCTTGCCGATGAGCTTGATTTTTGGCTCGAAGACCTTGTGCTGCACAGGCAGGTTGCGCGGCAGGTTGTCTGCCTCACCCTTGACCAGCTTGCGCATGAACAGTTTGACGATGCGGTCTTCGAGCGAATGGAAGCTGATCACCGCCAGGCGACCGCCGACCTCCAGCGCATCGAGTGCAGCCTCAAGGCCTGTCTCGAGGTCGCCCAACTCGTTGTTGACGTGGATGCGCAGGCCCTGGAAGGCGCGGGTAGCCGGGTTCTTGCCCTTTTCCCAGGCGGGGTTGGCGACCTTGAGCACTTCGGCCAGGTCGGCGGTACGGGTGAAAGGCTGCTTTTCGCGGCGCTCCACGACGGCTCGCGCCATGCGCCCGGCAAAACGCTCCTCGCCATACTCTTTGAATACGCGGGCGATTTCTTCGGCAGGCGCGGTGGCGATGAACTCGGCGGCGCTGATGCCCTGGTCAGGGTTCATGCGCATGTCCAGCGGGCCATCATTGAGGAAGCTGAAGCCACGCTCAGGGTCGTCCAGCTGCGGCGAGGAAACGCCCAGGTCAAGCAGGATACCGCTGACCTTGCCGTCCAGGCCGCGCTCGGCCACCTCGGCCCCCAGCTCGGCAAAACTGCGCTGCACAATGACAAAGCGGCCGTCTTCGGCCGCTAGCGCTTGCCCGGTGGCAATCGCTTGTGGATCTTTGTCGAAGCCCAGCAGCCGACCTTGCGGCCCCAGCTTGCTGAGGATCAGACGGCTGTGCCCGCCTCGACCGAAAGTGCCGTCGAGATAGCAACCGTCGGCGCGCAGGGCCAATGCCTCGACAGCTTCGTCGAGCAGGACGGTGATGTGGTTGAAGCCGCTATCTATGGTCACAGGATCAGGTCACGCAAATCGTCGGGCATGGCGCCCGGTTGTTGGATAGCTGCAAGATCGGCTGCCGAAACTGCGTTCCAGGCATCCTCATCCCACAGCTGGAATTTGTTCAGCTGCCCCACCAGCATCGCCTTCTTGTCCAGCTTGGCGTACTCACGCAGACGGGGCGGCACCAGGAAACGCCCACTGCCATCGAGCTCCAGGTCAACCGCATTACCAATCAGCAAACGCTGGAGGCGGCGGTTTTCCTCACGCAACGACGGCAAGGCGCGCAACTTGGCTTCAATCTGTTCCCACTCATCGAGGGGGTAAACACACAAGCAGGGGTCAACGGCGTCGATGGTCACGATCAGCTGACCATTGCAGCGCGAATCGAGCTCGTCACGGTACCGGCTCGGCATTGCGAGACGGCCCTTTGCATCGAGGCTGACGGCGTTGGCTCCGCGGAACACGGCTGCGATTCCCCACAATGTTAGCTTTTTTGTGCCAGAAAACCCACTTCATCCCACTTTCTGCCACTTGCGCACACTATAGGAATCCGCCCGCTGCACCGTCAAGGCACGTTCATAAGGAAAACCCTTACAGGACCGAGATTTAGCGCGATAAAGGAAGGAGGAAGGTGTGCCAGGGGATAAAAAAAACGTGAAAAATCAAACCGACTCAAACGAATGCAGCTCGAAGTTAAAGTGATTTATGAAGAGTAAGATCTTTTCGGTATTACCAGGAAGGATCTGCTATCGATCAAGCAGAAGGGAAGAGGTGGAGAGTCGATCTGTAAGCCGGGTTTTGTCGAGGACAGTCATTCCTCTACGACGGCCATCACTGGACGCCTCTAGCAACCTACCCGGTTCCGACGCGGGCCACGCCTGATGGAACCCTATTTGGTCTTGCTCCGAGTGGGGTTTACCTAGCCACGGACTGTTGCCAGCCGTGCGGTGCGCTCTTACCGCACCTTTTCACCCTTACCGGCACCGAAGTGCTTAGGCGGTTATTTTCTGTGGCACTTTCCGTAGGCTCGCGCCTCCCAGGCGTTACCTGGCACTCTGCCCTATGGAGCCCGGACTTTCCTCCCCCGTCTTTTGCGGAACAAAAGGCGGCAGCGACTGTCCGATCGACTCTCCGCCGACAAGGTTAACGGCACGCGCGCTCAAGAACAAGCGATACCGCAACTTATATCAAATAGCCACTACTGCTCTTTCTGCTTTTCCAGTGCTACTTGATACAACAGGTTCTTGCGCACACCGGTGATTTCCGCCGCCAACGCCGCTGCACGCTTGAGGGGCAACTCGGCCAGCAGCAGGTCTAGCACGCGCTGCGCTTCGGTGCTGATGGCCTGCTCGCCTTCAGGTGCGCTCCAGCCGCCCACCAGCACCACACACTCGCCGCGCTGCTGGTTGGAATCACCGGCCACGAATGCCCGTAACTCGGCGAGCGGCAACCCCTTGAGGGTCTCGAAGGTCTTGGTCAGCTCACGCGCCAGCAACGCCGGGCGCTCGCCCCCGAACACCAGCTCCATGTCTTCCAGGCATTCAAGGATACGGTGCGGTGCTTCATAGAAGATCAACGTACGCGGCTCTTCCCTGACCTGCTCCAGACGCGCCCGACGACCGGCAGTCTTGGCCGGCAGGAAACCTTCGAAGATGAATCGGTCAGACGGCAGTCCCGCCGCCGAGAGCGCAGCAATCAAGGCGCAGGCACCTGGCACGGGCACCACGTTGACGCCCGCAGCACGCGCCTGACGCACCAGGTGGTAGCCCGGATCGGAAATCAACGGGGTACCGGCATCGGACACCAGCGCCACATCCTCGCCGGCCAGCAGCTTGGTGATGAAGCGCCCACCCTCGTCGCGCTCGTTGTGCTCATGGCAGGCTGCCAAGGGCGTATCGATGCCGAAGTGCTGCAGCAGGCGGATCGAATGCCGGGTGTCCTCGGCGGCGATCAGGGCGACATCGGCCAGCACCTTCAATGCCCGAGCGCTCATGTCGTCGAGGTTGCCGATAGGGGTAGCGACCACGTACAGCGTCCCCACGGTGGATTTCGAAGCCCCTGCCACATCAGTCACTGCGCACACCTGTCTTTCGGATCAAAGGCGCCATTGTAGCCCGAGCGCCGGCAACAGGGCGCAAAGAACTTCACCCGCATCCACCGCCCAGCCACCTATAGTGAAGGTTCTGCAATCAGCATGATCGCGCCCCGGCCAACGCTTCGGTACAATTGCCGGCCAACTTGATCGAGTAACAGGACCTTTACATGATCGCTTGCCTGCGGCTGTTCACAGCCCTCTGCCTCGCTGCCTTGCTGGCAGCCTGCGCCAGCTCGCCCTCATCCAGCCTGGGCGAGCTGCCACGCACCCCGGACGCCAGCATCGAGCAACTGCTTGAAAAAGCGGCGACCAGCAAGTCCGCGCAGGACGCTGCCTTGCTGCGCCTGAGCGCTGCCGACCTGGCCTACCAGCAGAAGGACTACCCGCGCGCCGCACGCATTCTCGAGCAGGTCCCGATGGATACGCTCAAGCCTGCCCAGCAGATTTTCGCTGCCACCCTGAGCGCGGAACTGGCGATGAGCCGCAACCAGCCCAAGGCTGCCCTCAGCGCATTGTCGCACCCCAGCCTGCAGCACATCGCCGAGCTGCCGGAAGAGCAGCAGGTGCGCACCTACAGCGTGCACGCAGCCGCCCTTGAGGCCGATGGCCAGGCCCTGGCTGCAGCCCAGCAACGTGTACTGCTGACGCCTTTGCTCAGCGGCCAGGCCGCCAGCGCCAACAACGACGCGATCTGGGCGCTGGTGGCATCGCTGCCTGCCGAACAACTGCAGCAGCCTGCCAACAACCAGACCCTGGCGGGCTGGACCAGCCTGGCCCTGGCAGTGAAAAGCGCTGGCACCCTGGAGCAGCAGCAGGCAGCCATCGACACCTGGCGCAAACAGAACCCCGATCACCCGGCAGCCAAACAACTGCCTCTGCCATTGACCAAGCTCAAGGAGCTGGCCAGCCAGCCGCTGACCAAGATCGGCCTGCTGCTGCCCCAGGAAGGCCCGCTGGCCGGTGTGGCGCGCGCCCTGCGTGACGGCTTCATGGCCGCCCACTTCCAGGCCCAGCAGGCTGGCCAGCAGGCGCCAGCGGTGCAGGTGTACGACAGCTCGCGCATCGGCTCGCTCGACGACTTCTATCGCCAGGCCCAGGCCGATGGCGTGCAACTGGTGGTCGGCCCGCTGGAAAAGCCGCTGGTGAAGAAGCTTGCCGCCAACGCGCAATTGCCAATCACCACCCTCGCCCTGAACTACGCCGACGCCGGCCAGACCGCCCCGCCGCAGTTGTTCCAGTTCGGCCTCGCCGCCGAAGACGAAGCCCGCGAAGTCTCGCGGCGCGCCCGTGCCGACGGCAAGGTCCGTGCCGTGGCCCTGGTGCCGAGCGGTGAATGGGGCGACCGCGTGCTCGCTGCCTTCCGTCAGGATTGGGAAGGCAACGGCGGCACCATTATCGCTGCCGAGCGCATCGCCCAGCCTGTCGCCCTCGCCCAACAGATCGCCAACCTGTTCCAGCTGCGCCAGAGCGAAGGCCGCGCGCAAAGCCTGCAGAGCACTGTCGGCGGTACCATTGCTGCGCAGCCGTCGCGCCGCCAGGACATCGATTTCATCTTCCTCGCCTCGACCCCGCAACAGGCGCAGCAGATCAAACCGACCCTGAACTTCCAGTACGCCGGCGACGTACCGGTATACGCCACCTCGAACCTGTACAGTGCCAGCGGTGACGTCAACCAGTACAACGACATGAACGGCATCCGCTTCTGCGAAACGCCATGGCTGCTGGACACCACCAACAGCCTGCGCCAGCAGGTAGTTCAGCAATGGCCCCAAGCCGCCGGCAGCCTCGGCCGCCTGTATGCCATGGGCGTTGATGCCTACAGCCTGGCGCCGCGCCTGGGCCAGCTGAAAGCGCTGCCAGACAACCGCGTGCAAGGCCTTTCCGGCAGCCTGAGCATGAACCCCAGCCAGCGCATCGAACGCCAGCTGCCATGGGCCGAATTCTCGGGCGGCCAGGTCAAACGCCTGCCGGATACCGCTCGCTGATGCCTGACGCATCGCCAACCAGCGCTGGCCAGGCTGCAGAAAACCAAGCCCTTGAGTTCCTTCAAGGGCAAGGGTTGCAGCTACTGACGCGCAACTGGCGATGCAAAGGCGGTGAGCTTGATCTGGTCATGCTCGACGCCAATACAGTAGTATTCGTCGAAGTCCGCTACCGGTTGCATGCGGGCTTCGGTGGCGCCCTCGGCAGTATCGACGGGCGCAAGCAGAAGCGACTGGTGCTTGCCGCCAGCCTTTTTCTGCAGAAGGAGTCTCGCTGGGCCAACCACCCTTGCCGCTTCGACGTAGTCGCCTTGCAGGGTAGCCACCATGCAGGCCGGCCACTTCAATGGCTGAAAAACGCCTTCGAATGCTGAACCCACTCCCATTTTATTGCTCTATGTTTCGCGGGCTGGTCCCTGTTGCGCGTAGCAAAGGCCACCGCCCCACTTAAGGTCACCAGATGGACATGCAATCCCGAATCCGCCGGCTGTTCCAGGCCAGCATCGATACCAAGCAACAGGCAATGGACATCCTGGCACCGCACATCGAGCAGGCCAGCCTGGTCATGGTCAATGCGCTGCTCAACGAGGGCAAGATGCTCGCCTGCGGCAACGGCGGCTCGGCCGGCGACGCCCAGCACTTTTCTTCGGAACTGCTCAACCGCTTCGAGCGCGAGCGCCCGAGCCTGCCGGCGATCGCCCTGACCACCGACAGCTCGACACTGACCTCGATCGCCAACGACTACAGCTACAACGAAATCTTCTCCAAGCAGATCCGCGCCCTGGGCCAGCCCGGCGACGTTCTGCTGGCGATTTCGACCAGCGGCAACTCGGCCAACGTAATTCAAGCGATCCAGGCCGCACATGATCGCGAAATGATTGTCGTAGCATTGACCGGACGTGACGGCGGCGGCATGGCTTCGTTGCTGCTGCCCGAGGACGTGGAAATCCGCGTGCCTTCGACGGTCACTGCACGTATTCAGGAAGTCCACCTGCTGGCGATCCACTGCCTGTGCGATCTGATCGACAGCCAACTGTTCGGGAGTGAAGAATGATCCCCAAGCGCCTCGGCCTGATGGCCCTGACCCTGTGCCTGAGCGTCACCGGCTGCAGCTCGGTATTGACCTCGACCCGTAACTCGCCGATCGAAGACGATCGCGGTACACGCACCATCGGCAGCAAGATCGACGACTCGCTGATCGAAACCAAGGCCGCGGTCAACATTTCCAAGGCCAGCCCTGACCTGGACAACGGCTCGCACATCGTCGTCAGCAGCTACAACGGCGTTGTGCTGCTGGCAGGCCAGACCCCGCGGGCAGACCTCAAGAGCCTGGCTGAACAAACCGCCGGCCAAGTGCAGCGCGTCAAGAAGGTGCACAACGAGCTGCAGGTCATGCAGCCCTCCTCCATCCTTGCGCGCAACAACGACGCCTGGCTGACCACCAAGATCAAGACCCAGATGCTGACCGACAATGCCGTGCCCAGCTCGCGCATCAAGGTGATCACCGAGAACGGTATCGTCTACCTGCTCGGCCTGGTGACCCAGCAAGAAGCCAACTCGGCCACTGCCGTGGTACAGGGCGTGTCGGGCGTGCAGAAGATCGTCAAACTGTTCGAGTACATCGACTGATGCCTCTGCCTGCGCCGGCCTGTCGCGGGCCGGTGTAGGCAACGAACGTGCTCCACCCTTCCAGAACCCGGGAAACACCGCATGAAAAAGCTTTTGCTGCCTGCCCTGCTGTTTGGCACCTTCGCCACCCTGGCCGGCTGCTCCACACCCAGCCTCATCACCCTGAATGACGGCCGCGAATTCCAGACCGTTGACGAGCCGAAATTCGACCAGGATTCCGGCTTCTACGAGTTCCAGCAACTCGATGGCAAGCAGACTCGCATCAACCGCGACCAGATTCGCACGATCAGCGATCTGTAAGCGCAGCGATGCGACAAAGAAAAAAGGCGACCCCTAAAGGTCGCCTTTTTTTGTTACTTGACCACCTTCAGGCTTGGCCGACCACTCGGACGCGGTGGCTGCCCCCCCCCTTCCGGCGGGCCATCGTCATCCGGCTCCACGTCATCATTCTCCAGCTCTTCACTGTCCAGCAACGACGGCTCGAGCTCAAAGACCATGCCTTGGCCGTTCTCACGGGCGTAAATACCCAGAATGGCGCCGACCGGCACGAACAGCGAATGGGCAACACCGCCGAAGCGCCCCTCGAAGCTCACCGCATCGTTGTCCATGTGCAGGTTGCGCACGGCACTCGGAGAAATGTTCAGGACGATCTGGCCGTCACTGGCAAAACCTTGCGGCACCTGGACAGCCGGAAACTCGGCATTGACCAGCATATGAGGGGTGCAATCGTTGTCGACGATCCACTCGTACAGTGCTCGAACCAGATAGGGGCGACTGGAGTTCATCAACAGCTCCTTAAAGCTTGCGCATTTCACGTTCAACGGAGGACAGGCTGGCCAGGAATGGCTCACGGGCAAACTGCCGCTCCATGTAATCAAGCAGCGGCTTGGCTTGCCGCGGCAATTCGATACCCAGCACCGGCAAACGCCAGAGTATGGGCAATAGACAACAATCGACCAGGCTTTGCTCATCACTCATGAAGCAAGCGAACTCACCGAACAGCGGTGAGACCCCGGTCAGGCTCTCTCGTAGCGCCTTGCGCGCCTCGGCGCGGGCGGCATCGCTGCTGCGCGGGTCGAGCACGGTATCGGCCAGCGCGCACCAGTCACGCTGGATGCGGTGTATCAGCAAACGGCTGTTACCACGCGCCACCGGATACACCGGCATCAGTGGCGGGTGCGGGTAACGCTCCTCGAGGTATTCCATCACCACGGTCGACTCATACAACGCCAGGTCACGATCGACCAGGGTCGGCACGCTGCCGTAAGGGTTCACCTCAACCAGCTTGGGCGGCAGGCGGCCGGGATCGACGTCGATGATCTGTACGCTGACACCTTTCTCGGCGAGAACGAGGCGTACCCGATGAGAATAATGGTCAGCGGGATCGGAATAGCAGGCTAACCGGTTGGTCGCGCCCATGTAGCGCCTCCTCGCAAGGCATGCGTAAAACTCTAAATGAAAACGCGCCCGGGGCAGCCTGGCAATATTGCTAGGCTCCCCCGGGCGCGTTCAACTACCAGAAACTACTGCGTGATCAGTGCACGTCCTTCCAGTATTCGCGCTTGAGCAAGTAGGCGAACACGAAGAAGAAAGCCAGGTACAGCAACACGTAGGTACCGATGCGCTGGCTTTCCAGTTTGACCGGGTTGGCCGAATAGGCCAGGAAGGTCACCAGGTTCTTGACCTTCTCGTCGAACTGCTCGGCCGTCAGGGTACCGGAATTCGGCGTGATGGTCAGCTGGTCACACGCTTCATGCGTCAGCGGGCTCCCCGTCAATGGGTCGAATTGTTTCTTGCCATCAACCACCATCTGCACCTGCTTGCAGCCAATCACCTGGTTACCCTGCAGGCCGACCAGCACGTTGGGCATGCCAACGTTCGGGAACACCTTGTTGTTCACGCCGTACGGGCGCGAAGGGTCTTCGTAGAAGCTGCGCAGGTAGCTGTACAGCCAGTCAGTGCCGCGCACCCGGGCGACCAGGGTCAAGTCAGGCGGCGCTGCACCGAACCAGGTCTTGGCATCACTGGGCTTCATGCCGATGGTCATGTGGTCACCGATCTTGGCACCGGTGAACACCAGCTTCTCCAGCATCAGCTCATGGGGAATCCCCAGGTCGTCGGCAACACGCTCATAGCGCTGGAACTTGGCGCTGTGGCAGCCCATGCAATAGTTGGCAAAGGTCCGCGCACCGTCCTGCATGGCGGCCTTGTCCGCCAGGTCGATATCGACCTTGTCCAGCTCCAGGCCATGTTCGGCAGCGAAGGAAAAGGCGGGCATCACTGCCAGCAAAAATACTGCAATCAACTTTTTCATCAGCCAGTCACCCTTTCCGGAACCGGTTTGGTCTTCTCAAGCCTTGTGTAGAACGGCATCAGCAGGAAGTAGGCGAAGTACAACACCGTGCACACCTGCGAGAGCAAGGTGCGCCCCGGCGTCGGTGCCAGTACCCCCAGCACGCCGAGGATGACGAAGGCTATGCAGAACACCAGCAGGAAGACCTTGCTGATCCAGCCCTTGTAGCGCATGGAGCGCACCGGGCTGCGGTCGAGCCATGGCAATACGAACAGCACGGCGATGGCAGCGCCCATCGCGATCACGCCCAGCAGCTTGTCGGGCACCGCGCGCAAGATCGCGTAGAACGGCGTGAAGTACCAGACCGGCGCGATATGCTCAGGCGTCTTGAACGCGTTGGCCTGCTCGAAGTTGGGTTTTTCCAGGAAGTAACCACCCATTTCCGGGAAGAAGAACACCACTGCGCAGAATACGAAGAGAAACACCACTACCCCGACAATGTCTTTGACGGTGTAGTACGGGTGGAACGGGATGCCGTCGAGCGGAATACCGTTCTCGTCCTTTTTCTTCTTGATGTCGACCCCATCCGGGTTGTTCGAGCCCACCTCGTGCAGGGCCAGAATATGCAGCACGACCAGCCCGAGAATGACGATTGGCAGGGCCACCACATGCAGCGCGAAGAAGCGGTTGAGGGTAATGCCGGAGATCAGGTAGTCGCCGCGAATCCACTGGGTAAGGTCGCCACCAATCACCGGGATGGCACCAAACAGCGAGATGATCACCTGGGCACCCCAGTACGACATCTGCCCCCACGGCAGCAGGTAGCCCATGAAGGCCTCTGCCATCAGCGCCAGGTAGATCAGCATGCCGAACAGCCACACCAACTCGCGCGGCTTCTGGTAGGAGCCGTAGAGCAGGCCGCGGAACATGTGCAGGTAGACCACGATAAAGAACGCCGAAGCCCCCGTAGAATGCAGGTAGCGCAATATCCAACCGTACTCCACGTCACGCATGATGTACTCGACCGAGGCAAAGGCCTCTTCAGCCGAGGGCGTGAAGCTCATGGTCAACCACACGCCAGTGACGATCTGGTTGACCAGCACCAGCAGCGCCAGCGAGCCGAAGAAATACAGGAAGTTGAAGTTCTTGGGCGCGTAATACTTGCTCAGGTGGTCTTCCCACATCTTGGTGGCGGGGAAGCGAGCGTCAATCCAGTCCATGAACTTGCTCATCATGCTTTCTCCTGGTCGACGCCGATGACGACAATGTCATCCGACTCGTAAGAGTGCGGTGGCACTGGCAGGTTGAGAGGCGCCGGCTGCGACTTATACACACGGCCAGCCAGGTCGTAATGGGAGCCGTGGCACGGGCAGAAATAGCCACCCACCCATTTCGGCCCCAGGTCGGCGGGCGCGACTTCCGGGCGGAAGGTCGGCGAGCAGCCCAGGTGCGTGCACAGGCCTACGAGGATGAGCAGTTCTGGCTTGATGGAGCGAACTTCCGGGTCGACGTAGGTCGGCTGCTCCGACGCTTTCGACTCAGGGTCAGACAGCTCCCCAGTGAGTTTCTTGAGATTCCCGAGGATTTCTTGCGTTCGCCGCACGATGAAAACGGGCTGCCCCCGCCATTCCGCGACCATCTGCTGCCCAGGCTCCACCTTGGCGATATTCACCTTCACCGGTGCACCGGCAGCCTTTGCCTTGGCACTGGGAAACCATGACCCCACGAACGGTACCGCAGCCCCCACTGCCCCCGCTGCCCCGACCACGGATGTCGCGGCTACGAGGAAGCGGCGCCGGCCTGCGTTGACGCCGTCATTGCTCATTCAGTCCTCTCCCATCAGCTTGCTTGGCCTGTTGAACCAGGCCTGTACTTAGGTAATGTCTGTGGCACTAAAAGTTGGCCGCCATGGTAAGAAACAAAACCACACAGTGACAAGGTGATTAGCCGGGGTACGGCTACAACCCTCGCTTTGCTTGATCTGCGTCTATGCGGCGGGTCGCCCCGGACATGCTGACAGGTTAGTTCAAGACATAAAAAAAGCCCGGTTCCAAGGAACCGGGCTTTTTTCGACTGCCGAAGCGGTATTAACGCTTGGAGTACTGAGGACGCTTACGCGCTTTACGCAGACCCACTTTCTTACGCTCGACTTCACGAGCGTCGCGGGTAACGAAGCCAGCACGACGCAGAGCGCCACGCAGAGTTTCGTCGTATTCCATCAGAGCGCGGGTGATACCGTGACGGATCGCACCGGCTTGACCGCTGACACCACCACCGGCAACGGTGACGTAGATGTCGAACTTCTCGGTGGTTTCGGTCAGCTCGAGCGGCTGACGAACAACCATGCGAGCGGTTTCGCGACCGAAGAACACGTCCAGAGAACGGTTGTTGATGGAGATGTTACCAGTACCCGGACGCAGGAAAACGCGAGCGGTTGCGGTCTTGCGACGGCCAGTGCCGTAATTTTGAGTCGCCGACATAATGAACTATCCCGTTAGATCTTCAGTTCTTGAGGCTGCTGAGCAGTGTGTGGGTGAGCAGCACCCGCGTACACTTTCAGCTTACGGTACATGTCGCGACCCAGCGGGTTCTTCGGCAGCATGCCTTTGACCGCGGTTTCGATAACACGCTCAGGGGCTTTGGCGATCAACTTCTCGAAGTTGATTTCCTTGATGCCGCCTGGGAAGCCGGAGTGGGAGTAGTACATCTTGTCGGAAGACTTGGCGCCAGTTACACGGATCTGCTCGGCGTTGATGACGACGATGTAGTCGCCGGTGTCAACGTGAGGGGTGTATTCTGGTTTGTGTTTGCCACGCAGACGGCTAGCGATTTCGGTAGCCAGACGACCCAGGGTCTGACCAGCGGCGTCGACTACGAACCACTCGCGCTTTACTGTTTCCGGTTTAGCAGTAAAAGTTTTCATTCTCTAAAGCCTCAGAGGCCGCCCAGCGAAAAATAGACGGCGAATCTTACTGGATAGTGCACAGCTTGCCAAGGGCAAGCGCGCAGCCGAACACAGACGCTTTTGGGGGCTCGGGTCGGGCACGCCAATGTTCGACGGGGTTCTTCCTGCGCGGCGGTGCATCACTCCCACCACACGGAGAGGTGCCGAATTATCCAGATTGCGCGAAAAATTTCAACCTGCTTTTATGGGCTTCTTTGCCAAGGAGTGTTTTCCCGATGGAATACCGCAAGCTCGGCCGTACCGATCTCGACGTCAGCGCCCTGTGCCTGGGCACCATGACCTGGGGCGAGCAGAACGACGAGGCCGAGGCCTTTGCCCAGATCAATCGAGCCAAGGCCAGCGGGGTCAACTTCATCGACACCGCCGAAATGTACCCGGTCCCTCCCCGCCCCGAAACCTACGCCGCCACCGAACGCATCATCGGCAACTGGTTCCGCCAGCACGGCGACCGCGATGACTGGATCCTGGCCAGCAAGGTGGCAGGCCCCGGCAACGGCATCAGCCATATCCGCGATGGCCAGCTCAAGCACAACCGCCAGCACATCGTTGCAGCCCTGGACGCCAGCCTCGAACGGCTAAGCACGGACCGCATCGACCTTTACCAGCTGCACTGGCCGGAACGCAGCACCAACTTCTTCGGCAAGCTGGGCTACCAGCATCTGCCACACGACCACTTCACCCCGCTGGAGGAAACCCTGGAAGTGCTCGATGAACAGGTGCGGGCGGGCAAGATCCGCCACATCGGCCTGTCCAACGAAACGCCGTGGGGCACCATGAAGTTCCTGCAGCTGGCGGAAAGCCGCGGCTGGCCGCGCGCGGTGTCGATCCAGAACCCGTACAACCTGCTCAACCGCAGCTTTGAAGTGGGCCTGGCGGAAGTGGCCATCCGCGAGCAGTGCGGCCTGTTGGCGTACTCGCCACTGGCTTTCGGCATGCTCTCGGGCAAATACGAGAACGGCGCGCGCCCGGAAAAAGGCCGCCTCACCCTGTTCAGCCGCTTCGCCCGCTACTCCAACCCGCAGACCGTGGCGGCCTGCAGCCGCTATGTGCAACTGGCCCGGGACCATGGCCTGGACCCGGCACAGATGGCACTGGCGTTCGTGACACGCCAGCCGTTCGTGACCAGCAACATCATGGGTGCCACCGACCTGGTGCAGCTGGAGAGCAACCTCAAGAGCGTGGAACTGAACCTGAGTGACGAGCTGTTGGCGGCTATCGAAGCGATCCATCAGGACCAGCCGAACCCTGCGCCGTAGCCGGGAAGGGGCCGCGTTGCGGCCCTTTCTCGACACAAGGCCGTTGCTACATTCTGCGGGGTAGACACAATCGCCAAAAAATAAGACGATCCAGCCGGTGATTGACCACTCTACCCTATAAGAACAATGACAATGATGTTTACCCAACCCTCCGCGTCGTTGCGGCGCGTCAGCATCCTGGCCATTGACAAGGTGTTCGCTTCGACCTTGATGCAGGCCAAGGATTTCTTCCACCTCGCCAGCCTGCGTTACAGCAAGCAGCTGGGCCTGGGCTTGCAGCCCATGTTCGAGATCAGCCTGGTGAGCCCGGACGGCCAGCCCGTGGACAGCTTCAGCAATGTGCAGCTGCCGGTCGATGGCGGCCTGGACGATGCCGATGTGATCATCCTCCCTGCCTTCTGGGAAGACTTCGACAACCTCTTGCAGCAGTACCCACAGGTGCTGCCATGGCTGCGCGCGCAGCATGCGCGGGGCGCCGTGCTCTGCGCCGAGGCCAGCGGGGTGTTCTGGCTGGCTGAGTCAGGCCTGCTCGACGGCAAGGAGGCGACTACCTACTGGCGCTTTTTCGCCAGTTTCGCCGAACGCTTCCCGAAGATCCGGCTGAACCAGGACAAGCACCTGACCGATGCCGACAACCTCTACTGCGCTGGCGGCACCACTTCGGCCTGCGACCTGTACATCTACCTGATCGAGCGTTTCTGCGGCGCCAACGTCGCCCGTGCCGTGGCCCGCGACATTCTCTATGAGGTGCAACGCAACTACACCCCTGGCCGCATGGGCTTTGGTGGCCAGAAGCTGCACCAGGACCTGATCATCCTGCAGATCCAGCATTGGCTGGAGGAACACTTCGCCGACAAGTTCCGCTTCGAGGACGTCGCCCGCAACCATGGCATGAGCATTCGCAACTTCATGCGTCGTTTCCAGGGCGCGACCGGCGACAAGCCATTGCATTACCTGCAGCGGCTACGGATCGAAACGGCCAAGGGGTTGCTGTCCAGTACGCGCAAGAGCATCAAGACCATCAGTTATGAGGTCGGCTACGACGATGCCAGCTTCTTCGCGCGGCTGTTCCGCCAGCATACGGAGTTGTCGCCGAACCAGTATCGGCAGCAATTCATGCAAGAGGCCTGAAATGGCTGGGGCCGATGTGTGAGCGGGCAAGCCCGCTCACACACCGATCACGCAAGCTTGAGCAAGACAGTTGCTCCCACAACTGTAATGATTACGGCTTGTGCGCGCGCGACAGGAATTCGTGCGACTGCATTTCCAGCAACCGGCTCAGGGTACGCTGGAACTCGAACGCCAGCCGGCCACCGGTGTACAGGTCTTTGAGCTCCACCTCAGCCGAAATGATCAGCTTGACGTTGCGGTCGTAGAACTCGTCCACCATGTTGATGAAGCGCCGGGCGATGTCGTCGGTGGCGACACTCATCTGCTCGACGTTGCTCAGCAGCACGGCATGGAAGATCTTGCCCAGTTCGATGTAGTCGTTCTGGCTGCGCGGCCCGTCACACAGGGCGCGGAAGTCGAACCAGGCGACGTCGTCACAGGTACGCAGGGCGTGGATCGGGCGGTTTTCGATCATCAGTACGTCATTGTCGACAGCCTGGGTGCACTCCGGCGTCAGCGCCTTGAAGCTTGCACGCATGCTCTGCTCGGCCGCCTCGTTCAACGGGTAGTGGAACAACTCGGCCTGCTCCAGGTGACGCAGGCGGTAGTCGACGCCGCTGTCGACGTTCACCACGTCGGTGTACTGCTTGATCATGGCGATGGCCGGCAAGAAGCGCGCACGTTGCAGGCCGTCCTTGTACAAGCCGTCCGGGACGATGTTGGAGGTCGCCACCAGCGATACGCCATTCTTGAACAGCTCTTCCATCAGGGTGCCGAGAATCATGGCATCGGTGATGTCGGAAACGAAGAATTCGTCGAAGCAGATCACCCGGGCTTCTTCACTGAAGCGCTTGGCAATGATGGTCAGCGGGTTCTTCTCACCCTTGAGGGTTTTCATTTCCTCGTGTACGCGCTTCATGAAGCGATGGAAGTGCGTACGCATCTTCTGCTTGAACGGCAGCGCCTCGAAGAAGGTATCGACCAGATAGGTCTTGCCTCGGCCTACCCCGCCCCAGAAATACAGGCCCTTGACCGGCGTCTGCTCCTTTTTGCCGAACAACTTGCCGAACACGCCGGGCTTGTTGTTCTGGGCCGCCACCAGGTCGTCGTACAGACGCTGGAGGTGACGCACCGCAGTTTCCTGCGCCGCATCATGGAAGAAGTCGGGACGTTTCAGATCTGCTTGATATCGTTCTAGGGGCGTCATGATTTCGTTAGCGAGGCAACAAAAAACGGGCCGTCACTGTAGCGACCGGCCCGCTTAATGGCAATCAGACTTGCGTCAAACTGTCTCAGTCCGCACGCAGTCCCTGTAGGAGCGGCTTCAGCCGCGAACACGGGCCAAGCCCGTGCCAGGCACCGCGGCGCCTGCTTCGCGGATAAATCCGCTCCTACAAAGGCTGGAGCGCTTCACGCAAGCGTTCGACGGCCGTGTCACGGGCTTCGGCGCTGTCGAACTGCGGCCCGTCTGCAACCTGCTCATCACCCAGCCACAGGCTGAAGCCCAGGCCTTCGACACGCACGTCGGCTTCGCCGCCCTGCTGCAATTGCTTGCTTACGGCACCCGCGCTCTTGCCGTCGGCGAAGCTGCGCGACAGCAAAAGTTGCTCGCCATCGGCGGCCAGCAAGCGGAAACGGAAGCTGCCGTCCTCATCACGGAAACTGACGAAACGCGCGCTCTTGGCGGCTTTTTTCTTCACTTCGGTCGTGGCCTGCACGCTGCTGCGGAACGAGCGCAGGCCAACGGCCTCGCGCAGTTGCTCGAGAAACGGCGTGGCGATCTTGCGCGCCTTGGTGGCGCCAGCCAGAAGGATGTCTTCCAGGTCCGCCGGGCGTGAAATCAGCTGGTGATAATGCTCGCGCTTCTCGGCCAGCTGGCCGTCGAGCAACTGGAACAGGCGCTGCTTGGCCTCACCCCAGCCCAGGCCCTGCAGCAGTTCTTCGCGGAACTCGGCACATTGCGCCGGCGACGAGAAGGCCTGGAACAGGGTGAACAGGTGCGAGTTGTCCGGGTCCTTGGCTTCGCCGGGCGCACGCGAATCGGTGACGATGCGCGAGATAGCGTCCTTCATGTCCTTGGCGCTGGTGAACAGCGGGATGGTGTTGTCGTAGCTCTTGGACATCTTGCGACCGTCCAGGCCCGGCAAGGTCGCCACGCTTTCCTCGATCACCGCCTCCGGCAGGGCGAAGAAGTCTTTGCCCTGGCCAAACAGGTGGTTGAAGCGCTGGCCGATATCACGGGCCATTTCCACGTGCTGGATCTGGTCGCGACCGACCGGCACCTTGTGAGCGTTGAACATCAGGATGTCCGCAGCCATCAGCACCGGGTAGCTGTACAAGCCCATGGTCACGCCGGCATCCGGGTCTTCGCCGGCCTCGAGGTTCTTGTCCACCGAAGCCTTGTAGGCGTGCGCGCGGTTGAGCAGGCCCTTGGCCGCAACGCAGGTCAGCAGCCAGGTCAGCTCGGGGATCTCGGGAATGTCGGACTGGCGGTAGAAGGTCACCTTGTCCGGGTCGAGGCCACCAGCCAGCCAGGTGGCGGCGATTTCAAGGCGCGAACGCTGAATGCGCAGCGGGTCGTCGCACTTGATCAGGGCGTGGTAGTCGGCCAGGAAGTAGAACGAATCGGCACCGGGCTGCTGGCTGGCGACGATGGCCGGGCGGATGGCGCCGGCGTAGTTGCCCAGGTGCGGGGTGCCGGTGGTGGTGATACCGGTGAGAATGCGCGTGGTCATGGGTGTTCGCTTATTCAGGCTTGGCTCAATTCGAAAGGCGCGGCAGCAGCAGATCCTTCAGATCGGTCAGCTTGCCATGGAAGAAGTGTCCGCATTCTGCCACTTTCAGCAGCTCATGGGGGCGCGACAGGCTGTCGGACCATTCGTAAACCAACTGCGGCGCGACGACTTCGTCGGCATCGGGCTGCACCACGGTGATCGGGCAACGCTGGGGCAGCGGGAACTCTGCGGTCAGGCGCATCACTGCCGGGGCAATCATGAACAGATGTTGCAGCGAGACATCGGCGCTTTCCAGCCGGCCCGCCAGGCTGGTAGCCACGAACCCACCGAACGAGAAGCCCATCAGCACCAGCGGCAATTGCGGATGTTTTTCACGCAGCCAGGCGGCGGCGGCCTCGGCATCAGCCACCTCGCCGGCGCCCATGTCATGGCTGCCGGCGCTCTGGCCCACGCCGCGGTAGTTGAAGCGCAGGGTCACGTAACCGGCATCACGCGCCGTGCGCTGAAGCGTCGAGACCACCTTGTTGAGCATGGTGCCGCCCTGGACCGGGTTGGGGTGGCAGATCAGCACCGCGCCGCGGGCGTCGGCCACGTCCAGGTACAAGGCTTCCAGCTGGCCGACAGGGCCGTCGATGAACAAGGGGGTTTCGCGGACAAGCAAGGCACTAACTCCGTGACCTCGAAGGGGGTCGATTCGTCTAGGTGAGGAATTCTGTTCTGATTTGCGATCGCTCGCGGTATACAGCGCAGGTCTGAGCCGTTAACGTAAAGCAAAGCCGTTTATAGAGGAAGGACTCGTGGAACTCTCGCTCCTTGTTTGGTTGTTGCCAACCCTGGCCCTGGTCATCGGTGTGGCGGTCGGTTTCATCGTGGCCCGCCTGCTGCCCAATGCGGCGCCCAGCAACACCCAGCGCCAACTGGATGACATCCAGAAGCGCTTCGACAGCTACCAGAACGAAGTGGTGACCCACTTCAACAGCACCGCCATGCTGGTCAAGAAACTGACCCAAAGCTACCAGGACGTGCAGGATCACCTGGCCGAAGGCGCCAACACCCTGGCCCTCGACGACGTCACCCGCCAGCGCCTGCTGGCTGCCCTGCACTCCGAAGCGGCCCAAGGCCCACGTGACCGCCTGACGCCGCCCCGCGACACCGCCGAAGTGCCTCGAGACTACGCGCCAAAGACGCCGAACTCGCCGGGCATGCTCGATGAGAGCTACGGGCTCAAGCGCTGATGCGCTGAAATGAAACAAGGCCTCGCGAGAGGCCTTTTTCTTGGGCTGGTTTTACCGGCCTCTTCGCAGGCAAGCCCGCCCCCACAGAAAAACCAGTGCCCTTGAGGCCCCCACTGTACCTGCAGGAGCCGGCTTGCCGGCGATAGGGCCAGACCAGGCCACCTATCTGCAAGACCCCAATGCCTGCTTCACATCCGCGATCAAGTCCTCGACATCCTCCAGCCCCACCGACAACCGCACCAACCCCTCCGAAATGCCATGGTGCGCACGCTCCTGCGGCGTATAGCTGGAATGCGTCATGCTCGCCGGGTGCTGGGCCAGCGACTCGGCATCGCCCAAACTCACCGCCCGCGCAAACAGCTGCAAGGCGTTCATGAAGCGCCGCCCCGCGTCGATCCCACCTTTGAGCTCGAACGCAATCATTCCACCTGGCAAGCGCATCTGGCGCTGGGCCAGCGCATGCTGTGCAAACGATGGCAACCCTGGGTAGTGGATCAGCTCGACCTGCGGTTGGCTTGCCAGAAACTGCGCCACCTGCTGCGCATTGGCGCAATGGCGGTCCATGCGCAAGGCCAAGGTCTTGATGCCCCGCATCAACAGCGAAGCGTCCTGCGCCGACAGCACCGCGCCGGTCATATCCTTCAGCCCTTCCAGGCGAATCCGGTCGATCAGCGCCTTGCGCCCGACCACCAGGCCCGCCGTGATATCACCATGGCCGCTCAGGTATTTTGTCGCGGAATGCACCACCAGGTCGGCCCCCATTTCCAGAGGCCGCTGCAAATAAGGTGTGCAATAGGTGTTGTCGACCACGATATGCACGTCATGCCCACGCGCTGCGTCGGCCACCCCTGCGATATCGACCAGTTGCATGTTGGGGTTGGCCGGGGTTTCGAAGTAGATCATCCGTGTCTTGCGGGTGATCGCTGCCTTGAGCGCCTCGATGTCGTTAAGGTCCACATGATGGATCTTGACCCCGAACTCGCCGATGCCATGGTGCAGGAAAGCAAACGTGCAGCCATATAACGTACGCCCAACGATCAGCTCGTCGCCCGGCCGTAGCAGCGTCCACATCGTCGAAGTGATGGCCCCCATCCCCGACGCCAATGCCAGCCCCGCCTCGCCCCCTTCCAGTGATGCCATGCGCTGTTCCAGCAGCGCCAACGTCGGGTTGGAAATGCGACTGTAGACGTGCCCGCCCTCCTCCCCGGCAAAGCACGCCGCACCGTATTCGACGGTAGGGAAGGCATAAGTGGCAGTCTGATACACCGGCGGCACCAAGGCGCCGCCGTGAGTAAGCGGGTCGTAGCCATGATGAATGGCGCGTGTGGAAAAACCGTTGTTGTTATGGGAGTCGCGCATGGCAACAGCCTCTGGTGGTTTGCTATAAGCTTATGCCACCGAGCTGCCCGAATTTTTCCAAAATTGCCCACGTATTCGCAGGTGTATTGGAACAAAAACAACAAAAAGCACACCAGGAGGGCAAACCATGCCTGCAAGCCTCGACCGCACCGACCGCGCCCTGCTCGCCGCCCTGCAGGACAACGCCCGCCTCACCGTTTCCGAACTTGCCGACCAGGTAGCATTGACCACCTCGCCCTGCTGGCGGCGGGTCAAACTGCTGGAGGACAACGGCTACATCACTGGCTACCAGGCGGTTCTTTCGCCCAAGTCACTGGGGTTCGGCGTCACCGCCTTCGTCAGCATCATGATGGATTCCCACACCAAGGACATGGCCTTGGCGTTCGAAAAGCGGCTGATGGAAATTCCCGAGATCGTGGCCTGCCACAACATCTCCGGGCGCTATGACTTCTTGCTGGAAATCCTGGCGCGGGACCTGGAGTCATTTGGCGAATTTACCCGGGAAGTACTGCAGCGGTTGCCGGGGGTGAAGGAGATTTACTCGAGTTTTTCCTACAAGGCGGTTAAGGAAAAACGCGTGATTCCCGTGTCGGAAACGCATATCTGAATCAGATCTTTCAAACCGGTCGGAACACTCCTACCGGTTGACAGGCCGCGCCTGACATACGGGAAAAACTGCCTGGAGCACGCTTGCCATGTAGCGATCAGGAGGATGACTACATGGCTCAAAATGACACCATTCACTTACAGAACTCGTACGTTGATGCATCCAGAACGCTGCATATCAATGAAGCCGTCTGGATCAGCGCCCATGCCCCCGACCGAACTCCGCTAAGCCCTTTGCCTGGCGGTGGAGGGCCAGGATACGGCGGCTGGGGCCTTGACGCCGGCCGACCTCGAGGTACCGGAGGGCCTCCACGGTTTAACCACGAAAAGGGCTGGCGAACAGCATTCGGCGATGAACATCAGGCTGTCAGTAACGGCTACGCCGAACAATACGCTCCTACCCTGCAACAACTTCCCACACAAATTGCCGCGGAGAGAGCGGCCATTCAGCAGCAGGCGCACACTGCAGCGACCAGCCCCACCCAGCTTATCGAACTTCAACAACAGTTGATCACGGCAAACGTGCAACAAAAGCGTACCGAATACCTGCAAACCGTGCCAACGGCAACCGGGTTCTACGGCGCCATTCCCTTTTATAAACGCTACGACTCATTTGCGACTCGGCTCAATGATGACGGCGCGTTCGATTTGACTAGCTCGCCCGAGGAGTGGGGCAGACTAATCTGGGAAACTTTCAATGCATCAATCGACGCTGCCTACAGGCTCCACCTTATTGCAGAGAAGCACCGAGCACTGGCCAGCGATTTCCCCGCATTGGCCCAGCAAGTAGACCAAGCAGAGCTTGCGCAGACACCGGTAGATCTGCCCCGGGCGATTGATCGCAGAGCCAGGCAAATTCAACTGGAGCAGCAAATATGCTTTGACTGCCTGCCAAATTTCGTGCAGCAGCAGTTGATGCAGTCCGCCCCTGTTCAGGAAACCGACACGCTCAGCCAACGACTTTCGCTATATCTAAATGCCACCCATGCACTTATAAGTGCCAAGCAATCAGAAACCCCTGCTTTCAGCGAGCCCAACCCGAATATTGTCGGGCCGTTATCCAAGCCGCAGACCGAAGCACTGCAGCACCTTGTCGATGAACAGGCCACGCGAAGAGCGGGACCGCTTTGGGCAGACTATCACCGAGCACTCTCGCTAACGGAGTCCATTCGGCATCTGGAATGGTTCAGCGGCGCCATGAGCGGCCTGGTTCAACGCGCCATAGAGGTGGAGCAACTACAAGCCAGGCATGTAGCCGAGCAAGCAACGGCCGAGCAAGCTGCACGGCTTCAGGCAGAGGCCGAGCGACTGGCTGCCGAACAAGCTGCACGACAACAAGCCGAGGCCGAACGGTTAGCCATCGAGGCCGAGCGTCAGAGACTTGAAGCGGCGCGGCAAAATATCAGCTACATCAACGAGGCCCGCGTCGCCTCTTCAATACCGAGCTTCATTCCTGTAGGTGCTGCGACATTCGGCATTGCCGAGGCCGCATCCACGGCTCTGCTGGCAGCGATCGCGGCGGCAGTTAGCCGAATGTCTGCGGCACTGGTATCCCTTCCCCCTCTTACCGTGGCGGTGCTGACTGCAGCCTGGCCATCAGCGCTCGGCAACGCTGAGCGGCGTTATCTGATCACCGCCCCTCTTTCCAGCCTCTCGCCTGCGGGCGGCCCGGACCTCGCAGCACTGGCCATGTCATCTGCCAGCGTCGACGTGCCGTATTTGCTCGCGGGGGATGAGAACGAGAACGAAATGGGGCTCTATGTAGTGCCGGGTGGCAAGCCGGTAGGGGTACGCGCGGCGACATTCGACAGCGAGCGGCAGGTTTACAGCCTCGCGCTGGACAATCCCCAGCGAATCCTGACATGGACGCCCGTGAGCGCGCCGGGCGATGAAGATGGAAACTCCACAAGCCTGCCTTCAGCACCACCGGGTACCGTCATTTATACCGGCAGCAGCCTGAACCCTGTAAGCACCGAGACGGAAAGCTACCCAGCGTTGGATTTACTGGATCAGGAACGGCTAATCATCACGTTCCCGATTGACTCGGGACTGCCGCCTATTCTGGTGGTGTTTAAAAGTCCACGCTATGAGCCGGGGACCGCTACAGGTGTCGGCATGCAGATAACGGGAACCTGGCTCGGAGACGGTACTCGGGAAAACGGCGCGTCAATCCCAGCACATATTGCTGACCGTCTCAGAGGTGCGGAATACAGAAATTTCGATGCATTCCGAACAAAATTCTGGAAGGCCATCGCTAATGATTCAGAGCTTTCGAAGCAATTTGACGAAAGAAGCTTGCGCCGGATGAGGAAAAACGGGAATGCTCCGCCAGTAGATGACAGTGACATCTACAGGAGTCAGGTATCTTTTGTGCTCCATCACTCCACGCCGATAAGTGAGGGCGGCGGAGTCTACGACATGGACAACATTAAAATCGTGACGCCGGTGGCTCATAATAGAATTCATTATGGAGACAACCAATGATATTTAAAGAAAAACTCAGCGACTATACAGAAGAAGAATTCCTGGACTTCCTGAACGAAATCGACAGAGCAAATGACGACGAGCCTGACGCTGTACTAGCTCCTCTGCTACTACATTTTAGAAAAATCACTGAACATCCATCTGGTATTAATCTATTGTACAAGCCTGCTTCCAGCAAGGATGGTGAGCCACAGGAAATACTCAGAATCGTCAAGGAATGGCGCCTAGCTAACGGTAGAGATAGCTTCAAGACGTCCTGACAAAGTTCACTCAGAGGTCCTGATAACTCAGGCCCTCTGACCTCCTCACGCGTGCAATTGAACATTCCTACACATCAGTAAAAAACGCCCCACAGCCAGGGATTGTTACGCCAGCGGCTCATCATAAGATTCATTATGGAGACAAGTCATGAGTATCAAGCCCAACTACAGCGATTATACAGAGTTGGAGTTCATTGAGTTTTTGAAGGAAATCTATCGCGCCAATGCCGAGGAGCCAGATGAGATACTAGATCCATTGCTGGAGCACTTTTCTGCACTGACCGAGCATCCTAGCGGTACAGACCTGATTTACTGGCCTGAAAATGATGAGCAGGGTGAGCTTGAAGCAGTTCTGAGCATTATCAAAGCGTGGCGTGCAGCTAACGGAAAACCTGGATTCAAGGAAAACTGAACGTACACCCCGCTCCGGCGGGGTGCCTCCCTTTGCAGTGAGAACACTCCTACAAACCCTTCAAAAAGAACCTACATCTAATGTAGCACGGTGAATATTTCCATCCTAAACAAGCAGAGCCATGATCTCGATATCACCCAACAGAGACGCGGACATGGAATTCCCACTACCCGAGCACATCGCAAACAAGCTTGCTGAGCAAACCTTCGAAAACTTTGACGATTCTCCCAAGCCTTCTGGCTGGCAATCGCCGAAGACCCCATCTACTCCCACCAATTCATCCCCTCCCAGCTCAACCGCATCAAACAGGGCTGGCCTCCCCTCGCGCCCTTCCGTGATACCGCAAAAGGCCTGCGTTCTTACCAGATCAGCCATCTCACCCCACCCGTATTCGGCGGCCTGATGTATGACGCCGACAACCTGCGCATCATGAGCGCCATGCAGTACGCGTTCTCTTCGGAGGTGGCGTGATAATCAGCCAAAAACAAAGCCTCGCGGACTACACCTATGCTGAGTTCGAGTCCCTAGTGGAAGAATTGCTGCAGGCTGCCGTCACCTCAGCTTTGCAAGATTGCCTACTGGAGCACTTCAGCTTGCATTGACCGAATCGGTCAGATTCCTCGGCGTCTATTCCAGCTGTACACAGGACCTGGCCCAACGCGCAGCTAAAGTCGAGCAATTGTTAGCACAACATACTGCAGCCCAAGAAGCTGCCCGACATCAGGCAGAGGCCGAGCCACTGGCTGCCGAGGAAGGGGCACGGCAACAGACAGAGGTCGAACTCCGACGTGTTGAAGCAGAGCGCCAACGTGTTAGCTACATCAATACAACTCAAACTGCCGCATCTGCGCCAACCCTCCGCCCCCTAGGCGCAGCGTCCTTAGCAATTGCCGAAACGGCTAGTGCAGCCCTTCTGGAAGCACTAAGTGCCGCAGTAAGGCGCTTCGCTGCAGCAGCTGCAATACCCATCAGCCCGTTGGCCGTAGGCGTGGAAACTCCACAAGCCTGCCTTCAGCACCACCGGGTACCGTCATTTATACCGGCAGCAGCCTGAACTATGTAAGCACCGAGACGGAAAGCTACCCAGCGTTGGATTTACTGGATCAGGAACGGCTAATCATCACGCTCCCGATTGACTCGGGACTGCCGCCTATTCTGGTGGTGTTTAAAAGTCCACGCTATGAGCCGGATCAGTCACAGGTGAAGGATCAATGATCGAAGGTGTCTGGCTTTCAGAGGATACGCGGAAAGCGGGCGCCGCAATTCCATCTGCAATTGCGGCCGTGTTGAGAGGACGGGAGTTTCGAGACTTTGATGCGTTCAGAAGCGAGTTCTGGAAAATCGTCGCCAACACACCAGTGTATTCAACGCAATTCAACACCGCCAATAATAAACTCATGAGCAATGCTCCACCATGTTATTCCAATTTCGGAAGGCGGATCCGTATACGACATAGACAACATCAAAGTGGTGACTCCAGAGGCTCACAACCGAATCCATTACGGGACATCTCAATGAAGGATAACAAGCAATTCTCCGAGTTCACAGAAGCTGAATTCCTCGAGCTAATCATCTCCATCACCGATCCTGCGGATGATGTAAGCGAGAAGGAACTGGACTCACGCATTTCTAAATTCAAAGAAATTTCAGAGCACCCAAGCGGATCCGACCTTATTTACTGGCCTGAAGCCGATGGTTTGGACACCCCCGAAGAAATTCTAAGAATTGTGAAAGAGTGGCGTGCCTCCAACCAGATGCCCGGACTGAAAATCCCTTGAGCCATACACCCCGCTTCGGCGGGGTGACACTTTTCGCTAGTACAACAGTAGCTTGGACCAAGATTATTCCTACTAGTCAGTAGGAAAACCCTTACGCCAGGCTAGGCGCCGTCAAGGTTCTAAATCCAGACAAGCGAAGTCATTATCTCAAGATCACCCACCGAGAGAGATGCCGTTATGGCCTACGACCTCCCAAACCACATCATTAAGAAACTGCCAGGTCGCTCCTTTAATAACTTCGACCAATTCTCCCAAACCTTCTGGCTGGCAATCGCCGAAGACCCCATCTACTCCCACCAATTCATCCCCTCCCAGCTCAACCGCATCAAACGGGGCTGGCCTCCCGCGCGCCCTTCCGTGATACCGCAAAAGGCCTGCGTTCTTACCAGATCTGCCATCTCACCCCACCCGAATTCGGCGGCCTGATGTATGACGCCGACAACCTGCGCATCATGAGCGTCATGCAGTACGCGCTCTCTTCGGAGGTGGCGTGGTGATCAGCCAGAAACAAAACCTCGCGGACGACACCTATGCCGAGTTCGAGTCCGTAGTGGAAGAATTGCTGCAGGCTGCCGGCACTTCAGCTTGGCAAGATCGCCTGCTGGAGCACTTCATCGCTGTAGCAGGCCACCCCGACGGCTCGGACCTCATCTACTACACCGAAACCGCACACGAATGCCGCGCCGAGCAGGTGATCGCACAGGTGGTGGCTTGGCGAAAATCGCAGGGACTTGCCTTGTTCAAGGATACGAAATGAGAAAAACTACACTCTTGTTGATCCCGATTTTGGCAGGATGCGTCCATGGGAGACCCCTGCTTTTACCTGATAAGCAGGACCTGAAGTTCGCTTGCGACATGGACCCCTATAAACAAGGGTGCGAGAGGCGAAGCGACTACGATCAGCATTTCAAATGGATTGAGGACAAGAAAGCCACCTGGCCCGAGGCTGTTGAATAGCGGCTTGGTCAACAGCGCGATCAGATCGGAGAGCGGTCATGAGCAGTGAGATAAAGCGGTATGAAAACGACTTAAAACGAAAGGTACAGCAAGCACTGAACAACTCTCCGGAACTGGTGCGACAAATACGGATAGTGAGCGATTGCGGGGATTTCTTTATGCGCAGCAGTCGTGAGGGTACCTCCTCAGGGGCTGAATAGACCCTTCGAGCACAACCTAGACCGAGCCAGCCCTTTCAACTTGTGCAACTGTCAACCCGTAACGGGTAGTGAGCCATGCACGCTGCATAAACAAAAAACCCCGCCGAAGCGGGGTTTGGCATGGCAGCCAGTACTTAGATCGCGCCACGCTGACGCAGCACATCCAGCACCAACTTCACGCCCTCGTCGACACTGGTGTTCTGGGTATCGATCACCAGGTCTGCATCCAGCGGCACATCGAACGGGAAGCTCTCACCCGGGATGTTGTCGCCACCAGCCGCATACAGGCCCTGCGGGTCACGCTCGCGGCACGCCAGCGGCGAGGCCTGAACGTAAACGGTCACCAGGCGCTCCTTGCCAATCAGTGCCTTGGCCTGTTCGCGGCCTTCGGCATCCGGGGCCACGAACGCGGCCAGGGTCAGCAGGCCGGCTTCGTTGAACTGGCGCGCCACATGGGCGGCGCGGCGCCAGTTCTCGGTGCGGCCAGCGCGGTCTTGTGGCAGGCCCTTGTTCAGGTCGTGGCGCAGGTTCTGCCCATCGAGCACGTACACCGCACGGCCCATGTCGAACAGCTTGCGCTCGACGGCGTAGGCCAGGGTGCTCTTGCCAGCGCCGGACAGGCCGCTGAACAGCACGGTGGCCGGCTGCTGGCCGAAGCGCAGCGCGCGCTCTTCGGTGGAAACGTGGGCCAGCTTGCCATGCTGACCGGTGCTGCCGTGTGGCAGCACTGGCGGGGCGATGATCATGCCGGCGCCGACGGTGCCGTTGGTCAGGCGGTCGATGACGATGAACGCACCGGTGGTGCGGTTGCTGTCGTAGCCGTCCAGGGCGATGGCGCTGTCAAGCGACACCTTGACGCGACCGATCTCGTTCAGTTGCAGCGCGCTGGCTGCGTCCTTCTCGAGCGTGTTCACATCGACCTTGTGGGTAATGCTTGCGATCGAGCCCGGCACATAGCTGGTGGCGCGCTTGATGTCGTATTTCTTGCCTGGGAGCATCGGCTCTTCGGCCATCCACACCAGCATGGCGTCGAACTGATCGGTCACCGGCGGCACGTTGTCGGCATGCACCAGCAGGTCGCCACGGGAGATGTCGATCTCGTCTTCCATGGTCAGGGTCACGGCCTGGCCTGGGCCGGCGTTTTCCAGTTCACCTTCGTAGGTGACGATCGATTTGACCCGGCTGCTCTTGCCCGAAGGCAGTACGACGATTTCGTCACCCTTGTGCACCACGCCGCTGGCGAGCGTGCCGGCGAAGCCGCGGAAGTTCAGGTTCGGGCGGTTGACGTACTGCACCGGGAAGCGCAGGTCGGTGAAGTTGCGGTCGGCCGCCACTTCCACGGTTTCGAGGATTTCCATCAGCGCAGGGCCGGTGTACCACGGCGAACGCTCGCTGCGGTTGACCACGTTGTCGCCCTTGAGCGCCGACATTGGCACGAAGTGCAGGCTGCTCGGGGTCAGGTTGATGGCCTCGGCAAACTTCAGGTAGTCAGCCTTGATTGCCTCGAAGACGCCTTCATCGAAGCCTTTGAGGTCCATCTTGTTGACCGCGACGACGATGTGCTTGATGCCCAGCAACGAGGCGATGTAGCTGTGGCGACGGGTCTGGGTCTGCACGCCATAGCGGGCATCGACCAGGATGATCGCCAGGTCACAGGTGGATGCACCGGTGGCCATGTTGCGGGTGTACTGCTCGTGGCCCGGGGTGTCGGCAATGATGAACTTGCGCTTGGCGGTGGAGAAGTAGCGGTAGGCGACATCGATGGTAATGCCCTGCTCACGCTCGGCCTGCAGGCCGTCGACCAGCAGCGCCAGGTCGACTTCTTCGCCGGTGGTGCCGGACTTCTTCGAATCACGGGTGATGGCTTCGAGGTGGTCCTCGTAGATCATCTTCGAATCGTGCAGCAGGCGCCCGATCAGGGTGCTCTTGCCGTCATCCACGTTGCCGCAGGTGAGGAAACGCAGCAGTTCTTTGCGCTCGTGCTGAGCCAGATAAGCGAGGATGTCTTCGCTGATCAAATCGGATTGGTGCGACATGGAGTAACCCTGAAAATTAGAAGTAGCCCTGACGTTTTTTGTCTTCCATGGAACCGGCGCCATCGTGGTCGATGACCCGGCCCTGGCGCTCGGAAGTGCGCGTCAGGAGCATTTCCTGAATGATGTCGGTCAGCGTTTCGGCTTCCGACTCGACAGCGCCCGTCAACGGGTAGCAACCGAGGGTACGGAAACGCACCTTCTTCTTGACGATGCGGGCTTTCTCTTCCTCGGAGAGGTGCTCGAGAATGCGCTCGTCGTCGATCATGATCAGGGTGCCGTTCTTCTCGATCACTTCACGCTCGGCGGCGAAGTACAGCGGCACGATCGGGATGCCTTCGAGGTAGATGTACTGCCAGATGTCCAGCTCGGTCCAGTTCGACAGCGGGAAGACGCGGATCGACTCGCCTTTGTTGACCTTGCCGTTGTACACGTTCCACAGCTCGGGGCGCTGGTTTTTCGGGTCCCAGCGGTGCTTGCTGTCACGGAACGAGTAGACGCGCTCCTTGGCCCGCGACTTCTCTTCGTCGCGGCGGGCTCCGCCGAAGGCGGCGTCGAAACCATGCTTGTCCAGTGCCTGCTTGAGGCCCTGGGTCTTCATGATGTCGGTGTGCTTGGAGCTGCCATGGGTGAACGGGTTGATGCCCTGCGCCACACCCTCGGGGTTGACGTGGGTGATCAGCTCCAGGCCCATTTCCTCGACCATCTTGTCGCGGAAGCTGTACATCTCCTGGAATTTCCACTGGGTGTCGACGTGCATCACCGGGAACGGCAGCTTGCCCGGGAAGAAGGCCTTGCGCGCCAGGTGCAGCATCACGGCGGAATCCTTGCCGATCGAGTACAGCATCACCGGGTTGTCGAACTCGGCGGCCACCTCGCGGATGATGTGGATGCTCTCCGCCTCCAGCTGTTTCAAGTGCGTCAGTTTGTCGACCATGGCTACTCACGAAAAACGATCTTATGGACGGCCTTCGGGCCGTGTTCGAGCGAGCCACTTTATCACAGCGGCTGATTCTATTTAGGCGCCGGGCTAGATCGAAAAGGTCTAACGATATGACTGAGGGTTTGGCTATCAATGCACCGCCCTACAGCTCACCCCCGGCTCCCATAAGCTCACCACACACCTTGAAGCCTGCAGTATTCCAGTGGGAGCCGGCTTGCCGGCGATGAGGCCGGAACAGGCCTCAGATCGGGTTCGGGCAATCGATGAACAGGTGCTCCACGGCAAAGCGCCGGGCCAGGTAATCCCCCAGCGCCTGCACACCATAACGCTCGGTGGCATGGTGCCCGGCCGCAATGAAACTGACACCGTTTTCGCGGGCGCTGTGGTAGGTCTGCTCGGACGCCTCGCCACTGATGAACAGGTCCACACCGGCCGCAATCGCGGTGTCGATGTAGCCCTGCCCGCCGCCGGTGCACCAGCCGACCCGGCGGATCATCGCGTCGCCTTCGACCAGCAGCGGCTCGCGCCCCATGACTTCCTGCACGCGACGGGCAAAATCCCGCGCGGTCATGGGCTCGGCCAGTGAGCCAACCAGCCCCACCACCTTGGGGTTTTCAGGGTCAAGCGGCCCTTCGACCGTGATGTCCAGCTGCCGCGCCAGTTGCACGTTGTTGCCGACTTCCGGGTGCACGTCCAGGGGCAGATGGAACGCCAGCAGGCTGATGTCGTGCTTGAGCAGGGTTTTCAAGCGGCGCTGCTTGATGCCGGTGATGCACGGGTTCTCGCCCTTCCAGAAATAGCCGTGGTGCACCAGTATCAGGTCGGCCTCGGCCTCGACCGCCGCATCCAGCAGCGCTTGGCTGGCGGTAACGCCGCTGACGATGCGGCTGACCTGCGGCCGGCCTTCGACCTGCAGGCCATTGGGGCAGTAATCCTGGATTTTCGCACTGCCCAGGTAGCGCTCGGCTTCCTCGACCAGGGTATTGAGGGCGACGGCCATGGAAAATCTCCTCGAAATCTGCACGTTCAACGGGAACAACGCCCGTATAATGGCCGCCATTATGGGCCGTCGCCGGCGTTGGGGAAACCGGTGTATGATCGCGCGCGTTTGCGCCCCGCCGCGCCATCATGGCTCTCGCCCACTCCCAGGATTCGTTCATGTTCAAGGCTTTGCGTTATTTTGGCTGGCCCCTGCTTACCGGCATTCTGATTGCCATGCTGATCATCCAGCGCTTCCCGCAATGGGTCGGCCTGCCGAGCCAGGACGTCAACCTGCAACAGGCGCCACAAACCACCCAGATCATGCAGGGCCCGGTGTCCTACGCCGATGCCGTGACCCTCGCCGCACCAGCGGTGGTCAACCTGTACACCACCAAAGTGGTGAACAAGAGCGCCCACCCTTTGTTCGAAGACCCGCAGTTCCGCCGCTTCTTTGGCGACAACCTGCCCAAGCAGCGGCGCTGGGAATCGAGCCTCGGCTCAGCGGTCATCATGAGCCCCGAGGGCTACCTGCTGACCAACAACCACGTCACCAGCGGCGCCGACCAGATCGTCGTGGCGCTCAAGGACGGCCGCGAAACCCTGGCCCGGGTGATCGGCAGCGACCCCGAAACCGACCTTGCGGTATTGAAGATCGACCTCAAGAGCCTGCCGGCGATCACCATCGGCCGTTCCGACAGCATTCACATCGGTGACGTCACCCTGGCCATCGGCAACCCCTTCGGCGTCGGCCAGACCGTCACCATGGGCATCATCAGCGCCACCGGCCGCAACCAGCTGGGCCTGAACAACTACGAAGACTTCATCCAGACCGACGCTGCGATCAACCCGGGCAACTCCGGCGGCGCGCTGGTCGATGCCAACGGCAACCTGGTCGGCATCAACACGGCGATCTTTTCCAAGTCCGGCGGTTCGCAGGGCATCGGCTTCGCCATCCCGGTGAAGCTGGCCCTGGAAGTGATGAAGTCGATCGTCGAGCACGGCCAGGTGATCCGTGGCTGGCTGGGTATCGAGGTGCAGCCGTTGAGCCAGGAGTTGGCCGAGTCGTTTGGCATGCAGGGGCGCCCGGGCATCGTGGTGGCGGGGATCTTCCGCGACGGCCCGGCGCAGAAGGCCGGGTTGCAACTGGGCGACGTGATCCTCAGCATCAACGGCGAACCGGCCGGTGACGGGCGCAAGTCGATGAACCAGGTGGCGCGGATCAAGCCCAACGAGAAGATCACCATCGAGGTGATGCGCAATGGGCAGCAGTTGAAGCTGATCGCCGAAGTGGGGCTGCGGCCGCCGCCTGCTCCGGCAGCTGCCCCAGAAGAAGAGAAATAACAGAAGGGCTGCTTTGCAGCCCATCGCCGGCAAGCCGGCTCCCACAAGTTCTGCGCCTATCCTGAGGGCGGCGCCGTACCTGTGGGAGCCGGCTCGCCGGCGATGGGCCGCAGAGCGGCCCCAGTTGCATCAGTGCAGGATCTGACTGAGGAAGAGTCTGGTGCGGTCACTGCGCGGCCGGTCGAAGAAATCATCCGGCGCCGCCTGCTCCACGATCTCCCCCTTGTCCATGAAGATCACCCGGTTCGCCACGGTGCGGGCAAAGCCCATCTCGTGGGTCACGCAGAGCATGGTCATGCCGTCCTCGGCCAGGCCGACCATGGTGTCGAGTACCTCCTTGACCATTTCCGGGTCCAACGCCGAAGTCGGCTCGTCGAACAGCATGATCTTCGGCTTCATGCACAGCGCCCGGGCAATCGCCACGCGCTGCTGCTGGCCACCGGACAACTGCCCCGGGAACTTGTGCGCCTGCTCCGGAATACGTACCCGCTCCAGGTAATGCATGGCGATTTCCTCGGCCTTGCGCCGCGGCATCTTGCGTACCCACATGGGCGCCAAGGTGCAGTTTTCGAGGATGGTCAGGTGCGGGAACAGGTTGAAGTGCTGGAACACCATGCCCACCTCGCGGCGGATTGCCTCGATCTGCTTCAGGTCGTTGGTCAGCTCCACGCCATCGACCACGATGCGGCCCTGCTGGTGTTCCTCCAGGCGGTTGAGGCAGCGGATGGTGGTGGACTTGCCCGAGCCGGACGGCCCGCACAGCACGATGCGTTCGCCCTGACGCACGTTCAGGTTGATGTCCTTGAGTACATGGAACTGGCCGTACCATTTGTTCACGCCCTGCATCTGGATGATGCCTTCGAGGCCAGCAGGCTGCTTGATCGCTTCACTCATTTCGAAACTCCTAACGCTTGTGGCCAGTGTCCAGCTTGCGCTCCAAGTGCATGGAGTAGCGGGACATACCGAAACAGAAGATCCAGAACACCAGGGCGGCAAACACGTAGCCCTCGGTAGCCATGCCCAGCCAGGCCGGGTCGGCGGCGGCTTGCTTGACGCTGTTGAGCAGGTCGAACAGGCCGATGATGATCACCAGGCTGGTGTCCTTGAACAGGGCAATGAAGGTGTTGACGATGCCGGGAATAACCAGTTTCAGGGCCTGCGGCAGGATCACCAGGCCCATCGAACGCCAGTAGCCCAGGCCCATGGCCGCGGCCGCTTCGTATTGCCCTTTGGGGATGGCCTGCAGGCCGCCGCGTACCACCTCGGCGATGTACGCCGACTGGAACAGGATCACGCCGATCATCGCCCGCAGCAGCTTGTCGAAACTCATGCCCTCGGGCAGGAACAACGGCAGCATCACCGACGACATGAACAGCACGGTGATCAACGGCACACCCCGCCAGAACTCGATAAAGGTCACGCAGACCACTTTCACCGCTGGCATCCGCGAACGGCGCCCAAGCGCCAGCAAGATACCGAGAGGCAAGGCCCCGACGATGCCCACGGTGGCAATCACCAAGGTCAACATCAGCCCGCCCCACTGGCTGGTAGGCACGCTTTCCAGGCCCAGGTAGCCGCCATGCAGCAGCGTGTAGGCGAGGATCGGGTACAGCACCAGAAAGCCCAGGCCGTACACGGCCTTGCGCGGGAAACGCTTGATGAACAAAGGTGCGGCGCCAAGCACGGCAAGCCACACGGTCAGGTCCACGCGCCAGCGCAGTTCGGCCGGGTAGTAGCCATACATGAACTGGCCGAAGCGCTGCTGGATGAACACCCAGCAGGCGCCCTCCTTGGTGCAATCGGCGCGCGTGGTGCCAACCCAGTTGGCGTCGATCAACGCCCACTGCAGCAACGGTGGCACGATCAACCACACCAGGTACACGGCGAACAGGGTCAGCAGGGTGTTGAGCCAACTGGAGAACAGGTTGGCACGCATCCAGGCGAATACGCCGACGGTTTTCACCGGTGGCGGCATGTCAGGTTTGAAAACATGAGCATTCACGGGCGTATCCTCACCGCTCGATCAGCGCAATGCGCTTGTTGTACCAGTTCATCAGCAGCGAAATGCTGATGCTGATGGCGAGATAGACACTCATGGTGATGGCAATCACCTCGATGGCCTGGCCGGTCTGGTTGAGCACGGTACCGGCGAACAGCGAGACCATCTCCGGGTAGCCGATACCAGCTGCCAGCGATGAGTTCTTCGCCAGGTTCAGGTACTGGCTGGTCAGCGGCGGAATGATCACCCGCAGGGCCTGAGGGATGATCACCTTGCGCAGGGTCGGGCCCTCGCGCAGGCCGAGCGAACGGGCAGCTTCGGTCTGGCCATGGCTGACCGAACGGATCCCCGAGCGCACGATTTCGGCGATGAACGCGGCGGTGTAGATAGTCAGTGCCAGCGTCAGCGCCAGCAGCTCGGGTATCAGCACCCAGCCGCCCACGAAGTTGAAGCCCTTCAGCTGCGGCACTTCCCAGTGCACCGGGGTGCCGAACAGCAGCGCACACAGGCCCGGGATGGCAATCAACAGCGCCAGCCCCACCCAGAACTTGTGGAACGGTTCGCCGGTTTCGTTGAAGCGCTTGTTGGCGTAACGCACCATCGCCACGATAGCCACGATCGCCAGCACCACCGCAACGACAAACGGCCAGAAGCCATCAGCCATGGCAGCGCCAGGCATGTTCAGGCCACGGTTGCTGATGAAGAACATATCGTCGATGTTGATGCTCCCCCGTGGCCCCGGCAGGGTCAGGAACACGGCGAAATACCAGAACAGGATCTGCAGCAACGGCGGGATGTTGCGGAAGGTTTCCACATACACCGTCGCCAGTTTGTTGATCATCCAGTTCGGCGACAGGCGCGCCACACCGATGATGAAGCCCAGCACCGTCGCCAGGATGACGCCGATGAAGGTCACCAACAGGGTATTGAGCAGGCCGATGACGAACACCCGCGCGTAGCTGTCGGATTCCACATAGGGGATCAGATGCTGGGCGATACCAAAGCCGGCACTGCGGTCGAGGAAGTCGAAACCCGAGGTGATCCCCCGGTGCTGCAAGTTGGTTTGAGTGTTGTGGAACAGGTACCAGCCCAGGCCCACCACGAAGATGATCGTGAGAACCTGGAACAGCCACGCGCGCACACGCGGATCGTTCAGGGATAGCCCCTTTTGTGCGCCGATTCGATTTTGCATGAAGTGCCCCGGACAGTAGGGATTCGAACAGCCTGCGGCGGCGGGATGCCGCCGCAGGGTGCAGCCATCAGCGCACAGGTGGCGCGTACTGGATGCCGCCGTTGTTCCACAGGGCGTTCATGCCACGGTCGATCTTCAAGTCAGTGCTCTGGCCCAGGTTCTTCTCGAACACTTCGCCATAGTTGCCCACTTGCTTGACGATCTGCACTACCCAGTCCTTGGGCAGTTTGAGGTCCTTGCCGTACTCGCCGTCAGCGCCGAGCAAACGGGCGTTGTCCGGGTTCTTGGTCGATTTGGCTTCAGCCTCGACAGTCTTCGAGGTGATACCCGCCTCTTCGGCGTTGAGCATGGCGAACAGGGTCCACTTGACGATGCTGAACCACTCCTCGTCGCCTTTGCGCACCACTGGGCCCAACGGTTCCTTGGAGATGGTTTCCGGCAACACCACGTAGTCGGTCGGCGCGGCCAGCTTGGAGCGCTGGGCGAACAGCTGCGACTTGTCCGAGGTCAGCACATCGCAACGGCCCGATTCCAGCGATTTGGCGCTTTCGTCAGAGGTGTCGAAGGTGATCGGGGTGTACTTCAGGCCATTGGCGCGGAAGTAGTCGGAAACGTTCAGCTCGGTGGTAGTACCGGCCTGGATGCAGATGGTCGCGCCATCGAGCTCCTTGGCACTGGAAACCCCCAGCTTCTTGTTGACCAGGAAGCCAACGCCGTCATAGTAGGTGACACCGGCAAACACCAGGCCCATGCCGGCATCGCGCGAGCTGGTCCAGGTGGTGTTGCGCGACAGCACGTCGACTTCGCCCGACTGCAGCGCAGTGAAGCGTTCCTTGGCGTTGAGCTGGCTGAACTTGACCTTGGTGGCGTCGCCGAACACGGCGGCGGCAACAGCGCGGCAGACGTCGGCATCGATACCGACGATCTTGCCCTGCGCATCAGGCACCGAGAACCCTGGAAGACCGTCGCTCACGCCACACTGGACGAAGCCCTTCTTCTTTACCGCATCGAGGGTGGCGCCGGCCTGGGCGTTGCTCACGGCGCCCAGCGCGGCGGCAGCGGTGAGGACTGCCAGGGTGGTTTTCAACATCTTCATTCACAACCTCCAAATCGCTCTTGTTGTATGAGCCGGAATTGCACCGCACCCTTATGAGGCGCATCCGACCCGTGTTGGCTTGTTCTTGGGTCAATTGGCGCAATGGGCTGTTCTATGACAGCCTTGCGTGCAAGGGTGTTACCGTGCCGGCCTGACCCTTGCATCGGATGTTCCATAGCAAACGGCGTACCACAGTCGACGGCTAAAGCGTTTAAGCGCACGTCAAGTAGGGAAAGTTGTATCGTTGCGACATTCTTTTTCTGACAATCATTTCCAGCGCCTTCTTTTTGCGCATGCCTTTACCAGATCCGCACACTTTCGGAGCAGTCATGACCAACCCGCTTATTCTCGAACCCCAGAAAACCGCAGACGCTTGTGTGATCTGGTTGCATGGCCTGGGCGCCGACCGTTACGACTTCCTACCGGTTGCCGAATTCATGCAGGAACGCCTGCTCAGCACACGCTTCGTCATGCCCCAGGCGCCAACCCGGCCGGTTACCATCAACGGCGGCTATGCAATGCCCAGCTGGTACGACATCAAGGCCATGACCCCGGCCCGCGCCATTGACGAAGCGCAATTGGAAGAATCGGCCGAGCAGATCATTGCGCTGATCAAGGCCGAACAGGGCAAAGGCATCAACTTGTCACGCATCTACCTGGCGGGGTTCTCTCAAGGGGGCGCAGTGGTGCTGCACACTGCCTATATAAAGTGGCAAGAAGCGCTGGGCGGCGTGATCGCACTGTCCACCTACGCGCCAACCTTCAGCGACAGCCACCAGCTCAGCGCCTGCCAACAGCGCACCCCTGCCCTGTGCCTGCACGGTGTGCATGATTCGGTGGTAATTCCAGCCATGGGCCGTACCGCCTTCGAGTACCTCAATACCTGGGGTGTTGCCGCCCAATGGCATGAATACCCGATGGAGCACGAAGTCGCTGTCGAGGAGCTGAGCGACATCTACAACTGGCTGAGCAAGCAGCTGCAATAAGCAGTATCTCTTGTAGTTGTGGTCCTATTCCGCTACGCCGCGTCCGGATCTTGCATTACACTGCCGGGCGTACATTCCTTAATCAGTTGATGAGACGATCGTGCTCAAGGCACTCAAAAAAATATTCGGCAAGGGAGACGCCGCGCCTCAGGCCGTCGCTCCTGCTGCCAGCCTCACGCCGCCCGCGCCCGCCGCGGCCCCCGTGGCTCAGCCCGAGCCGCAGCCCAGCCAACCGCGTGCCAAACCCGCCGCCAAGCCGGCTGTCGAGGCTCAAGCGCCTGCCGCAATGCCCGCTGCCGACAAGCCGGCCAAGGACAAACCGCGCCGCGAGCGCAAGCCCAAACCCCAGGCCAGCCTGTGGAAGCCGGAAGACTTCGTGGTCGAGCCGCAGGAAGGCAAAACCCGCTTCCATGACTTCAAGCTGTCCAACGAGGTGATGCACGCCATTCACGACCTGGGCTTCCCGTACTGCACGCCGATCCAGGCTCAGGTACTGGGTTACACCCTGCGTGGCCAGGACGCCATCGGCCGTGCCCAGACCGGCACCGGCAAAACCGCCGCGTTCCTCATTTCGATCATCTCCCAGCTGCAGCAGACGCCACCGCCCAAGGAACGCTACATGGGCGAACCGCGCGCGCTGATCATCGCGCCGACCCGCGAGCTGGTGGTACAGATCGCCAAGGACGCCGCTGCCCTGACCAAGTACACCGGCCTGAACGTCATGACGTTCGTCGGCGGCATGGACTTCGACAAGCAGCTCAAGGCCCTGGAAGCGCGCCATTGCGACATTCTGGTGGCCACCCCGGGCCGCTTGCTGGACTTCAACCAGCGCGGTGACGTGCACCTGGACATGGTCGAGGTGATGGTGCTGGACGAAGCCGACCGCATGCTCGACATGGGCTTCATCCCCCAGGTACGCCAGATCATTCGCCAGACCCCACCGAAAAGCGAGCGGCAGACCCTGCTGTTCTCTGCCACCTTCACCGATGACGTGATGAACCTGGCCAAGCAGTGGACCACCGACCCTGCCATCGTCGAGATCGAGCCGGAGAACGTCGCCAGCGAAACCGTCGAACAGCACGTCTATGCCGTGGCCGGCAGCGACAAGTACAAGCTGCTGTACAACCTGGTAACCCAGAACAAGTGGGAACGGGTGATGGTGTTCGCCAACCGCAAGGACGAAGTGCGGCGCATCGAGGAAAAACTGGTGCGTGACGGCATCAACGCCGCCCAGCTGTCGGGTGATGTGCCGCAGCACAAGCGTATCCGTACCCTGGAGAGCTTCCGCGAAGGCCGCATCACTGTGCTGGTGGCCACCGACGTGGCAGGGCGCGGCATTCACATCGACGGCATCAGCCACGTGATCAACTTCACCCTGCCGGAAGACCCGGACGATTACGTGCACCGTATCGGCCGTACGGGCCGTGCCGGCACCAATGGTGTGTCGATCAGCTTTGCCGGTGAGGACGACTCGTATCAGCTGCCTGCGATCGAAGAGCTGCTGGGGCGCAAGATCAAGTGCGAGATGCCCCCGGACGAGCTGCTCAAACCGGTGCCGCGCAAGCATCATTGATAGCCAGGGCTGCTCTGCAGCCCAATCGCCGGCCAGCCGGCGCCCCCCCGCGCCGCCGGGGGGCGGCGGCTGCCCGGCGATCCGGGGCAAAGCCCCGGCCATTCAATCAGGCCTTACCAGCGCCCCGCCGCGTCCTGATCGCTCTGCTTGCCTTCCACCCACCGCGGCCCCTCCTGGGTGTTCTCCTTCTTCCAGAACGGCGCGCGGGTCTTCAGATAATCCATGATGAAATTGCAGGCATCGAACGCCGCCTGCCTGTGCGCACTGGCCACGCCGACGAACACGATCGGCTCTCCGGGCTGCAGTGCACCAATGCGATGCAGCACCTCGACCTTGAGCAACGGCCAGCGCTGTTCGGCCTCGACCACGATCTTGGCCAGGGCCTTCTCGGTCATCCCCGGATAGTGCTCGAGGAACATCCCCGCCACATCCCGACCGTCGTTGAAATCACGCACATAGCCGACAAAGCCGACCACCGCCCCCACGCCGACGTTGGCGGCGTGCATGGCATTGACCTCTGCGCCCGGGTCGAACGCCGCTTGCTGCACTCGCACCGCCATGCTCAGCCTCCGGTGACCGGTGGGAAAAACGCCACCTCATCGCCCGCTTCCAGCGGCTCGTCCAGCCTGCACAGCTCTTCGTTGCGTGCGCACATCAGGTTCTGCTCGGCCAGCACCTCGTACTGCCCACCCTTGGCGACCAAGGCCAGGCGAACATCGTCGACCACCTTGAATTCACCTTCCAGGCGCTCGGCATCCACACCGAGCAACTCGCGGTAACGGGCAAAGTACATCACTTTCACATTCATCACGCCTCCACCTTGTAGTGGCCGCTCTTGCCGCCCAGCTTCTCCAGCAGGCGCACCTGCTCGATGACCATGCCCTTGTCCACGGCCTTGCACATGTCGTAGATGGTCAGCGCGGCGACGCTGGCGGCGGTCAGCGCTTCCATCTCCACACCGGTCTGCCCGGCCAGCTTGCAGCGGGCGACAATGCGCACGGCATCCGCGCCTTCGGCACTGAGTTCGACCTTGACGCTGGTGAGCATCAGCGGATGGCACAGCGGGATCAGGTCACTGGTCTTTTTCGCTGCCTGAATGCCGGCAATACGCGCCACGGCGAACACATCGCCCTTGGGGTGCTCGCCATCGACGATCATCTGCAAGGTCTGCGGCAACATGCGCACGCGCGCTTCGGCAATGGCCTCGCGCTCGGTCACGGCCTTTTCAGTGACATCGACCATGTTGGCGCGGCCCTGGGAATCAAGATGTGTCAGCACTGCTCTGCTCCTGTGAAGGGAACACAGAGTGTAAACCTGTGGGTCAGGTTTGAGCAGTGGAATGTACAGTCAGCGGTGGCTTGCCACGCAAAGAGGCCGGGCGGAGCTCCGCCCGGCCAGTGGGGTTACAGATGCGACTCGGCATACTCGGCCAGCACCGAGCGCGGGACGCCCTGCAAGGTGATGTGCACGCCGTGGGGGAAGTCCTTGAAGCGCTCGGTCAGGTAGGTGAGGCCCGAGCTGGTCGCGGACAGGTAGGGGGTGTCGATCTGCGCCAGGTTGCCCAGGCAGACCACCTTGGAACCGGAGCCGGCACGGGTGATGATGGTTTTCATCTGGTGCGGCGTGAGGTTCTGGCACTCGTCGATCAGGATAAGGCTCTGCTGGAAGCTGCGGCCACGGATGTAGTTCAGCGATTTGAATTGCAGCGGTACCCGCTCAAGGATGTATTCGACACTGCCATGGGTGCTTTCGTCATCCATGTGCAAGGCTTCGAGGTTGTCGGTGATGGCGCCCAGCCAAGGCTCCATCTTCTCCGCTTCGGTGCCCGGCAGGAAGCCGATTTCCTGGTCCAGCCCCTGCACGCTGCGGGTGGCGATGATGCGCCGGTAGCGCTTGCTGACCATGGTCTGCTCGATGGCTGCAGCCAAGGCCAGGATGGTCTTGCCGGAACCGGCGGCGCCGGTCAGGTTGACCAGGTGGATATCCGGGTCGAGCAGCGCGAACAGCGCCAGGCTCTGGTGGATATCCCGCGGTTTCAGGCCCCAGGCCTCCTGGTGCAACAGGGGTTCCTGATGCAGGTCGAGCAGCAGCAGCTCGTCGTTGCGGATGCCCTTGATCCAGCCTACGAAACCTTGCTCATCAATGATGAACTCATTGATGTGCACAGCCGGCAGGTTGTCGATCATCTGTACCCGATGCCAGGTGCGACCCCGCTCCTGACGGGTATCGACCTTGCTGACGCGGTCCCAGAACGAGCCGGTGACCGAATGGTAGCCCTTGGACAACAGCGACACGTCATCCACCAACTGGTCGGTGCTGTAGTCCTCGGCCGCAATACCGCAGGCGCGCGCCTTCAGGCGCATGTTGATGTCTTTGGTGACCAGCACCACGTCGAAGTCGGTGCGCCGGGCGCGGACTTCGAGCAACTGGTTGATGATGATGTTGTCGTTGAGGTTCTCCGGCAGCAGCTTGTTCGGCTCGTTGCGCGGGGTCATCAGGATGGACAGGAAGCCCTTGGGCCCACTTTTGTTGCGTTGGATCGGCACACCCTGCTCGACATCGCTGGGCGAGGCATCACCTAGGGTCTGGTCGATCAGGCGGATGGCCTGGCGGCATTCGGCGGCGATGGTCTGTTTACCGGTCTTGAGCTTGTCGAGTTCCTCCAGCACTGTCATGGGTATGGCGACGTGGTGCTCCTCGAAGTTGAGTAATGCGTTGGGGTCGTGAATCAGGACGTTGGTATCGAGCACATAGAGGATTGGCTTGCTGGAGGAAGGGTTGCGTCCTTGGTCATCCATACTCGGTCACCTTATGTCGAAGCCACACGGCGCGGTCTGCTGCGCCGCAGAGTGACTGCCGTGCTCCCCGTATCCGCGTTGCTACGGGCGGGAAGTAACCTGGCAAGGTGGGCTTGGATGACGCCACCTGTGCTGCAGGAATCGGCTGTCTGGTTTCTTCATACAGCAAAAACGATGACTAAAAAAAGCGTTTTTTCGTGTTGATGAAGTTTATTTTTCCGAATGACGAATAGGCCTTGGCGCTGACCCCAGACGGGTCTACAGTCAAAAATCGAACCCGTTATTCCTGATAGCCGTATTCGCGGCAATCCTCCCAACCGATGCCACTTTGTGCGGTATAGCGCAGCAACCATTCCACTGCCGGCTGAGCCTTAGGCAGGCTGTCGTGGAACTGAATCACGCCCTTGCGCCACAGCAGCATCAACGTCACCACCCGCTGGGCTGACGCTTCAGCAGTCAACGGGCCGTCATCCTGGGCATCGATATCCCACAGCGAAACACGCAGTTGCTGGCTGGCCATGAACGCCTCGCCATCGGCCCGGCGCTGGCCATACGGTGGGCGGAACAGCGGCACATATTGCTCCGGCAAATCGGCCTGCACCCGGGCCTGGCTACGTTTGAGCGAATCCTGCCAACCATTCCACTGGGCATGCGAGCGGTATTCCCAGCCCTGAATACCCACGCATTGCCCTTTATAAAGTCGGCTCAGCGCGCCCACGGCACCGGCATCACGGCGCTGCTGCAAGCGGTTGCCCAAGACGAAGAACGTGCCCTGCAGCTTCTGTTTGCGCAGGTAATGGGCCAGCGTATCGGTGGTGCTGCCTTCGGGGCCAGGGCCACCAACGAAGGTCAGAAGGAACATGCGATCGTTCAGCTCATCGCCATTGCGCTCGCGGTTGGACAGGCGCTCGACCTCGCTGCTGGTCTGTGGCAACAACGCCGCCTTGCGCAGTTGTTCATCAAGGTAGCGCACATGGAACTGGTGACTAGGCTCTATCCAACCTGTATAGAACGTGCCGACATCAGCTGCAAATGTCGCCGCCTTGGTGCGTAAGTCAGCCATGGACTCAACCAGATAGCAGAACGAGGCATCCTGCTCGCAACTGCGCTGCGCCTGCTGGTAACCCTGCCACAAACGCTGCCACATGCGTGCCCGTACTGCTCGCACCTTCTGCAGGTTGATCTGCCGCAGCCCCAAGCGTGCCGCCAGGGTAGCGTCATCCAGCAGCTCGCTTTCATGCAGTACCTGGGCAAACGACAGGATCTCCGCCCGCGAGGCCACATCGAACAGCGCCGGGCTGTCCAGTTGCTCGGGCCACAGGCTGCGGTCGAGGCTGGCCGGGGGAATGGGGGCGGCCTGGGCGGCCAGGCTCATCATCAAGGCCAGCAGGGCACCGGCAATGCGCACGATCGGTCTCTCCGTGACGGCGAAACGGGCACTATAGCGCCTGCTCAAACGATGGTCTGTGTCTATTGTCACCATAGTTTGGCGTTCACCCCTTCAATCCGTAGAATCCCCGGCAACGATTCCAGGAGCCGACCCGATGCTGACGGTGATTTCCCCCGCCAAGACCCTCGATTACGACACCCCGCCGGTGACCGAGCGTTTCACCCTGCCCCAGTACCTGGACGACTCCCAGGCGCTGATCGTGCAGCTGCGCGAGCTGTCGCCGGCGCAGATCAGCGAACTGATGCACCTGTCGGACAAACTCGCCGGCCTCAACGCCGCACGCTTTGGCAGCTGGACCCCAGACTTCACCCCGGCCAACGCCAAGCAGGCGCTGCTGGCCTTCAAGGGCGACGTGTACACCGGCCTGGATGCCGAAACCCTCGGCGAGGACGACTTTACCTACGCCCAGCAGCACCTGCGCATGTTGTCGGGCCTTTACGGCCTGTTGCGGCCACTGGACCTGATGCAGCCCTACCGCCTGGAAATGGGCACCAAGCTGGCCAACAGCCGCGGCAAGGACCTGTATGCCTTCTGGGGCACACGCATCAGCGAATGGCTGAACCAGGCAATGGCCGACCAAGGTGATGACCTGCTGCTGAACCTGGCCAGCAACGAGTATTTCAGCGCCGTGAAACGCACCGCGCTCAAGGGCCGGGTGATCAACGTCGACTTCAAGGACCAGAAAAACGGCCAGTACAAGATCATCAGCTTCTACGCCAAGAAAGCCCGCGGCATGATGAGCCGCTTCGTCATCCAGGAGCGGGTCAACGACCCGGAGCAGCTCAAGCAGTTCGATGTGCAGGGCTACTACTACAGTGCCGAGCAGTCCAAAGCTGATCATCTGGTGTTCCTGCGCGACCACCCTGCCGACTGATCGGCGCAACACCTGCCTGTGGGCGCCGGCTTGCTGGCGACAGGGCCGCAACGCGGCCCCCTACGGGACCTGCACATAACCCGCCTGCAGCCCTTGCACTTCTACCCCTTGCGCTACCGCGATACCGACCGTGACCGCGACCCTGCGCTCCGGCCCATCAGCCGCACTGCGGTAGCGCACGTAATCGCGCCCTGCCTCATCCACCCGCAGTGCTTGCGCTGGCACCGCAACCCCCTGCTCCGTTCGATGAACCCTCACTGTCAACTGCGCACTCATCCCCAGGCGCAGCCCCAATTCCGTTGGCTCGCGAGGCGCATCCAGTTCCACCAGCACGTCATACCAAGCCCCCTGCCCCGCATCGTCCCTGGCCTGAAGCCCGATGCGCCGCACCTTGCCTGCCAGTGCCTGGCCCGCGACCAACACATCGGCCTGCTGCCCCTCGCGCAGCCAGGCAAGATCCTGTTCGTGCACCCCGGCCAGCACCTGCAGCTGGCCCAGGTCGATCAGCGCCAGCAATGGGGTGCCTTGGCTGACCTGCTGGCCAGCCTGCACGGCGCGTGCAGCTGCGCCGTCGCGGCTACCGACGGGCGCAACCAGGGCGGCGAAAGGTGCAGTGCCTACCTGCCGCTGTCGCAGTGCCAGCAATGCCTGCCAACGCGCTTGGGCGTTGGTCAGTTCCATCTGCGCGATGCGTAACCCATCACCCTGCCCACGCGCCAGCACCCCCTGCAGTTCGTCTTCGGCATCCTGCAAGGCCTGGCGCTGCGCCGACACTTGCTGCGCCAGGCTGTCGACCTCGATACGGGCAACGATCCCGCGCTCGAACAAGCGCCGCGTGTCTACCAACGCCGCCTGGCTGAGCGCCAGCGAAGCGCGGCCGGCCAGCACCGACCGGCGTGCCCGCGTGACCTCAGGCCCCGCCTGCCAGCCCTGCAACTGCCGGTGGCTCGCACGGGCTTTGAGCCACTCGGCCTCGGCCTGACGTGTCTGCACATCGATCTGGGCGGTATCGAGCCTGTACAGCGGCTGGCCAGCGCTCACCCGCTGCCCTTCGGCGACCATCAGCGCGGCGACCACCGCGTCAAAGGGCGCAGCTTGAATTTCCTGGCGCGCCGCCTGGACCTTGCCGACCAGGCCCAAGCGACGCTCGAGCCGTTGCGGCTCCACCCACACCCAGCGCTCGTCAGCAATCGGCGGCTCGGCAGCGGGCCACGCCCACCACAGCACCGGCGCCAGCAGCCCGGGCAGCAGCCATGCCAACCGCCGCCAGCTAGTCATTCAGCGCGACCGCCCAGCGCTCCAGCGTGGTGCCCAGAACCTGGTCAAGTTGCGCCTGGCCATTGAGGTAGGCGATCCTGGCATCGAGTTCGGCATGCTGGGCCTGGCGCAGGTCGCCCTCGAAACTCAGCACCTGGAAGTTGCTTGAGCGCCCCGCTGCCAGCCGCTCCCGCTCGATCTCCAGCTTGCGCCGCGACAACGCCAAGGCCCGCCCGGCAATTTCCAGCTGACGCCAGCGTACCTGGGTATCACGCACCGCACCCAGCACCTCACGCTGTAACTGTTGGTGGAACTCGGCAAGGCTGACCTGCTGGTTCTCCACAGCCACCCGCGCCCGTACCTCGGCCTGGCGGCGGCTCAAGTCGCCGATGGGAATTTCCACCTCCAGGCCCAGATAGTGCTCCCAGCTGGCGTGGTTGCCTGGCCGCTGGCGAGTCTGGCTGGCTCCACCGACCAGGGCCAAGTCCCACCACTGGCCGTTGCGCGCCACCTGCAGGTCGATGGCCGCCTGTTCGCCGCTGATCAACTGCATCAGATAGGCCGGTTGCAGCGCTTGCGCTTTCACCAGCGCCTGCTCGGCATCCACCTGCAAGCGCTGAACCTCAACCCGCTCCACCGCCCGCAAAGGCGCGCCAAGGTCCACGGCCAACACCTGGGCCAGGGCCTGCCGGCTGGCATGCAGCTGATTGCGGCTACCTTCCAGTGCCAGTTCCTGGCTGGCCACTTCGGCCTCAGCCTGAACCCTGTCGAACGCTGCCATACGCCCGGAGGCGATCAACGCCTGGTTGACCTCGAGCAATTGCCGCGCCCGCGCCAGCGCCTGCTCGGCGATACTCAATTGTTCCTGGGTTTGCAGCAGCTCGCGGTAATGCAGGATGGTACGGGTGATGGCCAGGGCCACGCTGTCCTTGAGCGCCAACCGGTTGAGTTGCTCAGTCAGCTGGGCCTGGCGCAGGGGCGCGCTGGCCACCTCCCGCCCGGCGCCACGCAACAGCGGTTGGATCACCATCAGGTTGGCGCCATCCCGGTATCGTGCGCCAGCCCGGTCGGCGCGAGTTTGGCCATAGGCCCAATCCAGGCTCAGGCGAGTGCCGTAGGGTGTGAGCAAGCTCGCCGAGGGGGCCAGCTGGGTTTCGCGGTAGTGATCATCACTGTTGCGGTTACCCAGGTAGCGGGCCTTGAGTTGCAGCTGCGGGGCATAGCGATCATGCGCCACGCGCAGGTCGAATTTCTGCGCGATGCGTTCAAGGTAGGCACTGCGGACAGCGCGGTTGTCGCGCAGGGCCAGGGCGATGGCATCGGCAAGTTCAAGCTCCACTTCACCGCCTTCGGAGGCTGTCCAGGCGATGGCGGATACTGCCAGTGCCTGGCTGGGGTAAGACGGGCGCAACACTTCGGTGGCACATGCCGACCCGCCCAGCAATGCCAGCCACAGGGCAAGCAAAGGCCTAATCATCCCGCAGTGCCAGCACCGGCTGCAGGCGTGCGGCAGCGAGCGCCGGCTGCAGGCCGAAAAACAACCCAAGCGCCAGCGCACTGCCCATACCCAGCGGTATCGAGAACACATGCAGGGCAAAGCCCCACCCGGACATCAGGACAAAGCCTGCGGCAGCCACCAGCCCCAGCAGCGCCCCAAGCACTGCCCCACCCGCTGCCAGCAACACGGCCTCGAGCAAGAACAGCCAGGCGATGTCGCGGGCACGTGCGCCCAACGCCAGGCGCACGCCGATTTCGCGGCGCCTTTGCGTTACGCTCATCAACATCACATTCATCACCCCCACCCCACCCAGCAGCAAGGCGATACCCGCGAACCCACCCAACATCCAGTTGAACATCCGTGACTGGTTGGCCATGCCTTCAAGCAACTGCTGGGGCAACTGCACGTCCACTTCGTACCCCGGCAAGCGTGCGCGCAGGTAGCGGGCGAGCAATTGCGCGGTGCGTTGCTGGCCTGCCGCGTCATGCCCACGGGCAAGCAGCATGCCGGCTTGCGGGGCAACGCCCAGGCGGCGCATGCCTGCCAGCGGCATCAACAACGCCTCGTCGACTTCCAAGGGCAGTAGCGGGTTGTGGCCGCGGGGCGCCAGCACGCCAACTACCTCGAACAGATAGCGGGCCAGCTGCAGGTAATCGCCTACCGTTGCATTCAAATGGAGGGCCAACGCAGCCCCCAACAGCACGTGCGTGGCATCGTCGTCATAGCTGGACAACAACCGGCCTTGCCTGGCCTCCAGGCCCAATACCGGTGCCAACTGCAAGGTGCTGCCAGCGACCATGACCTCCTGGCGCACACTCGCCAGTTGCAGCGTGGCTACCGTGACCATCAGTGGCGCCGCGGCGCGAATGGAGGCAGGCAACCCGGCAAGGTCCAACGTTGCCGGCACCACGCCTTCTGCCTCAGCCTGCAGATTGGCGACCAGCAGCTCGCTCCCCATGCCCTGATACAACTGCTGTGCATGCTGCGCCGCACTGTGGCCGATGTTGAGCAAGGCCACCAGCGCGGCACAGCCCACGGCGATGCCGATCAACGCCAGCCCTGTGCGACGGCCCGCCTGGCGCAAGCCGGCCAACGCCTCGCCCAGGCGCTGTGACCAGGAAGGCCCATAGCACTCAGGCATCGAAGGCCCCGCCATTACGTACTTCGATGCAACGGTCCATGCGCCGTGCCATGGCGGGATCGTGCGTGACCATCAGCAAGGTCACACCGCGCTCGCGATTGAGCCGCAGCAACAGCCCGGCAATCTCCTCGGCCGTGGCGCCATCGAGGTTGCCAGTCGGCTCATCGGCCAGCAGCAACGCAGGCTCGGTCACCAGCGCCCGGGCGATGGCCACCCTTTGCCGCTGGCCGCCGGACATGTCGGCCGGCAAGTGTTGCGCCCGCTCGCCAAGCCCGACCGCCTCCAGCTGCGCCCGCGCTGCCCGCCGCGCGGCCGCTTGCCCAATGCCGCGGTAGCTCAGCGGCAAGGCGACGTTGTCCAGCGCAGAAAGCCGCGGCAGCAGGTTGAAGCTCTGGAAGATGAAACCCAGCATGCGGTTGCGCAGGATTGCCCGTTGGTCTGCCGTGGTTGCCGTCATGTCCCGGCCGGCCAGCATCATCCGGCCGCAGCAAGGCTGGTCGAGCAGGCCAATCAGGTTGAGCAAGGTGCTTTTGCCCGCGCCGGAGGGGCCGATGATGGCGCAGGTCTGGCCGTGCGGGATGGTGAGTGAAAGGTTGTGCAGCACCGGTTCAGTGCCCAGTCGGCGCGTAATGCCCTGAAGGGTGACGATCGGGTTCATGCTTTGGGTTCCCCGTTGGGCGAACCTTCAGCCTGCGGGTCGAGTGGGTTAGCCATAGCGTCCTTCGCCGGCGCCCATTCTTTGGCAATCATGTCGATCAGCGAAGTATTGAATTCAGGCCATTCAACTTCGGAAATCGAGAATTGCATCATGATGTCAGCTTCGTAATTCCCCAGCTGCGCTTGTTCAATGGGAGGTAATGACCTGTAGTAATCGAGCATTTCATAAAGCCCCTGATCTTTACTTCCTGTCGTTTGAATTTCAGCACTGATTTTATGGCCCATATAAACAGTCCACTCACATTCGCGCTTACTCAGCTCTTGCCAGGCGGCATGGCGTTCATTCATTGTAAATTCACCGCCTTCGTCATACACGATCAAGCTCAACTGCTCTCGAGCGAGTTGCCCGAAAGGGTTCTCTTCCTTACCGTTTAAAAATGCTGTCGCCTGCCGCGCGCGCTCCAGCAATGCAGAATCTTCGGTATCCGGGACGAAGGCGTCGTAGGCACTTTTGCTGAATTGGTAACTGCCGCCCCACACTTTATCCAGTATCGTTTTGGCCAGCTCCGCAAGCTCTTTTCGACCCAACTGAGCATCCCTGGACGCCGCGCGTGTTGCGGCATCGCTGAGCTGGCGGGCTAACGACGATATCTCACTTCGCGTGTCCGATGAGGGCGCTGTTACAGGCTTTGTCTGTTCAGCTTCAGCAGGATCAGCGACGCGCCTGATAGGTACTGAATTATTTAAATTCAATTCGCGCATCACGAAAGTATTGATGATTTCCATAACTCACCCATGTCACTATTGCGCAAGCAAATGGTATATGCCTAAACAATCTGCCTCGCAGGCTCACAGGCGAGGCAGATTGCAGCCACTGGAATGAGTTACTTCATGGTGAACTCAACACTCCATGAATTATCCGCGCGCGTGCTGGTTATATTCGCTGTACACGTTGCTCCCCCGCTGGGCGTCGCAGTTTTGGTCCACTGGGGTTGTTTTATCCCACCGGGAAGTACGCGCATCTGGAAAGTTGTACCAAATGCGCACGTTTTACGGCCAATGGTATAGCGAACCATGGCGGCATTGACGTCTGGGCTTACCACGCGCTGCACGTTGAAGTTGATCTGGCCACCCGCGGGGACCCCTTGGGCCGGTTTAGGGCTGGCTATCTGATAGGTACTGGTCTCGTTCGACGTAACCATCTTCAACTCTGCGGGTACAGTCCCCACATTTTTGAACGTCACATTGACGTTAGGCCCAGCCTGCGCCAACCCGGCAGCAAGCAGCGATACGGTGGCGAGCAAAACCTGCGATGTCTTTTTCATTAGCGTCATCTCGTCTCTTCCCTGTGGTTAAGGATGAGACGCCCCTGGTGGCCAGTGGCCCCAGGCTGCCCAAGACGCTCCGTCGTACATGAACAGCTCCAAGTGAGCGTCCCTTGGGGTTAACGACCACCCCGGGCAAAACCTTAGCTTTCGTAAGGCTTTGCAGTGTTTCCGAATGTGAGCACGCACCACCAGGGGGCATGCATCACCGCGCCACCATGTCAACGAATCGGCGCCATAAATCCGTCGAGAGTGGGGTTATCGCCAACCGTCATAAGACCGTTCGTACTTTTTTGACGAATTTTGAAAAAATTTTTTCGATACTGGCATAAAAACATCTCCCCTCAGGCTCGCCCTTTATATACAGGGGTAAAACGCCCCTGTGCTATCAGTTTGAAAGTATTTGCCACTGAAGAATTATTTAGAAATCTTTCATCGAGGCAAAACTCACCCAGGAACTTCTCCTGCGACCTATCGCTCATAGTGCCGTAACGAATTTCATGCCCCGACGGTGTGAGAGATGACTTACAGATGACAACCGGCAGGCATCAAACGCCCGCCCCAGAAACTTCGACAGGTGCCACAGGTTCCCCTGAACGCCCTGTCCATGCAGGAGAGCCGCGCCCCTTTAAACTCGTCCTAGTGGTTGATTTCAAAGGATTTATCCACTTGAAAAAACAAGCACAGCAGGGCGCCACGTAGCGCTTTGCAATAAAGACGGCTGCATTTCAGGGCACGCCTTTTAATTACTGGCCTTTAACTGCCAACTTTGAGTGCATAACTTTTTGCGCTCCGGATTTATTCATGCCTGCGCTCGGTGAAGTGTGCATTCGCCAGGGATCCGTGCGCCCTGAAACTGATGTTAATCAACCCAGTCCGGCTCTTCCCGGAAGAGCTGACGTGATAAACACATGAGGTGATAGCGATGCGTATCAGCATCTTTGGTTTGGGTTATGTGGGTGCGGTCTGTGCAGGCTGCCTGACGGCGCGAGGCCATGACGTGATCGGTGTGGACGTGTCCAGCACCAAGATCGACCTGATCAATCAGGGCAAGTCGCCCATTGTCGAACCTGGCCTGGAAGCACTGCTGCAGCAAGGCATCGCCAATGGCCGCCTGCGTGGCACCACCGACTTCGCCGAGGCCATCCGCGCCAGCGACGTGTCGATGATCTGCGTCGGTACCCCCAGCAAGAAAAACGGCGACCTGGGCCTGGAATACATCGAGTCGGTGTGCCGCGAAATCGGTTATGTCCTGCGCGACACCACCCGCCGCCACACCATCGTAGTGCGCAGCACCGTGCTGCCTGGCACCGTGAAGAACGTGGTCATCCCGATCCTCGAAGACTGCTCGGGCAAGAAAGCCGGCGTCGACTTCGGCGTTGCGGTCAACCCTGAGTTCCTGCGTGAAAGCACCGCGATCAAGGACTACGACCACCCACCGATGACCGTCATCGGCGAGCTGGACACCGCCAGCGGCGACGTGCTGCAGAGCCTGTACGAAGAACTCGACGCACCGGTCATCCGCAAGCCGATCGAAGTGGCCGAGATGATCAAGTACACCTGCAACGTGTGGCACGCCACCAAGGTCACCTTCGCCAACGAAATCGGCAACATCGCCAAGGCTGTCGGTGTCGATGGCCGCGACGTGATGGACGTGGTCTGCCAGGACAAAGTACTGAACCTGTCGCAGTACTACATGCGCCCAGGCTTCGCCTTCGGCGGCTCCTGCCTGCCCAAGGACGTGCGCGCCCTCACCTACCGCGCCTCCAGCCTCGACGTACGGGCACCGCTGCTCGATTCGCTGATGCGCAGCAACGAGTCGCAGGTGCAGAACGCCTTCGAACTGATCGAAGCCCACGACAAGCGCAAGGTCGCCTTGCTCGGCCTGAGCTTCAAGGCCGGCACCGACGACCTGCGTGAAAGCCCCCTGGTGGAACTGGCCGAGCGCCTGATCGGCAAGGGCTACCAGCTGGACATCTACGACGAGAACGTCGAGTACGCCCGTGTTCACGGTGCGAACAAAGAGTACATCGAGTCGAAGATCCCGCACGTGTCGTCGCTGCTCAACGCCAACTTCCAGCAGGTCATCGACAACGCCGACATCATCGTCCTGGGTAACCGCGACGAGCAGTTCCGCGCCCTTGCCCAGCAGGCTCCGGACGGCAAGCAAGTGATCGACCTGGTCGGCTTCATGAGCAAACCGACCTGCACCACCAGCCGTACCGAAGGCATTTGCTGGTAAGCCCTCGGCCGGGCAACGCAGGGCGCTCTGCACAGAGCCTCTGCGCTGCCCATCCCCCAAGAATTCTCCACGGATGCTGAACATGCAAAGGCTCCAGACAGTGCTGTTGCAGTGCGCCGGTTGGTTGCTCTACATGAGCCTGCTCATGTTGATCGCCCTGGCCCTGCCGGCCGATATCTTCGACTCGCAGTCGAAGCACTTCATCTTCCTGGTCGGCGCAGTCGGCATCTGGCGCTACTCCATGGGCGCCACCCATTTCATTCGCGGCATGATCTTCCTTTACGGTGTCTACCCGTACCTGCGCCGCAAGGTGCAGAAGATGGGCGCGGCAGCCGACCCGTCGCACGTGTACCTGATGGTCACCAGCTTTCGTATCGAAGCGCTGACCACCGCCCAGGTTTACAGCTCGGTAATCCGCGAGGCGATCGACTGCGGCTACCCGACCACCGTGGTCTGCTCGCTGGTTGAGATGTCCGATGAGCTGCTGGTGAAAAGCCTGTGGGCCAAGTACAACCCGCCGGCACACGTCAAACTCGACATCGTGCGCATCGCCGGCACCGGCAAGCGTGACGGCCTGGCCTACGGCTTTCGCGCCATCTCGCGGATGCTGCCGGACGAGAACGCCGTGGTCGCGGTCATCGACGGCGACACCGTGCTGGCCGAAGGCGTGGTCCGCAAGACCGTCCCATGGTTCAAGCTGTACCCCAACGTGGGTGGCCTGACTACCAACGAATTCTGCGAAGTACGCGGCGGCTACATCATGAGCGAGTGGCACAAGCTGCGCTTCGCCCAGCGCCACATCAACATGTGCTCGATGGCACTGAGCAAACGCGTGCTGACCATGACCGGGCGCATGTCGATGTTCCGCGCCAGCGTGGTGACCAACCCCGAGTTCATCGCCGACGTCGAAAGCGACTCGCTGATGCACTGGCGCCTGGGCCGCTTCAAGTTCCTCACCGGTGACGACAAGTCCAGCTGGTTCAGCCTGATGCGCCTGGGCTACGACACCTTCTACGTGCCGGACGCAGCCATCAACACGGTCGAGCACCCGCCGGAAAAAAGCTTCCTCAAGGCCAGCCGCAAGCTGATGTACCGCTGGTACGGCAACAACCTGCGGCAGAACTCCCGCGCGCTCGGCCTGGGCCTGGGGCGCCTGGGGCTGTTCACCAGCATCGTGCTGTTCGACCAGCGTGTATCGATGTGGACCAGCCTGCTGGGCCTGACCGTGGCGGTGATCGCCAGCCTCAAGTTCGGCCTCGGTTTCCTGCTGGTGTACCTGCTGTGGATCGGCATTACCCGCCTGATCCTCACCATCATGCTGCTGTGCTCGGGCCACAACGTCGGCCCGGCCTACCCGCTGATCCTCTATTACAACCAGATCGTCGGCGCAATGATGAAGATCTACGTGTTCTTCCGCCTCGACAAGCAGTCCTGGACCCGCCAGCCCACTGCCCTCAAACGTGATCTCGCCAGTTTTCAACAATGGTTCAACACCTGGTCCTCGCGGACCATGACCTTCTCGGCAGCCAGCATCTTCGTCGCTGTGCTGTTCATGGTCGTGTGAGCCCAACCCGGATCGGATTAACAGGAACAAACCACCATGAATACCGCCGTGAACGTCAATGTCGTGCATGAGTCCGAAGCCCAGCGCCAACACGCCCGGGTGCGCATCCCGGCCAAGCTGCGCTACCTGGATGGCGAACGCCAAACCCATGAGGTCAAGGTCGATGACCTGTCTGCTGGCGGCTTGAGCTTCCATGCCAAGCAGCCGCTGCAGGTCGGCCAGGTGCTGCGCGGGCGCTTGCAGTTCGTGGTCGACAACCTCGGGCTGTCGATGGACATCGAGTTCCAGGTGCGCTCCTGCAACCCGAGCACCGGCCGTACCGGTGCGCAGTTCCAGAACCTAGAACCGCGCGACATCGCTACCCTGCGCCACATCATCACCAGTCACCTGTCGGGTGAACTGATCAGCGTGGGCGATGTGCTCAGCACCCTGCAGCGCGACAACTTCACCAAGGCGCGCAAGCAGAAAGACGGCGGCTCTGGGCTGTCCGCCTTCGGCCGCTTCAAGGCAGTGACCGTTACCCTCGGCGTGTTCGTGGTCGGCGTTGCCGCCTTCGGCTTCGTCGCCAAGTCGCTGTATGGCATGTACTTCATCAGCCATGCCGAGGCCGGCGTGGTCGCAGTACCGACCACCAGCGTCACCATGCCGCGTGACGGCACCGTGAACAGTTTGGTCCAGGCCGGCGGCCAAGTGGTCAAAGGCGCGCCGCTGGCAAGCTTCAGCACCAGCATGCTGGACATGCTCAAAGGCCACCTGGACGACTCGCAGCTGGAGCCGGCCAAGGTCGAGGAACTGTTCGGCAAGCAGCTTTCCGGCACCCTCACCAGCCCATGCGATTGCGTGGTCGCCCGCCAGCTGGTGGACGATGGCCAGTACGCCGCCAAGGGCCAGCCGATCTTCCAGCTGATCCCGCGTACCACCAACCCGATGGTCGAAGCGCGCTTCAGCTACCGCCAGTTCGACGAGGTCAAGCCAGGTACCCGGGTCAACTTCCAGGTGGCCGGCGAAGACGAAGTGCGCACCGGCCAGATCGTCAGCAGCGCCAGCCTCAACAGCGAAGACCTGGCCTCCGACATCCGTGTCCAGATCAAGCCTGACAGCGGCCTGCCAGCAGAACTCGCCGGGCGCCCGGCTTCGGTCAACAGCGACCGCGGCCCATCGCTCAACTGGCTGATCGACAAAGCCGCGGCCCGTGGTCTGTAAGAGGACAAGCCGATGACTAGCAGACAACCCGATACCTGTGGGAGCCGACTTGCCGGCTCCCACAGGGTCCGAGTGAACCTTGGAATGTGCGCCCTGGCTGCAGCCATCACGCTGGCCGGCTGTGCGGGCCTGCCCGACCAGCGCCTGGCCAACGAAGCCCTGAAGCGCGGTGACACGGCGCTGGCCGAGCGCAACTACAAGGCCCTGGCCGACCTGGGCTACAGCGACGCGCAGGTGGGGCTGGCCGATATCAAGGTCTCCACGGGCGACCCAGAGCAGTTCAAGGAAGCCGAGGCGACCTACCGCGCCGCCGCCGCCACCTCTCCCCGTGCCCAGGTGCGCCTTGGTCGCCTGCTGGTGGCCAAGCCCAACAGCACCCAGGCCGAGCGCGAAGAAGCCGAGACATTGCTCAAGCTCGCGGCACAACAGGGCGAACAGAAAACCCTGATCCCACTGGCGATGCTCTACCTGCTGTACCCGCAGAGCTTCCCCAAGGTCAACGCCCAGCAGCAGATCGATCAGTGGCAGGCCGCCGGCTACCCGGAAGCGGGCCTGGCGCAGATCCTGCTGTATCGCACCCAAGGCACGTACGATCAGAACCTCGACAACGTCGAGAAGCTCTGCAAGCAAGCCCTGGACACCATGGACGTGTGCTACGCGGAACTGGCCACCGTCTACCAGAAGCGTGGCCAGGCAGACCAGCAGGCAGCGTTGCTGCAACAGCTGAAATCCGCCTATGCCCGCGGCACCGTACCGGCTACCCGCGTCGACAACGTTGCCCGCGTGCTGGCCGACCGCAGCCTCGGCCAGACCGACGAGAAAACCGCCAAGGCGCTGCTGGAGCAGGTTGCCCCGGCCAACCCGGCTTCCTGGGTAAGCCTGGCGCAGCTGGTCTACGACTTCCCCGAGCTGGGCGACACCGACCAGCTGATGGCCTACATCGACAAGGGCCGCGCAGCCGAACAGCCCCGCGCCGAACTGCTGTTGGGCCGCCTGTATTACGAAGGCAAGACCGTACCGGCCGATGCCGAAAAAGCCCAGCAGCACCTGCAGGCTGCCGCCGACGCCGGCGAAGTCAGCGCCCACTACTACCTCGGCCAGCTGTACCGCCGTGGCTACCTGGGCGAAGTCGAACCCCAGAAGGCTGTGGATCACCTGCTCAGCGCCGCCCGTGGTGGCCAGAACAGCGCCGACTACGCCCTCGCCCAGCTGTTCAGCGAAGGCCACGGCATCCGCCCGCAACCGGGCAACGCCTGGGTGTTCGCGCAACTGTCGCAGGCCAACCCGACGCCACAGTCCGCCGAACTGCTGCAGCAACTCGACCAGCAACTGACGCCTGACCAGCGCAGCCAGGCCCAGAGCCTGTTGGCGCAGGAAAAACAGGCACGCGGCAGCATGGTCCAGGGCGGCACCAGCACCCTGGCCATCGAGGCCTTGCAAGACGACGAAAAAGACGTAGACGGTGAGGACTCGCTATGACGCTCAATCCCTTCGTGAAAGCCGGCATCGGCCTGAGCTTCGCCCTGCTGTGGTCCTGCCCGACCCTGGCCGACATGACGGCGCAGAAAAACTTCGGCCTGGACGTGAAGATCACCGGCCAGTCCGAAGACGATCGCGACCTGGGCACCCGCTCCGGCGGTGACGTCAATGGCCTGGGCCTCGACCTACGTCCGTGGGTGTATGGCGAGCGCGGCAACTGGAGCGCCTACGCCATGGGCCAGGCAGTGGCCGCCACCGACACCATCGAAACCGACACCCTGCGCCAGAACGACGACGGCACCACCACCGACACCGGTGATGACAGCCGCAAGCCAGACAAAAGCTACCTGGCCATGCGCGAGTTCTGGGTTGGCTACAGCGGCCTCACCCAATACCCCGGCGAGCAACTGCGCCTGGGTCGCCAGCGCCTGCGCAGCGACGACGGCATGTGGCGCGACACCAACATCGAAGCACTCAACTGGACCTTCGACACCACCCTGCTCAAGGCCGACCTGGGCGTGGCCCAGCGCTTCAGCGAATACCGCACCGACCTCACCGAACTGGCGCCGGAAGACAAGGACCGCACGCATATCTACGGTAACGTCGCCACGCAATGGACACCCGGCCACTGGGTTGGCGTGCGGGCCCACCACACCCATGACAGCGGCAGCCTGAAGAGCCCGGGCGAGACCATCGATGCGCTCGACAAGACCCGCACCGGCGACCTCACCTGGCTGGGCCTGGAAGCCAACAGCGACGCCTACAACTGGCGCAACGACCACACCGTCAACTACTGGGGCAGCCTGACCTGGCTGACCGGTGACCGCGACAAGCTCAGCAGCCAACAGGTGGGCGACGACCAGGTGGCCACCGGCAAACAGAGCGGCGACGTCAACGCCTGGGCCACCGACCTCGGTATCCGCCTGCGCCTGGACCCCAACTGGCAGGTCGGCGCGGCCTACGCCCGTGGCAGCGGCGGCGGTGGCGACGACGGTTCGAACAACTTCGAGCAGACCGGCCTTGAGAGCAACCGCTCCAACTTCACCGGCACCCGTTCGCGCGTGCACCGCTTCGGCGAAGCCTTCCGTGGCGAGCTGGGCAACCTGCAGGCCGCCACCCTGTTCGCCTCCTGGCAGCTGCGCGACGACTACGACGCCAGCTTCATCTACCACAAGTTCTGGCGTGTCGACGGCTCGCAGAACATCGGCTCCAGCGGCATCAACGCGGCGGTCAACGACAACGGCGTGAGCCGCCCGCTGATCAACGGCGAAAAAGACCTCGGCCAGGAAATGGACGTGGTCGTCACCAAGTACTTCAAGCAAGGCCTGCTGCCAGCCTCGATGAGCCAGGCGATCGACGAGCCGTCCGCGCTGGTGCGCCTGCGCGCCGGTGTGTTCAAGCCGGGCGATGCCTATGGCAAGGAAGCGGATTCGTACATGCACCGTGCCTTCGTCGACGTTATCTGGCGCTTCTAAGGCCGGGAGAGGACCTGCAATGAACCTTCACCCGCACATCCGTCACAGCCTCCTGGCCAGCGCACTGCTGTTGGCCTCGGGCCTCGCCGTCGCCGCAGAACCTGCGGTTGTCGCCAAGGAACTGCAGCAGGCCAAGACCTACACCGTGGCCAGCGCGCCGATCGAGCCGCTGCACATGGATCCGCCCAAGCTGCCCGACCTCAGCGGCTACACCGCTGAGGCCGTGCAGAAGAAGATCGACCGCCGCCACAAGGGCAAGGTCAGCGTGCGCCGCATGCTGCAGGAAGAGTCGCTGAAGGAGTTCATCGGCGGTGACAACAAGGCCGCCGAGTGGGTGCAGCGCCAGCATGGCATTCCCCAGGCGATCTTCGTCGACGACGGCCATGTCGACCTGGTGGAACTGAGCAAGAAGGTGCCCAAGCAGTACCTCAGCGAAGTCGAGCCGGGCGTGTACCTGGCGCGCCTGCCGATCGTGGTCGGGCAGAAGGGCATCCTCGAGATCGACGGCAAGGTCAAGCAACTGCGCCTGTCGCAGGAAGGCGGCGCGTTCCTGGTCAACGACGGCAAGTTGTTCGTCACTGACACCCAGGTCACCGGCTGGCGCGAAAAGGACAAAGGGCCGGCGACCTTCCGCTCGCCCCAGGAATTCCGCCCGTTCCTGCTGTCGTGGGGCGGCACCGAGACTTACATCGTCAATACCAGGATGGCCAGCTTCGGCTATGCCAAGTCCAAGTCTTACGGCGTGAGCATCTCGCAGTACACGCCGAACATGGCCAAGCGCATGGGCCGCCCGGAACCCACCGGCTGGATCATCGGCTCGGAATTCAGCGACATGTGGTACGGCTTCTACTGCTACGAGACGCAGGACTTCGTGGTCAAGGACAACACCTACCGCGACAACATCGTCTACGGCATCGACCCGCATGACCGTTCGCACCGCCTGATCATCGCCGGCAACACGGTGTACGGCACCAAGAAAAAGCACGGGATCATCGTCTCGCGTGAGGTCAACGACAGCTGGATCATCAACAACAAGAGCTACGACAACAAGCTCTCCGGCGTGGTGATCGACCGTAACAGCGTGAACAACCTGATCGCCTACAACGAGATCTACCGCAACCACACCGACGGCATCACCTTGTACGAAAGCGGCGACAACCTGATCTGGGGCAACAAGCTGATCAACAACCGCCGCCACGGCATCCGGGTGCGCAACAGCGTGAACATCCGCCTGTACGAAAACGTTGCCATGGCCAACGGCCTGGTGGGTGTGTACGGGCACATCAAGGACCTGTCGGATACCGACCGCGACATCGACCTCGACCCGTTCGACACCAAGGTCTCGCTGATCGTGGTCGGCGGCGAACTGGCGGCCAACGGCTCCGGGCCCCTGTCCATCGACTCGCCGCTGTCGGTCGAGCTGTACAACGTCTCCATGCTCGCCCCGCGCAAAGCCAACGGCATCAGCCTCAACGGCATCCTCGGCGAGCGCCAGGACGAAATCCTCGACCTGCTGGTGCGCCAGCAGAAGGCCGTGCTGATCGACCCGGTCGAACGCCAGACCGAAATGATCGATTAAGGAAGCCCAGACCATGACCCCACACCTGATCAAACTGCTGGGCCTGTCCGCCGCCCTTCTGGCCATCAGCCAGGGCGTACGCGCCGACGAAGTGAAGGCCCCGACCTTCACCGCCGAGCCCTGCTGCCAGCTGTGCCCCGAGGCGCATGACGCCAGCCGCTACACCACGCGTTACCAGCAGAACTTCACCACGCTGGTGCAGGCCCAGGGCGACTGGCTGTTCCGTACCCGCGAAGACCTGCGCACCGAGTTCAACACCACCCCGGCCGGCTACAAACGCCTGCAGCAAGTGCACGACGCGTTCAAGAAGCGCGGCGTGGAACTGGTCGTGGTCTACCAGCCGACCCGTGGCCTGGTGAACCGCAACATGCTCAAGCCGGCCGAAAAAGCCGCGTTCGATTACCAGAAGGCACTGGGCAACTACCAGGCCATGCTCAAGCGCTTCGCCAGCATGGGCTACAACGTGCCCGACCTGTCGCCGCTGACCAACGAGCAGTTGGCCGCCGCCGACCAGGGCAAGGACTTCTACTTCCGTGGCGACCAGCACTGGACGCCATACGGTGCCGAACGTGCCGCCAGGATCGTGGCCGATACCGTGCACAAGATGCCGGCCTTCGAGGGCATCCCGCGCAAGGAATTCGAAACCCAGAAGTCCGGGCGCATGGGCAAGACCGGCACCCTGCACAACGTTGCCGGGCAGCTGTGCGGCACCAGCTACGCGGTGCAGTACATGGACCAGTTCGCCACCGAGCCGAAAGGCTCGAGCGGCGGTGGCGACGACCTGTTCGGTGACGGCGGCAACGCGCAGATCACCCTGGTCGGCACCAGCCACAGCGGCAAGAACTACAACTTCTCGGGTTTCCTGGAGCAGTACATCGGTGCCGACGTGCTCAACGTCGCCTTCCCCGGTGGCGGCCTGGAGGGCTCGATGATCCAGTACCTGGGCAGCGAAGAGTTCCAGAACAACCCGCCGAAGATCCTCATCTGGGAATTCTCGCCGCTGTATCGCCTGGACCAGGAAACCATCTGGCGGCAGATCCTCGGCCTGCTCGACGATGGCTGTGACGCGCGCCCGGCACTGATGAGCGCCAGCAGCACCCTCAAGCCCGGCAAGAACGAGCTGATGGTCAACGGCAAGGGCGGCGTGATCAAAGACCTGATCAACCGCAACCTGCAGATGGACATCAAGTTCGAAGACCCGTCGGTGAAGGTGCTGCAGGCGACCCTCTGGTACCTCAACGGCCGCCACGAGGACATCAAGCTGGAGAAGCCGGAAACCTCCGACACCGACGGCCGCTTCGTCTTCCAGATGCGTGAAGACGAGGACTGGGCGAGCCAGAACCTGCTGGCACTGGAAGTCCAGGGGCCGGAAAAAGGCACCCAGAAAGTCGAAGCCAAGCTCTGCAAACGCAACAACTTCGCCGTGCCCGCGCACACCGCGCAAGCCGGCCAGTGAGGCGACCCATGACCATGCTCAAGCGAACCTTCAGCCCCGCCCTGCTCACGCTGGCCCTGTTTGGCGGTGCCGCGCATGCTGCGCTGGTACCACCCCAGGGTTACTACGAGGGGATCGAAAAGCTCAAGACCAGCGACGGCAACTTCCGTTGCGAAGCGCCGCCCAAGCCGTATACCGGCGCGCTGCAGTTCCGCAGCAAGTACGAAGGCTCGGACAAGGCCCGGGCCACCCTGAACCTGGACTCGGAACAGGCCTTCCGCGACTCCACCAAGGACATCACCACCCTTGAGCGCGGCGTCGCCAAGATGGTCAACCAGTACATGCGTGACGGCCGCCCGGCGCAGCTCGACTGCACCCTGACCTGGCTGGGCACCTGGGCACGCGCCGATGCGCTGATGTCGACCAACTACAACCACACCGGCAAGTCCATGCGCAAATGGGCGCTGGGCAGCATGAGTGGTTCGTGGTTGCGCCTGAAATTCTCCAACTCGCAGCCGCTGGCCGCGCACCAGGCCGAGGCCGAGCTGGTCGAGAAATGGTTCGCCCGCCTCGCCGAGCAAACCGTGCGCGACTGGAGCAACCTGCCGCTGGCCAAGATCAACAACCACAGCTATTGGGCGGCCTGGTCGGTGATGGCCACCGCCGTGGCCACCGACCGCCGCGACCTGTTCGACTGGGCGGTGAAGGAATACAAAGTCGGCGCCAACCAGATCGACGACCAAGGCTTCCTGCCCAACGAAATCAAGCGCAAGCAACGCGCCCTGGCCTACCACAACTACGCCCTGCCGCCGCTGGCGATGATCGCAAGCTTTGCCAAGGCCAATGACGTGGACCTGCGCAGCGAAAACAACTTCGCCTTGCAGCGCCTGGGCGAAGGCGTGCTGTACGGCGCGCGCGACCCACGCTACTTCGCTGAACGCGCCGGTGAAAAACAGGACATGAAAGACCTCAAGGTCGACAGCAAGTACGCCTGGCTCGAGCCCTGGTGCGCGCTGTACCAGTGCGTCGGCGACACGCTGCAGCGCAAGCACGGGATGCAGCCGTTCGACAGCTTCAGGCTGGGCGGCAACCTGACCCGGGTCTACGACCCGAGCGCGGCTTCGAAGAAATAACGCAAAACCCTGTGGGAGCCGGCTTGCCGGCGATGGGCCGCGAAGCGGCCCCTGACTACCGCTGGGCAAGGCTGTCGCCTTGCATCGCCGGCAAGCCAGCTCCTACAGGGATCTAGGTAGCCCGCCACATTTGCGTGGGGGGTTTGGGGGGCGCTTTGCCCTGGATGCTGTGAACCATTAGGAGAACCGGGATGGTCTTCTCGTCCAACGTGTTCCTGTTCCTGTTCTTGCCGATATTTCTCGGCCTGTACTACCTGAGCGGGCAACGCTATCGCAACCTGCTGCTGCTGGTCGCCAGCTACATCTTCTACGCCTGGTGGCGGGTGGACTTCCTCGCCCTGTTCGCCGGCGTGACCCTGTGGAACTACTGGATCGGCCTCAAAGTTGGCGCCGCCGGGGTGCGCACCAAGCCCGCCCAGCGCTGGCTGCTGCTCGGCGTGGGCGTGGACCTGGCGATCCTCGGCTACTTCAAGTACGCCAACTTCGGCATCGACAGCCTCAACGCGATCATCACCTCGTTCGGGCTTGAGCCGTTCATCCTCACCCACGTGCTGCTGCCGATCGGTATCTCGTTCTACATCTTCGAGTCGATCAGCTACATCATCGACGTGTACCGCGGCGATACCCCGGCCACCCGCAACCTGATCGACTTCGCGGCGTTCGTGGCGATCTTCCCGCACCTGATCGCCGGCCCCGTGCTGCGCTTCAAAGACCTGGTCGACCAGTTCAACAACCGCACCCACACCCTGGACAAGTTCTCCGAAGGCTGCACCCGCTTCATGCAGGGCTTCATCAAGAAGGTGTTCATCGCCGACACCCTGGCGGTGGTTGCCGACCATTGCTTCGCCCTGCAGAACCCGACCACCGGTGACGCCTGGCTCGGCGCCCTGGCCTACACCGCGCAGCTGTACTTCGACTTCTCCGGCTACAGCGACATGGCCATCGGCCTGGGCCTGATGATGGGCTTCCGCTTCATGGAGAACTTCAAGCAGCCGTACATCAGCCAGTCGATCACCGAGTTCTGGCGCCGCTGGCACATCAGCCTTTCCACCTGGTTGCGCGACTACCTGTACATCACCCTGGGCGGCAACCGCAAAGGCACCTTCAACACCTACCGCAACCTGTTCCTGACCATGCTGCTGGGCGGGTTGTGGCACGGCGCCAACTTCACCTACATCATCTGGGGCGCCTGGCACGGCATGTGGCTGGCCATCGAGCGTGCGCTGGGCCTGGATACCAACCCGCAGCGCTTCAACCCGGTCAAATGGGCCTTCACCTTCCTGCTCGTAGTCGTCGGCTGGGTGATCTTCCGCGCCGAGAACCTGCACGTGGCCGGGCGCATGTACGGCGCCATGTTCAGCTTCGGCGAATGGCAGCTGTCGGAGCTCAACCGCGCCCAGCTCACCGGCCTGCAGGTGGCCACCCTGGTGATCGCCTACATCACCCTGGCGTTCTTTGGCCTGCGCGACTTCTACCGCAATGCCAAGCCGACCCCCAAGGCGACCCCGGTGCAGATCAACGCCGACGGCTCGATTGGCCTGGACTGGACCCGGGTAATGACCCGCGCCCTGATCCTGCTGCTGTTCGTGGCCTCGATCCTCAAGCTTTCGGCGCAGAGCTACTCGCCGTTCCTTTACTTCCAGTTCTGAGGTTGATGACCATGACCCGGACATTACGTATCACCTATTCCCTGTCGTTCCTCGGGCTGCTGGTGGGCATGGGCGCCTGGTCCACAGGTGGCCTGCAAAGCTTCCAGCGCACCGAGCAGATGACCGTGCTCAACGGCAAGCTGGCCAAGGCCGCCGAGACCCACTACGACGCTGAATTCCCGATCAAGCGCCTGGGCACCAACCTCTGGGCCGCGCTGGACTTCAAGCTGTTCAACGAAGGCCGCCCGGGCGTTGTGCTGGGCCGCGAGCAGTGGCTGTTCAGCGATGAGGAATTCAAGCCCACCGCCGGTGCCGACCAGCTGATGCAGGAAAACCTGGCGCTGATCCGTGGCGTGCGCGACACCCTGCAGCAGCACGGCAGCCAGCTGGTGCTGGCGATCGTGCCGGCGAAGGCGCGGGTCTACTCGGAGTACGTTGGCAAAGAGCTGCCGGCCAGCCTGCATGACGACCTGTACAACCAGTTCCATGCCCAGGCCCGTCAGGCCAACGTGTTCGCCCCCGACCTGATGGCAACGATGGAGCAGGCCAAGTCCCGTGGCCAGGTGTTCCTGCGCACCGATACCCACTGGACGCCGATGGGCGCCGAAGTCGCCGCACAGGCGTTGGCCGAGGCGGTCAGCCGCCAGAGCCTGCTCAATGGCGACCCTCAGGCCTTCATCACCGAGGCCGGCGACACCGCGCCGTACAAGGGCGACCTGACCAACTTCCTGCCGCTCGACCCGCTGTTCAGCAACCTGCTGCCGACGCCGGACAACCTGCAGCAACGCACCACGCGCCCCGCCGAAACCGAAGGCGAGGCAGGCGATGCGCTGTTTGCCGACAGCCAGATCCCGGTCGCACTGGTGGGCACCAGCTACAGCGCCAACCCGCACTGGAACTTCCTCGGCGCGCTGCAGCAGGCCCTGCACAGCGACGTCGCCAACTACGCCGAAGACGGCCATGGCCCGCTGCTGCCCATGCTCAAGTACCTGCAAAGCGATGCTTTCAAAAATGCCGCACCACAGGTGGTGGTGTGGGAATTCCCCGAACGTTATCTGCCAATGAAAAACGACCTCAGCAGCTTCGATCCGCAGTGGATCGCGCAGTTGAAGAACTCCCGTAAATCCGAAGAAAACCTGGCCTTGTCGTCCACCCGGACGAACCACTGAACGATAGAGAGGAACACGCACATGACTACCAAAACTTCCATTGCCAAAGCCCTCACCCTCGCGGCCGGCCTTTCCCTTGCTTCGATGCAGGCCTTCGCCGGCGCCGATGCCGCGCTGTATGGCCCGACCGCGCCGAAAGGCTCGACCTTCGTGCGCCTGTACAACGCCGCCAGCGCACCGGCCGCCGCCTCGGTTGGCAACACCCAGATCAAGCAGGTCGGCGCCCAGGCCAGCAGCGACTTCAGCTTCCTGCCAGGGGGTGACTACACCGCTCAGGTGGGCGGCAAGAGCGTGCCGGTGAAGCTGGCCTCGGACAAGTACTACACCCTGGTCAACAGCGCCAGCGGCAACCCACAACTGATCGAAGAGCCACCGTTCAAGAACAAACAGAAAGCCCTGGTGCGCGTGCAGAACCTCAGCGACCAGTCGCTGACCCTGAAGACCGCCGACGGCAAGACCGAAGTGGTCACCCCGGTAGCCGCCAAAGGCCGTGGCGAGCGTGAGATCAACCCGGTCAAGGTCAACCTGGCCCTGTTTGCTGGCGACAAGAAAGTCAGCGACGTCAAACCCGTCGCTCTGGAGCGCGGCGAAGCTGCCGTGCTGTACGTCACCGGTTCCGGCAGCAGCCTGTCGCCGGTCTGGGTTACCCGCCCAGTGTCCACCAACTGATCCCCTGCCTCGTTAACGACCTTATTGGAGAAACAACATGATCCCGGTAATTCTTTCTGGTGGTAGCGGTTCCCGTCTGTGGCCTCTGTCGCGCAAGCAGTTCCCCAAGCAGTTCCTGGCGCTGACCGGTGAACACACGCTGTTCCAGCAGACCATCGAGCGCCTGGTGTTCGAAGGCATGGACGCACCCATCGTGGTCTGCAACAAGGACCACAAGTTCATCGTCCAGGAGCAGTTGGCCGCGCTGAAGCTCGAAACCCAGGGCATCCTGATGGAGCCCTTCGGCCGCAACACCGCACCTGCCGTGGCGCTGACGGCCATGAAGCTGGTCAACGAAGGCCGCGATGACTTGATGCTGGTGCTGCCGGCCGACCACGTGATCGACGACCAGAAAGCCCTGCAGCGCGCCCTGGCCCTGGCCACCGTGGCCGCAGAACGTGGCGAGATGGTGCTGTTCGGCGTGCCGGCGACCAAGCCTGAAACCGGCTATGGCTACATCCGCTCCAGCCAGGACGCCCTGCTGCCCGAAGGCGTGGCGCGGGTCGCGCAGTTTGTCGAGAAGCCCGATGAAAAACGCGCTGCCGAGTTCGTCGCCGCCGGTGGCTACTTCTGGAACAGCGGCATGTTCCTGTTCCGCGCCAGCCGCTTCCTCGAAGAGCTGAAAAAACACGACGCCGACATCTACGACACCTGCGTGCTGGCCCTGGAGCGCAGTGACGAAGACGGCGATGTGCTGAGCATCGACGAAGCCACCTTCGCCTGCTGCCCGGACAACTCCATCGACTACGCGGTGATGGAAAAGACCCAGCGCGCCTGCGTGGTGCCGATGTCGGCTGGCTGGAGCGACGTGGGTTGCTGGTCGTCGCTGTGGGAAGTACACGAGAAGGACGCCCAGGGCAACGTCACCAAGGGTGATGTGGTGGTGCAGGACAGCCGCAACTGCATGATCCATGGCAACGGCAAGCTGGTGTCGGTGATCGGCCTGGAGAACATCGTCGTGGTCGAGACCAAGGACGCGATGATGATTGCCCACAAGGACAAGGTCCAGGGCGTCAAGCAGATGGTCAAGACCCTCGACGAGCAAGGCCGCAGCGAAACCCAGAACCACTTGGAAGTGTATCGCCCGTGGGGCTCGTACGACTCGGTGGACATGGGCGGCCGCTTCCAGGTCAAGCACATCACCGTCAAGCCGGGCGCCAGCCTGTCGCTGCAGATGCACCACCACCGAGCCGAGCACTGGATCGTGGTGTCCGGCACGGCCGAGGTGACCTGCGACGAGAATGTGTTCCTGCTTACCGAGAACCAGTCGACCTACATCCCGATCGCCTCGGTCCACCGCCTGCGCAACCCGGGCAAGATCCCGCTGGAAATCATCGAAGTGCAGTCCGGCAGCTACCTGGGCGAAGACGATATCGAGCGCTTCGAGGACGTGTATGGGCGTACCTCCATGCCGGCTGAGCGTGGCGTGTCGGTGAAGACTATCGCGCAGTAAGGCTCGAACCGTAAGCTACAAGCGGTAAATAAAAGCGGGCTGGCGGTGTACCTACTCATGTGGGTGCAGCGCCGGTCCGCTTTTTTCTTGTGCCTTGAAGCTTGCCGCTCCAAGATGCCTGGAGACTCGAAAGGGATTCGGACAACATGATCATCGGCGCCTTCCTCATCCTCACCTGGCTGGTCCTGCTCCTGCGGTACCCGGCCAAGGCCCTGCCGATTTCACTGGCCGCTGTCTGCGGCCTGGGGTTGGTAGCACTGTTCGTGGCCTGGCAAGACAACCGCGAAGCCACGCAACTGGCACGCCTGGACTTGCGCCTGAGCTACGCCCCCGAACAATGCCCTGCCGACCGCGCCCTGCAAGTGCACATGAAGAACGGCAACAAGGTCCCGCTGACCGAGCTGCGCTGGCGGGTGGGTGCTTATGCGCCGGGCGATAGCGTCAACCTCGCCGAGAATACCTACAGTGCACCGCGCTATCGTGGGCCGGGCGATCTTCAGCCGGGGGCCGAGTGGAAGGACTGCTTGCCACTGCCGCCGCTGCGCTCGGGCTACCGGCCGCAGACACTGGAGTTTCGTGCCGAGCACCTGCAAGGTACATTTGCCAACTAATCAACTGCCTGTACCGGCCTCTCGCGGGCAAGCCCGCTCCTACAAGCACCCGCTGTCCTGTAGGAGCGGGCTTGCCCGCGATGAGGCCAGTACAGTCAACACCAGCCTCCCCTGATAACAGGCGTAACCATGCCCACCGTCCTCATCACCGGTTGTTCCAGCGGCATCGGCCGCGCCCTGGCCGACGCTTTCCGCGACGCCGGCCACGAAGTCTGGGCCACTGCCCGCAAAGCTGAAGATGTCGAGCACCTGGCCGCCGCCGGCTTCACCGCCCGGCAACTGGACGTCAATGACGGCGAGGCCCTCACCCGCCTGGCCGAGGAGCTGCAAGCCCACCACGGGCGCCTCGACATACTGGTCAACAATGCTGGCTACGGCGCCATGGGCCCGCTGCTCGACGGCGGCGTGGATGCCATGCGCCAACAGTTCGAAACCAACGTTTTCGCGGTGATTGGCGTCACCCGCGCGCTGTTCCCGCTGCTGCGTCGCGCGCGTGGGCTAGTGGTGAACATCGGCAGCGTTTCCGGGGTGCTGGTAACGCCGTTCGCCGGTGCCTACTGCGCCTCCAAGGCCGCCGTCAACGCACTGAGCGATGCCCTGCGCCTGGAACTGGCGCCCTTCGGCATTCAGGTGATGGAAGTGCAACCCGGGGCCATTGCCTCGCAATTCGCCAGCAATGCCCAGCGCCAGGCTGAACTGGTGCTGGCGGCGGATTCACCGTGGTGGCCGCTGCGCGAGTACGTCCAGGCACGCGCCCGAGCATCGCAGGACCGGCCAACGCCGGCTGCGGTGTTTGCCCAAGGCGTGCTGGCGGCAGTCGGCAAGTCGCCGGTACCGGGGGTGGTGCGGTTGGGGAATGGCAGTACGGCGTTGCCGCTGATGGCGCGGCTACTGCCTCGGCGGTTGCTGGATTGGGCACTGCGCAAGCGCTTCGGCCTGCTGCGCCCGCTCTGAACATTCGGCTGCCTGTACCGGCACTATCGCCGGCAAGCCAGCTCCCACAGGTATAGCGCTGTGCCTAAGGTCTGCACTGCACCTGTGGGAGCTGGCTTGCCGGCGATGGGCCGCAAAGCGGCCCCTGCCTTTAGGCTTTCTTCGCAGGCTGCTCGTCAAACGCCTGCCAGCCGCCCCCCAAGGCCTTGTACAGCCCCACCAACGCCTGGGAAACCGCCGCCGAGCTGTCGATCCACTGTTCTTCGCTGGCCAGTAACGCACCCTGCACCGTCAGCACATTGAGAAAGTCCACCGCGCCTTCCACATACTGGCGCTGCGCAGTCTCCAGGGCAATGCGGTTCTGCCGCACTGCCTCGGCCAGATGATCGCGGCGCAGCTGGCTGGCGTTGTACAGGCGCAGCACATCGTCGATCTCATGCCAGGCGCCGAGCACCACCTTGCGGTAGTTGAGCGCGGCTTCCTGCTGCTGTGCTTCACGCAGCTGCAGTGTGCCCTTGAGCCGGCCACCCTCGAAAATCGGCAACGACAACTGCGGGCCGAAGGCGAAGCGACGCGAGTCCCAACCCCCGAAGTCGGACAGTTGCATGGCCTGGAAACCGACACTGCCGGACAGGCGAATGCTCGGGTAGAAGTCTGCCTTGGCCACGCCGATGCTGGCCGTGGCAGCATGCAGGCGCGCCTCGGCCTGGCGGATATCCGGGCGGCGTTCGGCCAGTTCGGACGGCAGGCCGATCGCGAACTGCTGCTGCGGCGCAGGCAATTCACCGCCCTCCAGCAATTGCGCCTGCAGGCTGCGGGGCGGTTCGGCGGCCAACAGGCTGAGGGCGTTGATCAGGTCATCGCGCCGCGCTTCCAGGCTCGGCAGGCGGGCTTCGATCGAGGCGACCTGGGCGCTGGCCTGGGCCACGTCAAGGCGGGTAGCGACACCTTCAGCCTGGCGGTCCTGGGACAGCTTCAGGCTGTGCTGGGCCACCTTGAGGTTGTCGCGGGTGACATCCAGCGTGTGCTGCACGGCGCGCAACTGGATGTAGTTGCCAGCCGTTTCCGACAACAGTGCCAGCAGCACGCCGCGCCGATCGTTCTCGGCGACTTCCACCGAGGCATCCGCTGCTTCTACCTGGCGCCGCACACGGCCCCAGAGGTCCAGCTCCCAACCTGCGACCAGGTCGCCCTGCCAGAGGTTGAACGCCGACTTGCCGGCATGGCCCGAGGGGTCGCTCAGGCCTTCGGCGCTGTTGCGCGCGCGGCTGTAGCCGGCGTTCACATCCACCGAAGGTGATTCGTCGGCCGCCACCGTGCTGCGCAGTGCGCGGCTTTGCAGCAAGCGTGCGCTGGCGATCTGCAAATCGAGGTTGCGCTCGGCAACCTGTTGGATCAGCGCACTCAGGCGGGCATCGTGAAACGTCTCCCACCAGCGCAGCTCCAGCGGTTCGGCCTGCGGCTGGCTTGCCGCCGCCTGGCCTTGCAACGGCGCCCATTGCTGTGGCGCCTGGCTGTCGGGGCGCTGGAAATCCGGCCCCAGGGTGCAGCCAGCCATCAACAAGGCCAGCAGCAAGGGGCTCAAGCGTAATGCGGGTTTCATCGTGCACTCACCTCTTTGCCGGCGAGCTTGTCGCCGTGGGTGTCGATGGTCGCTTCGACCGACATGCCCACACGCAAGCGTGCGAGCAGCGGCTGGCCGTCATCGAAGACGATCTTGACCGGAATGCGCTGCACCACCTTGGTGAAATTGCCGGTGGCGTTGTCGGGTTTGACGGCGGCGAAGGTCACGCCGGTGGCCGGGGCGATGCTTTCGACATGCCCTTTCAGCGTTTCGCCAGAGAAAGTATCGACGCTGATGCTGACCGGCTGGCCGGGCTGCACATGGGTCAGCTGGGTTTCCTGGAAGTTACCGACCACATAGGCGTGCTGCAACGGCACCACCGACAACAGGCGCGCCCCCGGGTTGACGAAAGCACCCACGCGCAGTGCGCGCTCGCCGACCATGCCGTCCACCGGTGCGGTGATGCGGGTGTAGGAAAGGTCGAGCTGGGCTTTTTCAACACCCGCTTCAGCGCGTTTCAACTGGCCATCAGCACTGGCCACCTGGGCGCTGAGGATGTCCACTTGTTTACGCGTGGCCACCAGCGCCGCCTGGGTGTTGGCCAGGCGTGCACGGGCCTGGTCTACCCGGCTGCGCGCTTGCTGGGCGTTCTGCACGGTGCCTGCACCCTGCTCGGCGAGGCGGCTGTAGCGGTTGACCTCATGGTCGGCGAACGACGCTTCAGCCTGGGCCGCCTTCACCGCCGCCTCGGCCTGGGCAATCAGCGCCGCCTGGCGTTCAAGGGTGGCCCGGGCATCGGCGCTCTGCGCCTTGGCCACCAGCAGCTGGGCCTGGGCAGCATCAAGGGCGGCCTGGTAGTCACGGGCATCGATGGTCGCCAGCAACTGGCCGGCCTGCACCTGCTGGTTGTCTTCGACCAGCACTTCCTTGATGAAGCCGGCGACCTTGGGCGCGACCACGGTGTAGTCGGCGATCACATAGGCGTCGTTGGTACGCTGGCGGTGATCACTGCCGAACAGCCAGGGGCCGACGATGCCGGCCAGCACAGCCACGGCGAGCACCGAGCCGATCAAAAGGGTTTTGCGGTTGTTGGTCATGTTCAGTGTCTCGAATTCATCCAGGGTTCAGGCCACCGCGCGCGGCGGATAGACCCGGGTAGGCACGAAAGGAATCAGGCAGATCAGCGCCACGGCGATGCACGCCATGACCAGGTACAGGTCGGCCGAGGTCAGCACCAGCGCCTGGTCATGCATGCGCTTGGCCAGGCCCGCCGTGTTGTCGTCGATCAGCGGGGCATTGCCCAGGCTGTCCACCAGGTGGTTGGAATGGAAGTGCCGGCGCAGCGTGCCAACGGCGTCCAGCAGCCCACCAGCGATCACAGCGGCCAGGCCTTTGACGGTGTTGAACCAGCTGGAGGCGAACGGCCCTTCCTGCGGCGTCATGCCGTTGGTGGACAGCATCAGCAGCGGCAGCACCGCCATCGGCTGGCCGAACACCTGCAACAGGTAGAACGGGTAAAAGTCGCCGCGGATCCATTCAGAAGTCAGCAGGCTGCTGCCGACGCACGACACCGCCAGCATCGCCAGGCCCGTGGCCAGCACCCAGCGGCAGTCCACCGCGCGGATGTTGCACAGCGCCGCCGTGAGCGGCAGGGCAATGAGTTGCGGCATGGCCACCAGCATCATCAGCGGGCTGGTTTGCGCCGGGCGATAGCCTTGGATTTGCGCAAGGTACGCCGAAGGAATGCTGCTCACCCCGGACAACACGATCAGTACGCCGGCCAAGGTCACCAGGGCAAAGCTCAGGTTGCGCCGCGACAGCATGCGCAGCTGGAAGAACGGCAGCGGCTCGGACCATTCGTTGTACATGAACAGCACCAGCAGCAGCAGGCCCCCGCCGAGCAGCCAGCAGATCAGTGGCGAGTCGAACCAGCCCCAGCGGTCACCCAACGACAGGCCCAGCACGATACAACTGATCGCTGGCAGGCCGAGCACTACACCTCGCCAGTCGAACTGCTTGAAGCGCTCCAGGCGCAGCGGGTCCTGCGGCAGGCCCCAGCCGACACAGAACAAGGCCAGCGCCGAGGGCAGGATGATCTGCCAGAACGCCCATTGCCAGCCGACGTATTCGGTCCACAGCCCCGCCAGTGGCGTGCCGAGGTTGGGGCCGAAAGTGGCAGTCAGGGCGTAGCAGGCCAGGCCATACACCTTGATCCCCGGCGGCAAAAAGCGCAGGGCCACGCTCATCAGCATCGGCGGCAAGGCCCCCGAGGCAAAGCCCTGCAGCACCCGCAGCAGCATCAGGCTGTGCAGGTCAGGGGCGAACGGTTGCAACAGGCCGAGTACGGCGAACAGGGCGATGGCGCTCATGGTGAAGCGCCGCAGCGAGAAGGTGGTGGCCAGCCAGGGCGCAAAGGCCATGGCCGAGACCGAGGCGGCGCTGTACACCGCCAGCAACCAGGCGCCTTCGTCGGCACCGATGCCCATGGCACCGCGGATATCGGCGAGGGAAATCTTGGTGACCGACTCATTGAGGCCTGCACAGAGTACGGCCAGCAACACACCGAATAGCCCGACCACCACCTGCAGGCCAAACGCCGTCTGCGCAGGCGCGGCCGGCGCGGGGGCGGCGGCCAGCGCAGCAGGAGGCGCGGTCAGGGAACTCATGGCAATACATCTCCAGCAACAATTCAGGGCTGGGGCAATTTTAAGAAGGTCGAATGCTGACGAAAACTGACTTGTTGGTAGTTTTATATTGCGCCAGACGCAATCGAGGCGGAATCACGGGTCAATCCGGCCACAGGCTTTCAATGTCTGGCGCAACCAGCGGTGCGCGGGGTCGTTGTCGAAGCGCGGGTGCCAGGCCTGCATCACATTGACCTTTTCCAATGGCACCGGGATCTCGAACGAGCGCAAGGGCAACTTCAACCGCTGCACACTGTTGAGGATATTGGCGGGTATCGGCAGGATCAGGTCCGAATCCGGCAGCGAGAACATCGCCGAGTGGAAGCTGGTGGTGATCAGGGCCACGCGCCGTTCCACCTTGTGGTTGGCCAACGCCACATCGATCGGCCCATTGGCACGGCCGCGTCGTGACACGCTGATCTGCGGGTAGGCGGCGAACCGCTCAGGGGTGATCGGGGCGTCGAAGATCGGGTGCCCCGCACGCGCCAGGCCCACGAAGTAGGTGTTGAACAGGCTCTGCACCTTGATTTCCGGGCCCAGTTCGATGGCCGAGCTGATGATCAGGTCGATGTGACCGTTGCGCAGCACAGCATCATCGTCACCACTGCCCTCCGGCACGAAGCGCAACACCGTGCGCGGCGCCTGGGCGAGCATCATGCGCAGCAACTGAGCGCCGTAGAGGGCAATGAACAGATCATTGGTGCGGATGTTGAAGGCACGGTCCAGGTTGACCAGGTCGACTTCGTCACGGCTGCGGAATACTTGCCCGGCCTGTTCTACCAGCCCATGCACCTGCTCGCGCAAGGCCAACGCCCGCGGTGTCGGCACCAGGCCACGGCCGGCGCGCACCAGGATCGGGTCGCCCAAGGCATCGCGGATACGCCCCAAGGTCCGGCTCATGGCCGCCGGGCTCAGGTTCATGCGTTGTGCCGCGCCCACCACGCTACCCTCGTCGAGCAAGGCATCGAGGGCGACAAGCAGGTTCATGTCCGGGAGTTGCATGGCCGATTTCCGTGGCGGTTGTGGGAATGGCGATATTAACAGGTCGGATGATTGCGCCAGACGCAATGCCGTCGTGCGTGGTGGGGCATTTATCTCGCTAGTTCAATAGGCCATAAGTGATGCAGTGGCTATACCGGCCCTATCGCCGGCAAGCCGGCTCCCACAGGTACGCCACCTGCCCTGAGATCGGTGCATTACCTGTAGGAGCGGGCTTGCCCGCGAAGGGCCAGTGCAGACAACCCACCCGTCAGCTTCAGCAAGGATTCCGCATGCCCAGCCCCGTCCTCATCGCCATCGACGCCTCCCACGCCTGCGCTGCCCTGCTCGCCCTCGCCCGCCGCTACTGCCGCCCCGGCGAGCACGAACTGCATGTGCTGCTGGCCATCGACTCGACTTTCGCCGTGCACGACAAGCCTGCGCCGTACACCGAAGAGGAACTGGAGGAATACCCCGCTGCCTGTGAGGAACAACGGTTGGGCGACAGCGCGGTGGCCGAGGCTGTCGCTTTGCTACAGCAGGCCGGGTTCGCCAGCCAGGGCTGCATGGTTGCCGGGCAGCCGGTCGATGCCATTGTCGCCAAGGCGCAGGCGTTGCAATGCGAGCTGATCATCATGGGCCACCGGCACCTGTCGCGGTTGGGGCGGTTGCTGGACCCGTCGATCAGCGCGAAGGTGATTGACCGGGTGCAGGTGCCGGTGTTGGTGGGGGTGGCTTAGAGGGTTTTTGAACGGGTTGGGGCTGGTGGGTGCATGGCTTGAGGGTTGTGGCGCCCTTGAGATCGAGCGCCGCGCGGGCGGCGCTCGATCTCAAAGGCGCTGAAGATCCCAAGGCAAGCGCTTCGCGCGGGCGGCGCTCGATCTCAAGGGCGCCACACCCCTCACGACATGCTCCGCCAGCCCCAACGCAACCCCAACGCAACCTCAACTCACCCCTCGCCAGGCATCACCACCACCGTACAGGTCGTCCCCGCCGCCAGCAAAAACCCGTCCGGCACTTCATCGATGTGAATTCGCACCGGCACCCGCTGCGCCAACCGCACCCAGTTGAACGTCGGGTTCACATCGGCAATCAACTCGCGGCTTTGCGGGTTGTCGCGGTCGTAGATGCCGCGGGCAATGCTCTCCACGTGCCCCTTGATGCGCTCGCCGCTCATCATCTGCAGCTCGGCCTGGTCACCCACCTTCACGTGGGGCAACTTGGTCTCTTCGAAGAAGCCGTACACCCAGAATGAATGCTCGTCGACCACAGCCATCACCGCTTCACCGGTGCGGGCATAATCGCCCTTGTGGATGTTCAGGTTGGTCACGTAGCCATCGACGGTGGCGACGATATGGGTGCGCTTGAGATTCAGCTCGGCCGCCGCCAGTTCGGCCTGGGCCTGTTGGTAATCGGCCAGCGCAGCGTTGGCGATGTTGCTGGCGTCGTCGCGGTTCTCCTTGGAGATCACCAGGTTGTCCATGTCGGCGCGGCGCCGGGCGTTGACCTTGCGCATTTCCCAGGTGGCCTTGCGCGAGGCGACCAGCGCCTTGGCCTGGTTGACCGCCAATTGGTAATGCTCGGGGTCGATCTGGATCAGCAGGTCGCCCTTCTTCACCCGCTGGTTGTCCTTGACCGGTACGTCCACCACATAACCGGGTACGTCGGCGGCAACGTTGATGATGTCGGCCCGCACCCGGCCGTCACGGGTCCACGGTGTGGTCATGTAATGCAGCCACAACTGGCGGCCGATCACCACGGCAGCGGTCAGCACCAGCAAGGTGGCGATCAGGCTGAAGAACTTTTTCATCGAAGGATTCTCACCAGTAGAGCGACAGCGCCAGGGCGCCGAACAGGCAGACGAACAGGGAAAGGCGCAGCAGCGCCGGGTGCCAGAAGAAGCGATAGCCATCATGGCTGGCGATGAACCGATCCAACCCCCAGGCCAGGCCCAGGGCGAACAGGAACATCAGGGTCATGGTGGGCATGTACACGCCATGGAAGGCGATCTCACGGGGCATGGTGCAGTCCTTTCGCCGGTGCCAGTGGCGACTGTGGGTCGAGCAGGGAGGAACGGATGAAGTGCAGGTAGCTTTGCGCGCGGCGCAGCACCGAGGTGTCGAAGTGCCGGGCGAAGGGTTCGTCGGTGGCCTGCACGCGGCTGATGGCGTGGTCCACCGCCACCAGCGCGCGCTCATGGTTGCTGGCGCTGGGCTGCAGGAACAGCCGCGCCAGGGCACGGCCCATGACGCGGATGGCCTGGCGCCAGGGCTGCGACTCGGCATAGGCCGGGTGCACCGGGGCACGGGCCTGCTCCTTGCGCAGCTCGATGATCGCATGGCCGATTTCCAGCACGGTGAACATCCAGCCCATCAGCTCGCTCTGCACCTGCGGCTTGCCGGCGGCCAGGCCATAGGCCTGGTGCAGCAGGTCGCGGGTGCGGCTTTCGAAGGCCGAGCCCAGGCCACGCAGGCGCCCGCTGATGGCGAACAGCACCTGCTCGCGCAGCGCCTGCTCCAGGCGGCTCCACAGCCAGCGGCTGTTGGGCGGCAGGATGATCGCCCCGGCTGCGGCGCAGACGAACATGCCGATGACCATGCCGATGTAGTCGTTGATAAAGGTGTAGGGGTCGTAGACCGTCAGGTTGTTGGGCACCGAACCGATGGCGAAGAACACCAGCAGGCCAATACCGTAACCCGCGTAAGCCGGCCGCGACGACAGGAACGCGCCGAGCACGAACACCGGCGCCAGCACCATGCACAGCAGCGGGAAGCCGTCGATCCAGGGGAACACGAAGAAGGTTTCGAAAAACCCGATGAAGGCACCGATGGCCGTGCCGCACGCCATCTGGAACGACATGCGCTTGGGGTTCGGCGAGGCCGCCGACAGGCCTACGGTGACGGTGGCGATCAAGGTCATCATCGCGCCACTGGGCCAGTCGCTGAGTAGCCAGTAGCTGCCCAGCAGCAACAATACCGCCGAGGCGCGCACACCGGCGGCCAGCGACACCAGCCAGCTGGTCTGGGCCACGTAAGGCTCGTCCCACTGCTCGCGCTCATGCTTGTGTGCGGCCAGCGAGGCATGGGTTTCGGCGTAGCTGTACATCTCGTCGACGAAGCGATAAAGCAGCTCGAAGGCGGTATGGAAGTCGAGCAGGTCGGCCTCGCTGGGCGCGGTTTGCAGGTACGCGTTGCGCAGGCCGCGCACCTGCGATTGCAGGCCCTCTTTGTAGGCAGCCAGCTCCAGCGTGAGGCGCAACGCGTCGGCATCGGTGAGTGCCCGCCCGACATACGGCTGCAGCAGCTCGACCAAGGTATCGAGCCCCGGCTCGATGGCCCCGACGATCTGCAGCGGGCCACGGGCGCGCAGGCGTTCCAGCAAGCGGTGCAAGGCGTTGAAGCGCGTGGTGATGGCCATGAACTCGCTGTTCATGCGCACCAGCCGGCCCGAGCGCCGGCGCATGTGCGGGTCTTCGAACGCCGTCACGTTGCGCAGGCTTTCAAGGCCAACGGCCTCGGCAACGAAACGCACGTTGCTGGTTTCGAAGCGGTCGCGCTGGCTGTCGCCGCGCAAGGCTTCAACCACCACCCCGGCGAATATGCCAAAGCGCTGGTACAACGCGTTGCGCATGGCCGCACTGGCCGATTGCGGCAGGATGGCAGCACTGACGAAGGTCGAGACCAGAATGCCCAAAGCAATCTCCAGCACCCGCCATACCGCCGCCATGAACGCCTGATCAGGGTGTTGCAGCACCGGCAGGCCGATCATCGCCGCGGTGTAACCGGCCAGCACGAAGCCGTAGGCGCGGAACGTGCGGTAGCGCATGGCGCCCGCCGAGCACAGGCCCACCCACAGCGCCAGGCTGGGCAGGAACAGCTCGGTGTTCTGCGGAAAGAGCGCAATCAGCGCAACCATCATCGCCGAGCCGGCCAGGGTGCCGAGCACTCGGTAGAAGCTCTTGGCGAACACGTGGCCGCTTTGCGGCTGCATGACGATGAACACGGTGATCATCGCCGTGCGCGGTTGCGGCAGCTCCAGGCGCATGGCCAGCCACAGGGTGATGAACGCGGCGGCCAGCACCTTGAAGATGTAGACCCAGGTCACACCATCTGTGCGCGCCCAGGCAAAGAAGCCCCGGCGCCATTCCAGGCTGTGCAGCCAGCGCAGCGGCAGGCTCGATGTGCTCATTCGGCGTGTTCCGCCTTGCGGTCGAAGATGGCCAGGGTGGCCGGGGTTTTCGGCGCGGCCTGGCGCCCGTCCTCAGGCACATCCTTGCCGGCCTGCAGGCCGCCACCCAGTGCGGTCACCAGCTCGGCGTGGGCAATCAGGCGCGCGGCCTGCACTTGCTGTTGCACCTGCTGCTGGCGGAACAGCAAGGTCTGTGCGTTGAGCACGTTGAGGTAATCGGTGAGCCCGCGCTGGAAGGCGATCGTGGCGATGTCGTAGGTTTTTTGCGCGGCGGCCACCGATTCGGCGGCGAAATGCGCCTGCTGCTTCATCGACTCGCGGCGGATCAACTGGTCGGAGATGTTTTTCAACGCGCCGATCACGGTCTGGTTGTACCGCGCCACGGCCACGTCATAGCCCGCTGAGGCCACGCCCAGTTGCGAGCGCAGGCGGCCACCGTCGAAGATCGGCAGGCTGATGGCCGGGCCGACGTTGTAGTTGAACTTGCGCCCGGTGAGGAATTCCAGCGGCCCGCCGCCGGTGGCCATGAAGCCGAGGCTGCCGACCAGGTCGACGTTGGGGAAGAAGCCGGCGTGAGCGACATCGATGCCCCGCGCCTGGGCAGCCACCTGCCAGCGGCTGGCGACCACGTCGGGGCGCTGGCCGACCAGTTCGGCGGGCATGGCCGACGGCAGTTTCAGCGGCGCTGCAAGTGCCAGGCCAGGGCGCTGGATCTGTGCGCCCTCCCCTGGCCCCTTGCCCGCCAGCGCCGCCAGTTGGTTGCGGGTCAGGGCGATTTCTTCATCGAGGCTGTCGAGCTGGCGGTGGGTTTCAGGCAGTGGCGCTTCGGCCTGGCTGACCTCGAAATGGGTGCCGATGCCGCCGTCGAGGCGGCGCTTGGCCAATGCCAGGATCTGTTCCTGCTGCTCAAGCTCTGCCTTGACGATGTCACGCTGGGCGAAGTGCAGGCTCAACTGAATGTAGGCGCGCACCACGTTGTTCTGCAGCTCGAGCTGCGCCTGGCGCGCTTCGGCGACGCTCATGTGCGCCTGGTCCACGGCCTGTTCGCTGGCGTTACGCTCGCGGCCCCAGAGGTCGAGGGCATAGCTGAAGCCAATGGCGGCGTTGTTGTCCCAGGTGTTGGCACCCGACAGCGCGCCAGGGCCGTAGAACTGATCTTCTGGCCAGTTGTGGCGCTTGAGCGTTGCCTGGCCGTTGGCCTGGAGTTTTTCCGCCGACTCGACCACACCGGCCATGGCCTTGGCCTCGCGCACCCTCGCCGCCGCCATGGCCAGGCTCGGGCTGCCGGCCACGGCCAGGGCAAGCCAACGGTCCAGTTGCGGGTCGCCATAAGCGTGCCACCACTGTTGGTCTGGCCAGCGGGCGTCGCTGGCGGCTTCGCGAATGGCCGCGTCGGTGGTCAAGGTATTGGCTGGCAGCGTCTTGCTTTGCGGGGCAATACCCCAGGTTCCGATACAGCCGCTCAAGGTGAGGCTAAGGGCACAGGCACTGAACGCTTGAAGCGTTCTGATGATGCGACGCGGCACAGCTGCGATTTCCCGAGGATGAGGTGGAGGGGCGGAGCAATTCTAGGGGGCCGCCGCACTGGCGATAAGCGCAGATTCCTGCGAATCTTTGTTACCGAAACAGCGATAATCCGGCTTTGGTCGAAGGCACATTTAAGTTACTTCGTGACACAATTTCGTCCTCTACCTTGAGAGTGACCCATGGACACCCTGCAAAACATGCGTGCTTTCAGTTGCGTAGCCCAGCTCGGCAGTTTCACTGCCGCCGCAGCGCAACTGGACACGACCACCGCGAACGTGTCGCGGGCGGTCTCCAACCTGGAAGCCCATCTGCAAACCCGGCTGCTCAACCGTACTACCCGGCGCATCGCCCTGACCGAGGCGGGCAAGCGTTACCTGATGCGCTGCGAACAGATTCTTACCTACGTCGAAGAAGCCGAGGCCGAGGCCAGCGACGCCCATGCCCGGCCTGCCGGGCAGTTGAAGGTGCACTCGATGACCGGGGTCGGCCAGCATTTCGTGGTCGACGCCATCGCCCGTTACCGCGAATCGCACCCGGACGTGACGTTCGACCTGACCATGGCCAACCGCGTACCGGACCTGCTCGACGAGGGCTACGACGTGTCCATCGTGCTCGCCACCGAGCTGCCGGACTCGGGCTTTGTCTCGCAGCGGCTGGGCATCACCTACAGCATCGTCTGCGCCTCCCCGGAGTACGTGGCCAAGCATGGTTTCGCGCACAAGCCGATCGACCTGCTCAAGCATGCCTGCCTGCGCATGGTCAGCCCGGTGATCCCGCTGGAAAAGTGGCTGTTCGACGGCCCGGAGGGCCAGGAATTGGTCAACATCACCAGCTCGCCGTTCCAGGTCAACTCGGCCGACGCGATGAAAACGGCGATCCGCTGCGGCATGGGCATGGGTGTGCTGCCGATCTACTCGGCCATCGATGGCTTGCGTGATGGCAGCCTGGTGCGGGTGATGCCGGACTACCGGCTGCAGGAGCTGAACCTGTATGCGATCTACCCGTCGCGGCAGTACCTGGATGCCAAGATCAAGACCTGGGTCGAGTACCTGCGCAACTCGTTGCCAGAAATCCTCGCCGCCCATGAGGCGGACCTGAAAACCCACGAGTTGCTGATCGCCACCTGAAAAAGCTGCTGCAGTGCGCGGGTGGACAATGGTAGGTTGCTAATCAATGCCGGCCCTTTCGCGGGGCAAGCCCGCTCCCACAGGTTTTAGCAGTGTACCTGTGGCAGCGGGCTTGCCCCGCGAAGAGGCCTTAACTGACCCACCACCGCCCTGAGAAGTAGCCCGATGAAAAAGACCGTCCTGGCCTTCAGCCGTATCACCCCAGCCATGGCCGAGCGCCTGCAGCAAGACTTCAACGTGATCGTGCCGAACCCCAAGCTCGGCGACATCAGCGCCCAGTTCAATGAAGCATTGCCCGAAGCCCACGGCCTGATCGGCGCGGGGCGCAAGCTTGGCCGCGCCCAGCTTGAAGGCGCGGCGAAGCTGGAAGTGGTATCGAGCGTGTCGGTCGGCTATGACAACTACGACGTCGACTACTTCAACGAACGCGGCATTGCCCTGACCAACACCCCCGACGTGCTCACCGAGAGCACCGCCGACCTTGGCTTCTCGCTGATCATGGGCTGCGCCCGCCGCACCGCCGAGCTGGACGCCTGGACCAAGGCCGGCCAGTGGCAAGCCACGGTCGGCCCGGCGCATTTCGGCAGCGATGTGCACGGCAAGACCCTGGGCATCGTCGGCCTGGGCAACATCGGCGCGGCCGTCGCCCGCCGTGGCCGCTTCGGTTTCAACATGTCGGTGCTGTATGCCGGCAACAGCCGCAAGGCGGCGCTGGAGCAGGAACTGGGCGCGCAGTACCGCAGCCTTGAGCAGCTGTTGGCCGAGTCCGATTTCGTCTGCATCGTGGTGCCGCTGTCTGACGCAACCCGCAAACTGATCGGTGCTCGCGAACTGAAGCTGATGAAACCAAGCGCCTTCCTGATCAACATCGCCCGTGGCCCGGTGGTCGACGAAGCGGCGCTGGTCGAGGCATTGCAAAACGGCACCATTCGCGGTGCCGGGCTGGATGTGTACGAGAAAGAGCCGCTGAGCGACTCGCCGCTGTTCAAGCTGCCCAATGCACTGACCCTTCCACACATCGGCTCGGCCACCGCCGAAACCCGCGAGGCCATGGCCAACCGGGCGATGGGCAACCTGCGCGCGGCGCTGCTGGGTGAGCGGCCGCAGGACCTGGTGAACCCGCAGGTGTGGAAAGGCTGAGCCCCTACCTAGCGCGCCAACACCATTGCCGGCTTGACCTTCGGCTTGCGAAACACCAGCACATTGCCCGCCATCACCGCGACCAGCCCCAGCAACGCTGGGGCAGTCCATTGGTAGCCCTCGGCAAACGCCGAAACGTTCAGCGCCACCAGCGGGAACAACACCGTGCAATACGCCGCCCGCTCGGGCCCCATGCGCCCGACCAGGGTCAGGTAAGCGGTAAAGCCGATCACCGAGCCTGGAATGACCAGGTACATCAGCGAACCGATGTAGCGCGTGTTCCATTCCATGGCGAAAGGAATACCGCTGGCCAGGCAATACCCAGCCAGCATCGCAGCACCATAGGCCATGCCCCAGGCATTGGTGGTCATCGGTTTGAGCCCGGCCTTCTGCTGCATGCTCGACAGCATGTTGCCCGCCGAGAAACACAGCGTACCGAGCAGGGCCAGGCCCAGGCCATACAGGGTTTCGCGGCTGGCCGCATGGTGTGAAAGCTCCGGCCAGAACAGCAGGCCCAGGCCCAGCAGGCCGAGCGCGCCACCCCCGAGCACATTGCTGGCGATCCTTTGGCCGAAAAAGACCCGTGCGTTCAGCGCATTCCACAGTGTCGCGGTAGAGAACACCACGGCGATCAGGCCACTGGCGATCCACTGGCTGGCGGTGAGGAAGCACATGAAGTTGACGCAGAACAGGCACAGGCCCTGGGCCAGGCAGATCAGGTGACCGCGGCGGTTCATCGGTTGCAGGCGGCGGCTGAGCAGCAGAATGGCGAACAGGATCAGGCCGGCCAGCGCAAAGCGGTAGACGATCGAAACCGGAATGGCGACCACGCCCAGCTGCAGTTTGAGGGCGATCCAGGTGGTGCCCCAGATCAGGACGGTGAGCAGGTACAGGGACAGGTTCATGCGGTTGGCTCCAGAGGGGTTCAATCATGGGGCCGCCTTGCGGCCCATCGCTGGCAAGCCAGCTCCCACACGTACTGCGCAAACCTCGAGGAGGGCGCTGAATCTGTAGGAGCTGGCTTGCCGGCGATCGAGGGCGCCGCCCTCGCCAGCGCCATCAGTGTCTGCCCAAGCCACAACGGCGCACTTGCACAAACTTGCGCTTTTCCATCTCAGCTAGCTGTCACCGCCCCACAAGCGCAGTACGATGGCCCCCAGAGGAGCCGCCCATGACCCCACTCAGCCAGTTGCAAGTGTTCAACGCCATGCACGCCTCGCCCCACGCGCGGCTGGAGCTGAGCGCGCAGCTGGGCGATGGCCTGGCGGCGGCGTTGTGGCGCAACCGCGATGATGCCCGCGACTATCAGGCGCCCAGCCATCACACCCTGTCTTGCTACATTGCCGACGGCACTGGCACCTTTCGCCGCCAGCGCCCCGCCGACAAGGGCGCGCCGAACAAACTTTGCATCATGCCGGCCGGCCATGAGTCGAACTGGGTGGTCAATGGCGCGATCCGCCTGGCGCACCTCTACATCAGCGAGGCGCAATTCGCCCTGGGCTGCGTGCGCCTGCTCGACCGCGAACCGCGGGAGTTGCAGCTGCAGGAGGCGACGTTCGTCGACGACCCACAGCAGTCGGTGCGCTTTCGTCAGCTGATCACCCTCGACTGGGACGAACCCGGCGAGCGGCTGCTGGCCAGCAGCCTGGCGCACGACATCGTCGACCACGCCGTGCTCAGCCAGGTCGGCCTGCGCCAGGGGTTGCGCTTGAAAGGCGGCCTGGCGCCGAACCTGCGTCGGCAATTGGCGGAGTACGTCGAGGCCCACCTGGACCAGCCCATCACCCTGGGTGAGCTGGCGGTGCGCTGCAACCTCTCCGAATACCACTTCGCGCGCATGTTCCGCACCAGCTTTGGCCTGCCGCCGCACCAGTACCTGCTGGCTCGGCGGCTGCACCGGGCTTGCCAGCTGCTGCGCCTGGGGCAGCTGCCGCTCGGCGAGGTTGCCTTGCTGTGCGGGTTTGCCAGTGCCAGCCATTTCAGCAACCGCTTCCGCCAGGCGCTCGGTGCAACACCCGGCGACTATCGCGCAGCATTCCAGGGTTGATGGGCGCCGCTATGCGGCCCTTTCGCCGGCAAGCCGGCTCCCACAGGAATTGCGCCAACTTCCAGAAAGTCTGCAGCGCTGCTATCTCAGTGGGAGCCGGCTTGCCGGCGAAAGGGCTGCGCAGCAGCCCCTGCAATTCAGAACTCGAAAGTGCTCGACAGGCTCACCTGCCGCGCCTCGCCAATGGCGACGAAATACTGGTTCACCGCCGAGCTGTAGTAGACCTTGTCGAACAGGTTCTTGACGTTCAACTGCAGGCGCACGTTGTGTTCGTCGAACTTGGTTTCATAGCTGGCAAAGGCATCGGCGACGGTGTAGCTCGGCAGGTCGAAGGTATTGGTCGCATTGCCCGACCGCTCGCCCACATAGCGCGCCCCGGCCCCCAGGCGCAGGCGATCGCCACCGAACAGGCTGCCGAAGTCATACACCGCCGACAACGAGCCACTGTGCCTGGCCACGTTCTGCAGGCGGTTGCCCTTCAGGTCCGGGTCCTTGGTCACCTTGGCGTCGGTGAAGGCGTAGCTGCCGATAAGGCTCCAGCGTTCGCTCAACTGGCCGGTAAGGTCAAGCTCCACCCCTCGCGAATTGACCTCGCCGGCGTTGCTGTACACCGTCTCGCCGGTGCCGCTGTCGAAGTTGGCGACCAGCACGTTGCGCTTGGTGATGTCGAACAGCGCCAGGGTGCCGGTGAGGCTGCCCGGCATATCCAGCTTGGCACCCAGCTCCCACGACTTGCCCTCCTCGGGCGCCACGGAACCATCCAGCACGACGCCGCCGGTCAGGGGGGCAATGCTGGAATTGGGCTTGAACGACTCGCTGTAGCTGCCATAGAACGACAGCTGCTCATCGACCTTGTAGACGATGCCGGCATGCGGCACCCAGGCCTGGCCGCTGCTGTCGGTGTTGGCGGTGAACGGGCGGCCGCGGCCGGCGTACTGGTCGTACTGCTGAAAGCGCGCGCCCGCCACCAGAACCCAATGGTCGTCCAGGTGCAGTGCGTCCTGCACGAACAGCGCGTCGGTGCGCAGCTTGTCGGTTTGGTCGCTGTCGCTGGCGCGTACCGTGCTGCCCTCCACTTCCTGGCCGTAAACCGGGTTCACATAGCTGAAGGTGGACGTGGCAGCCTGGCGGATCAGGTCGCCGCGAAACACCTTGCGGTCCTCGTGGTCGATACCAAACAGCAGGTCATGCTGCATGCCCGCCAACGCTACCTTGCCATTGAGGCTGAGGGTGGCGAACTGGTCGCGGCTCATGGCGTTGTGGGTGCCGTCGATACTGCGGGTGAGCGTGCCCTTGGCTTCGTTGACGCCTGTCACGCGGACCTGGCTGGCGTCATAGGTCTCGCGGTTGAAGCTGTAGCCGACATGCACGTTCCAGTCGTCGGCCAACTGGTGGTCGACCTCCAGGCGGTACAAGTCGGAGCGCCCTTCCATGTCGTTGAAGGGTTCATCCAGGCGGCGTGTGGCCGGGATGTCCAACGGGTGGCCATTGCTGCCGAACGCCGTGCCGCGGTCGAACGGGTAAAGAAACTCGCGGTGCTCGTAGGCCAGCACCACCTGGGTGTCCTCGCCAAGCCAGGCCAGCGACGGCGCCACCAGCGATTCGCGATGCACGCCGTAGTTGCGCCAGTAGTCTTCGTCCTCGTGATCGACGATCAAGCGGTAGGCGAAGTTGCTGTCGCCCAGCGCACCGGTGCTATCGAAGCCGCCGCCACTGCCGTTCTTGCCGCTGCCATAGGTCGAGCCGCGTACGCTCAGGGCATTGTACTGCTGCAGTTGCGGGCGCTTGCTGACCACGTTGATGACCCCGCCCGGGTCCTGGATACCGTACAGCAGCGAGGCCGGCCCCTTGAGAACCTCCACCCGCTCGGTGCTGGCGTTGAGGCTGCGGCCCTGCACGATCGGCATTCCATCGCGCATGATCGAACCGTCACGGTTGTCGCCAAACCCGCGTTTCATCACAGTGTCGGAAGTACCGCCGAAGTTGTTGCCCTGGGTGATGCCGCTGACATTGGCCAATGCGTCGTCGAGGTTGCGTGGGGCCTGGTCACGGATCACCTGGGCCGGGACCACGTTGATGGCCTGGGGGATGTCCTGGGACGGGCCCTGGCCCCGCATGATCGAGGCGCTGGCCGGGGGCTGGTAGCTGTAGGCGTCCATCTGCGAGTTCACCGTGGTGGCCTGCAGGTTGAGGGCGCCGGAGGTGTCCACCGGTTCCAGCGTCAGGGTGCGGGCGTCGACGCGGCGCCAGGTCAGGCCGCAATTGCCCAGCAACTGTTGCAGGGCCTGTTCGGCACTGAACGTACCGTCGAGTGCCGGCGCCTGCACGGCGGGCAGTTCAAGGGTGTAGACCACGCTTTGCCCGCTGGCACGGCTGAAGGCGTTGAGTGCCTGGGCCAGCGGTTGGCTGGGTTGGGCGAAGGTGTGCAGCTGAAGTTGCTCGGCGGCCACGGCACAAGGGGCGGCAGTGATGGCCGCAAGCGCAGAAAGGCCGAGCCAGAGAGGGACGCAACGCGGGGTGAACTTCATGGACGCTGACCTGTGAGAGGGTTATTACTGCGAATGAATCGCACTTCCACTCATTACACGGATGCCACGTCCTGTTACCTCATCCGCTTTTCATGATTTTTTTCGAGAGCAGCTTGCCGGCGATGAGGCCGGCACAAACACCTACCTGATGACCGTCAGCCGCCCCAGCATCGTCTGCCGCGAAAAGCCCATCACCTTGCCCAGCGAATCCAGTGCCACCAACGGCTCCTGCACCGGGAAGCTGCCACTGACCTTGCGCTGCCCCAGCTCATCACCGAGCAGTACGATGCGCCCCGGGTAATAGCGCCGCAGGTCATCGACCACCTGTGCCAGTGGCACCTGGTAGTAGTTGAGCCAGCCCTGGCGCCAGGCCAGGCGGCTGTCGCTGTCCACACGCAGGGTTTCGCCCGCACGGCCTTCGGCGTAGGCCAGTTGCTGGTTGGCCGTCAGCTCGCGGGCAGTTTGCCCCGGCGCCGGGGTGACAGCCACGCGCCCGCTGCGCACGGTCACCTGGGCGCCGTCAGCCTGGTCGCGCACTTCGAATTCGGTGCCCAGCACCCGTACCTGGCCGCCCGCAGCGTCTACCACGAAGGGCTCACCGGTGTGCGTGACCTTGAAGAATGCCGCGCCATGCAACAACCGCACATGGCGCTCGCCCTGCTGGAAATCGACCGCGATGGCACTGCCCGCATCCAGCGTCACCTGCGATTGGTCGGCCAGGGTCAGCTGGCGAATCGTGTCGCTACTGCTGAAGTCGGCTTGCAGGTTCTGCAGCCAGTAACCCGGGTGCCAGCCCCCCGCCACACTCACGGCCAGCACCAGGCACGCTGCTGCCACCCAGGCACCGGCGCGACGCCAGCGACCATCGGAAGGCGCCGTGGCCATGGCGTCCAGGTAGTGCTGCAGGTTGGCCTGCTCTTCCTCGGCCAGCCGCGCGGCAGGTGCCGCACTCATGCGCCACAGCGCCTGGGCCTGGGCATAGGCCTGGCGATGGCTTGGGTCTGCCAGCAACCAGCGCTTGAACGCCGCGCTGTGCTGCGCCTCGGGCTGCTCGTTGATGCGGCTCAGCCACTGCAGCGCTGCTTGCGACGGGTCGTCGGTAATCACGTCTGGATCGCTCATCGACGGGTGCTCCCTGGCCTGCGCATGGGGGTCGCGGGCTCGGCAACACTGGCCTTGCACGCTTCGAGGGCGCGCATCATATGCTTTTCCACCGCGCTCTGGGACAGTTGCATGGCCTTGGCGATCTCGCCGTACTTGCAGCCGTGAATGCGGTTGAGCAAGAAGATCTGCCGGGTACGCTCCGGCAAGGCACGCAGCGCGGTTTCGATGCGCTGCAAGTCATGGTCGACCTCAAGCGCCTGTTCCGGGGCCTGGGCCGAGCAGGGTTCATCCAGTGGCAATGACGCTTCGGCGACGCGCTCGCGGCTGCCTTGGCTGCGCAGGTGGTCGATGGCCAGGTTGCCGGCGCAACGCAGCAGGTAGGTGTCCAGCGCCTCGACCTTGACCTCGGGGCGGCGCCAGAAGCGCAGGAACAGCTCTTGCACCAGGTCGGATGCGGTAGCGCGGCAGCCGACTCGGCGGTTCACCAACGCCTCCATGCGCGCACGCTGGGCCAGGAACACCTGGACGAAACGGGCGCGCGTGCTGTCGATCTCGGGTTCGGTCAAGGCGTCACCCGGCAAACACGGCCAACAACGGGCCCAGCACCAGGCTGAGCGCGGCAAGCCCCAGCAGCAGGCGCGGCTGGTAGGGCAAACCGAAGACCCACAAAGTGACCCCGGCCATCAACACCGCAACCCATTCCACCAGGCCATGGGCCCAGCCCCGCTGGTGCACCGACAGCACCAGCGACACCAGCAGCAACAGCCAGCCTGCCAGGCGCAGGCTGCGCAACTGGCCACGGCCAGGCTTGCGCCCGAGCAGGTCGCTGAAGTGTTTTTCCATGGCCAGGCACAAGGCAGCGAACCCGGCAAAACCCATCAGGGCAATACTCAGCATCACTTCACCTCGACCGCTTCAACCGTTGCCTTGGACGCCCGGGGCGCGCGCTTGGCAACCGGCTTTGGGGCGCGCAGCATCTTCGCTGCAGCCCAGGCCAGGAACGCCCCAGTGCCAAGCGCGGTGAGGTCGAAGCCGGCCATGGCCCAGTCACCGACGGCCACGGAGTGGTCCAGGCCCTGCCCTGTCGTCAGTGCATTGAGCAACGGCAGCAAGGCGAACGCCAGCGCGCCCAGCCCTAGCTGTTCACCCCAGGCCCTGCGCCCGGGGCGCAACGCAGCGTGCAGCAGTGACAACGCCCACAGCAGGAAGAAGCTGTTGATCTCCCAGTTGGCCCTGCCCTCCAGCCCCACTGGCAGCAGCCGGTTGGCCCAGAAGAAAGCAGCCACGGCCAGCAGCAGGCCGCTCATGCTGGCGATGTTGAGCACCTCGACCAGGCGCAACTCGCCCGGGATGCGCTCGCTTTTGGCATGTTTGAGCTGGCGTTTGCCCAGCCACATCACCAGGCCCGTACCGATCACTGCCGTGCCGGCCACGCCGAACACGAAGTACAACCAGCGCAGCCAAGGGCCGGCGTAGTTGCCCATGTGCAGGCCGGCAAAGCTGAAGGAGGTCATCATCGCCGCGCTTTCCGGCGCGCCCTGGTTCAGCAGCGCCCCCGTGGCACCGTCGAAGGTCCAGCTGGCGCTGCGCTTGTAAGCGACGTGATCGGCGGCGGATTGCGTGAAGGTGACGCGGGCATTGAGGTCGCCTGGGTTCTGCACCTGGATGAAGCCGATGCGCGCACCGGGCACCTGCTCCTGAACCTTGGCATACAGGCGCTCCAGCGGGACCAGCGGGGTGGCGACATTGGCCACCTTGGGCACCTCGTCGCGACCGAACAGGTCATTGAAATAGCCATTGGTGTTGCCCCCGTAGCTGGCCAGAATACCGGCCGGCATCACCATGTACATGAACAGCACCAGGCTGCTGTAGCTGATCATCAGGTGGAACGGCAGCACCAGCACGCCGATGGCGTTATGGCCGTCCAGCCAGGAGCGCTGGCCCTTGCCCGGGCGGAACGTGAAGAATTCCTTGAAAATCTTCTTGTGGGTGATGATGCCGGTCACGAGCCCAAGCAGCATGATGAAGGCGCAGAATGTCGACAGCCAACGGCCCCAGGGGTACGGCATCTGCAGCTCGAAGTGAAAGCGATAGAAGAAGTCGCCGCCGCGGCTGTCGCGCGCCTCCACCGGCTGGCCGCTCTGCGCGTCCAGGCTTTTTCTGACAAACCCCCGGCGCCCGCCTTCAGGGTCGCGCCAGCCCACGCTCAATGCCGCTTCCCGTTCACTCGGCAGCCGGATCATCCAGCTCGCCGAGTGCCCGGCGTTGGCTTCCAGGTAGCCCTGGGCCAGGCCCAGGCTGGCGAGCGGGTCGAGCGCATGGCTGCGCAGTTCGGGCTGTGCCCAGTGGCTGATCTCTTCCTTGAAGTACGACAGCGTACCGCTGAGGAAGATGGCGAACAGCAGCCAGCCGAAGATCAGGCCAGTCCAGGTGTGCAGCCAGGCCATCGCCTGGCGGAAGCCTTCCTTCATGGGTTTTTCATCCAGTAGGCGAGCCCATTGACCATTGCCAGTACCAGGCTCGGCAGCAGCACACCGAGCCAGGCCCGCCAGGCGCTGCGGCAGGCGAAGCACCAGATGAACGCCAACAGGTAGAAGACGAACGACAACAGCAAGCCGGTCAGGGTCGCATCGACCTGCGGCATGGGCGCCAGCAGCGCGACGCAGATGCTGACCATCGACGCCAGCAGGTAACCGCCCAGCAGCGCGGCCAGGCTGCGTGAGGTCACGGCCAGGCGGTAGCTGAGCGGGAGGCCGGCGGCGGTGCGCTTCATGGCGGAGGTCCGGGGAAATTCGGGGATGCAATAGTAATGATTTCAATTCTCATAAGCAAAGTCTGAAAGGTCTGTTGCCGAGCCATGAGCATGCCACTACAATGCGAACAATTCTTACTACCAGTTGCGCTAGTTGGCGCCGGAGTATCACGGTGTCCAGCGCCCTCTCTTCATCGGTCGAAGGTCTTTACCACGCCCACCACACCTGGCTGACCAGCTGGTTGCGCCGTCGCCTGGGCTGCCCGCAGAGCGCTGCCGACCTGGCCCAGGACACCTACGTGCGCCTGCTGCAGGCGCGCGAGGCACCGCAACTGGTCGAGCCGCGGGCATTCCTCGCCACCGTGGCCAAGCGCGTGCTGTGCAACCACTTCCGGCGCCAGGAACTGGAGCGCGCCTACCTTGAGGCGCTGGCGCAAACCCCTGAAAACGTAGCGCCGAGCGAAGAACAGAAGGCGATCATCTTCGAAACCCTGCTGGAGCTCGACCGCCTGCTCGACGGCCTGCCGCCCTTGGTCAAACGCGCCTTCCTGATGGCCCAGGTCGATGGCCTTGGCCAGGGCGAAATCGCCCGTGAGCTGGGCATTTCGCTGGCCACGGTCAAGCGTTACTTGAACAAGGCAGCGCTGCGCTGTTATTTCGCCCTGTGAACACGTCGTTTTCGCCGCAGGTGGCCGAGCAGGCCGTGCACTGGTTGATCGAGTCGCAGGGCGACGACTTCGACGACACCCAGCAACAGGCGCTGCAACACTGGCTGCTGGCCGATCACGAGCATCAGCGCGCCTGGGCGCATATCCAGCAGGTCAACCAGCGCTTGCGTGGGGTCGCCTCGCCGGTGGTGCACGCCACGCTGCAGGCGCCGCCCTCCCCCGCACGGCGCCGGGCGCTCAAGGCTCTGCTGCTGCTGGGCGTGGCCAGTGCCGCCGGCTTGGGCCTGCAATCGCATAACCCGTTGCCCGGCCTGATGGCCGACTACCGCAGCCCGGTCGGCCAGCGCCGGCGGATGCAGTTGGACGACGGCAGCCTGCTCCAACTCAATACCCGCAGTGCCGCCGATGTGCGCTTCGATGGCCAGCAGCGCGTGGTAAGGCTGCTGGAAGGAGAACTGGCGCTGGACGTGGCCCGCGACGCTCGCCCTTTGCTGCTGCGCACGGCCGAAGGTGCCCTGCAACTGGACAGCGGGCGTTTCAACGTGCGCGAGTTCGAAGGCTTCAGCCTGGTGTCAGTGTTCAGCGGCAAGGCCAACTTCTCGGGCCAGGCGCTGCTGCCTGGGCAACGGGCGCGGTTCAGCACCAATGGCTGGCAGGCCATTGCCCCGCTGGACAGCAACAGCGGTGCCTGGGTCGACGGCATGCTGGTGGCCTCGCAAATGCGCCTTGGCGATTTTCTGGCCGAGCTTGGGCGTTATCGCCAAGGCCAGTTGGGCTGCAGTGAGCGCGTGGCCGACTTGCGGGTATCCGGTTCGTACCCGCTGGATGACAGTGAGCGGATTCTGCAGATGATCGAGGTGGCCTTGCCGGTGAAGGTGCGGCGCTTTACCCGCTACTGGGTCACGGTCGAACCGCGGGTCAGTTGAAAAACTTTTCGATTACCTGAGCCATTTCCTGAACCTCGCGTGACAGAGAAGGCAGAACCCCTTCTCACAGGATCCGCCCCATGCCCCTGCGCCCCAGCCCCCTCGTCCACGCCCTGCTGCTCGCCACCAGCCTCGGCCTTGCCTCGCCGGCCCTGCACGCCGCCGAGGCGCGCACCTACCACATCGCCGCCGGCAGCCTGGAAGATGCCCTGAACCAGTTCGGCCGCGAAAGCGGTGCACTGATCTCGTTCGGCTCTCAGCTGACCCAGGGCCTGAACAGCCAAGGGCTGGACGGCCAGTACGATGTCACCGAGGGCCTCGACGCGCTGCTGCGTGGCAGCGGCTTGCAGGCAAGGCAAGAGGCCGACAATGCCTTCAGCCTGCAGCCCGTCGATGCCGCTCAGCCGGGTGCTGCCGTAGAGCTCGGCGCTTCGACCGTGGTTGGCGACTGGCTGGGCGAGGCGCAGCAGGACAACGTCTTCGAGCACCCCGGTGCCCGCGACGTGGTGCGCCGTGAGCAATTCGAACGCAGCGGCGCCACCACGGCACGCGAAGTACTCAACCGCATGCCCGGCGTCAACGCCCCGGACAACAACGGCACCGGCAGCCATGACCTGGCCCTGAACTTCGGTATCCGAGGCCTCAACCCACGCCTGGCTTCGCGCTCGACGGTACTGATGGATGGCATCCCGGTGCCCTTCGCCCCGTATGGCCAACCGCAGCTGTCGCTGGCGCCGATCAGTATGGGCAACATGGACGCGGTGGACGTGGTTCGCGGCGGCGGCGCCGTGCGTTATGGCCCGCAGAACGTCGGCGGCATCGTCAACTTCGTCACCCGTGCCATCCCCGAGCAGGCGACCTTCAAGGCCGCCATGCAAAACCAGGTCAGCCCATCCTCCAGCCAGGACGGGTTGAAGAACAGCGCCAACCTCTTGGTCGGTGGCACCAACGACAATGGCCTGGGCGGGGCGCTGCTGTACTCCGGTGTGCGTGGCGGCGACTGGCGCGAGCACAGCGACACGCAGATCGACGACTTGATCCTCAAGGGCAAGCTGCAACTGGACGAAGCCAACAGCCTGCACGCCATGGCCCAGTACTACGAGGGCGAGGCTGACATGCCGGGCGGCCTGAGCAGCGCTGACTTCGATGCCGACCCCTACCAGTCGACGCGCCTGAAGGACAAGTTCTGGGGCCGCCGTACCCTGTTCAACTTCGGCTACGACTACAAGCAGGACGACCGCCAGTTCAGCGTCAACAGCTTCTTCACCAAGACCCTGCGCAGCGGTTACCTGGACCAGGGCAGCTTCGTTTCGCTGTCGCCACGCGAGTACTGGGTGCGTGGCATCGAGACGCGCTTTTCGCAAGGCCTGGCCCTGGGCGAGAGCTGGCACGAACTGGGCATCGGCTACCGCTACGTCAACGAAGCCGGCCACGAACTGCGTTTCCGTGAACCGGTCAACGGCAACCTGCCCACCACCGCCAGCCGCAACGACCGCGACACCCGTGGCAGCACCGAAGCCCACGCCATCTACCTGGATGACCGCATCGACATCGGCCGCTGGACCATCACCCCGGGCATCCGCTACGAGATGATCGACTCCGAGCAGAGCAACAAGCTCAGCGGCCAGCGTTACCAGGGCAGCTACAACACGGCCTTGCCAGCGTTGAATGTGATGTACCACCTGACCGACAGCTGGAACCTGTACGCCAACACCGAAGGCTCGTTCGGCAGCGTGCAGTACAGCCAGATGCCCAACCGTGTGACCAGTGGCGAGGTGAAGCCCGAGAAAGCGCGTACCTGGGAAGTGGGCACCCGCTACGACAACGGAGACCTGCAGGCAGAGATCGGTGCATTCCTGATCAACTTCGACAACCAGTACGAGAGCAATCAGACCAACGATTCGGTGATCGCCCGCGGCGAGACGCGCCACCAGGGCATCGAGACCAGCGTGCGCTATGCGCTGGATGGTTTGAGCCCGGCGCTGGCCGGCTTCGATGTGCACGCCAGCTATGCCTTCGTTGACGCGACCATCCGCGAAGATGGGCCGAACAAAGGCAATCAAGTGCCGTTCTCTTCGCGCCACAAGGGCACGCTGGGGGTGGGTTATACCGAGGGGCCGTGGCAGCTGAACCTGGATGGCAGCTTCCAGAGCAGCCAGTATGCAGACAACGCCAACACCAGCGCCGAAAGCGCCGACGGCAGCACCGGGCGCATCCCCGGTTACATGCTGGTAAGCACCCGCGCCGGGTATGACTTCGGGCCGCAACTGTCGAACCTGAAGGTGGCGGTGGGCGTGAAGAACTTGTTCAACCGCGAGTACTACACACGCTCGTTCGATGACAACAACAAGGGCAAGTACGTGGGTGAGCCGCGCACGGTCTATGTGCAGACGTCGGTAGCGTTCTGATCGAATGGCGGGCCGCGTTGCGGCCCTTCATGTGGATTTGCTACAAGAAATTTATTTTCAGAAAGGGCTTGAATTCGTTCCTCGGTTGCCTGACCTTAGAGTCAAGAGGCGAAGAAATTCCAAGGGCCTCAAGGGCCTAGGCACGCCTCCATGCGAGCAAGCTGAATAAGGATTGAATCATGCAAATCCAGGTCAACAGCAGCAACCATATCGAAGGCAACATCCGTCTCAACGAGTGGGTCCGCAGTACGCTGGAAGCCACACTCGAACGTTACGAGGAAGACCTCACCCGCATCGAGGTGCACCTGCGCGACGAGAACGGCGCCAAGCCCGGGCCGCATGACAAACGCTGCCAGATGGAGGCTCGCCCCAAAGGCCATCAACCGATTTCCGTGACCCACACCGCGACCTCGCTGGACCAGGCGGTCGACGGTGCTGCCAGCAAATTGAACAATGCGCTGGAACACTTCTACGGCAAACTGCGCAGCAAGCGTGGCGTACTGGAACTGAGTGACCCTGACGCCTGAGCTTTGCCAGTCGCGTTCACTTGAAAATGCCGGGGCCGCTCTGCGGCCCTTTCCGACCGGTCCGGCGCCCCGGCAAGGCCGCTCCTGCACCGACCGCGTGATGCACCTGTAAACAGGGCATGCGCGGACCTTGTAGGCGCGGCCTTGTGTCGCGATGGGCCGCAAAGCGGCCCCAATACCTATCTCTGCCATTAAACCAGGTCAGTTTTTGACCGCCTGCAGCAAAGGCTGTGGAAACAGATTCTCCAGGGTTTCCAGCAACCGCGCGTGGTAGATGGGCTTGCGGAAGAAGTCCAGCACCTGCAGGCGCAGCAGGTCGCTGACGTCATCCATGCTGGCATGCCCCGACATGACGATCACTGGCAGGTGCTGGCGGAAGGTGTGATCGCGCAGGCGCTTGATCAGGCCCATGCCGCTTTCTTCCGGCATGCGCAGGTCAGTGATCACCAGGGCAACGTCCGGGTGGCGGGTGAGCACTTGCAGGGCCGCTTTCACCGAGCCTACGGTATGGCAGTAGTAGCCTTCGTTTTCCAAGAGTTCGGCCAGCTCGAGCAGGTGCTCTTCCTCGTCATCGACCAAAAGAATCTGCTGACGCGAGGAAGAGTTCTGCATGGGTGGCTCCTGTTCACCGGGTGCGTTGATGGCGTTACGTGGACGTCAGCTTGTGAGTTACAGAATCCCCGAGATCGTGGTGAACATCGTGGCAATTTTGCCCGAAATGGGGGTGACGAACGCCGCCAGGGCTACCGCCACCATCGCCGCGATAACCGCGTACTCGATACCGGACGCCCCGTCCTTGCGGTGCAGGAAGTTCTTGCAGTGAAGAGTGATCTTGTTCAGCAGCATGACCCAGCTCCTTGCGGCGACAGCGCCGGCGTTAATGGTGTCAAAGTGACGCCTATTTGCCATCAAAGGATCGCCAAGCCTGCGGCGTCTGCAAATGTAAAAAAGTATTAGTCGGCCAGTATTAGCCGTAAAGTATTAGCCCTGAAGAATCCCTTTAACCGGCTGTATTTATTAGGTTTGCAGCACCGCTTGAAAAATTTCCGCCGGCCTCATGGCGAAGAGTAAGGGTTGAGCTACCGTCCAATAGCGAAATAGTAACTTTTTGCCACTACTCGATCCGCGCAGGGAGGCCAGAGATGAGCAGTCGCTTGACCATGGTTCTGGCTGCGCTATTCCTGCTGGGGGCACTGCTGGCCGGCTATTGGGGGTTTGTATTGAGCCGCCCTGTCGCGCCGCCTGTACCCGTCGCCAGCGAAGTCGACCAGCCCACCGCCGTGATCGCACCGCCTGCCCCGCAACCGCCGGAGCCTCAGCGCTCCCCCCTGGTGGTGCTGCGCAAGGCCCTCCCCGCCAATACGCCAGTGACCGAAGACGACGTGGTAGTCGAGCGCCTGCAGGTGGTGCCCGCCGGGGGCTTCCAGGCTATCGAACAGGTGCTGGGACGCACTAGCACCCGGCCCCTGGCAGCAGGCAGCTGGCTCGACGCGTCCAGCTTCGAGGCTGGCGGGCCGCTGTCGCGGATGATCCGCGTGCACGAGCGCGCGGTTGCCGTGGGCGTGGACGACGTGGTCGGTGCTGCGGGGCAAATGCACCCGGGCGATTATGTCGACGTGCTGCTCTTCCTGCGTGAAGAGGCCAACAACCCGCAGTCCTCGGCCCAGGTGGTGTTACCTGCCCTGCGTGTGCTCAGCGTCGGCGAGCAGATGGGCCTGGCCAATGACGGGCGCCCGGCGCAAACCGCCGAAGAACAAAAGGCCCGCCGCGAGCAGGCCACTTCAAACAGCCTTGGCTCCACTACCCGCACCGTAGTCCTGGCCGTGCCCGAAGCCTTGGCCAGCCGGCTGATGCTGGCGGCCCAGGTGGGCTCCCTGCGCCTGGCCGTGCGCAGTGCCGACGAACAGCGCCTGGCCCGCTACTGGGCTGAGGCAGAGAGCCAACCGCAGGTAGAGAGCATCAAGCGTGAACTCTACCGGTTCAGCCAATTGTCCCAGTCGCCGCTGGCCAATACCGCCCAGGCGCCTGCCGTGGCGAGCATGCAGATCATTCGTGGGGCGCAGGCCGCCGACGCCAACAAGACACCCTGACAAGGCAAGGATGCAGTATGCGTAGTTCCGAGCGTTGCAGTTCAAGACGATTCTTCAGCCCTGCGTGCCTGGCCCTGCTCACGGCGGCGCTGCTGCCACAGGCCCATGCCGCCAGCAAAGGCTGCGAAGCCTTCAGCCAGTTGCCCTCGGTCATCGAAATGGACCAAGGGCTGCAACAGGAGCTACGCCTGCCGTTGACGATCACCCGGGCCGCCGTCGGCGACCCCAAGGTCGCCGATGTGCAGGCCAGCGGTGACCGCGCCGTGCTGGTGACCGCCGTGAGCCAGGGCAATACCACCCTCATGCTGTGGACAGCCTGCGCCCCCGCCCCGCACCGGGCCATGCTGTTCGTCAAGGGCCAGGCCAGTGCCGACATGGCCGAACACAACCTGCCGCCCTCGCTCGACCCTCAGTTGCCTAGCCAGGTACAGGCCGACATCCGCTTCGTCGAAGTGCGCCGCACCAAGTACAAGGAGGCGGGCGCGCGGCTGTTCTTCAGCGGCTCGAACAACAGCCTGATCGGCTCGCCGGGCACCGTGCCGGGTACCTCGGTGACCCCTGGTGCAGTGCCGATCGTGCCACCCTTGATTCCACTCGACGACGGCGTCTTCAACATCGTCTGGGGTGGCGGCAGCAGCCGCTTCCTGGCCGCCATCAACGCACTGGAGAACAGCGGCTTCGCCTACACCCTGGCGCGGCCCAGCCTTACCGTGCTCAGCGGCCTGACGGCAAGCTTCCTGGCCGGTGGTGAAATCCCCATCCCGGTCCCCAGCTCCGGCAGCGACAACGTCTCGATCGAGTACAAGGAATTCGGCGTACGCCTGGCCCTGACCCCGACCGTGATCAGCCGCGACCGCATCACCCTGAAGGTCGCCCCTGAAGTCAGCGAACTCGACTACACCAATGCGGTGACCATCGCCGGCACGCGGGTACCGGGCCTGAGCGTGCGGCGCACCGACACCAGTATTTCCCTGGCCGATGGCGAGAGCTTCATCATCAGTGGCCTGGTCGGCAACAACACCCGCTCGGCCGTGGACAAACTCCCAGGGCTGGGCAACCTGCCGATTCTGGGTGCGTTCTTCCGGCAGTCGGCACTGGTGCGCGAAGAAACCGAGCTGCTGATGATCGTCACCCCGCACCTGGTCCAACCCCTCGCCGCCAATGCCCGCCTGCCGCAACTGCCGGGCGAAGGGCTGCGCACCTATGACCCAAGCTGGGGCCGGCTGTTCTTCCTGGAAAACGGCAACTTCGATGGCCGCAACGGGTTATCACAATGAACGAGATCCTCAACCAGACCTTCCTGGCCATTACCCGCAACGAAGAAGACCTGCAATGGCTGCAGAGCGCGCTGGCCCCCCAGGGCCAAGTGATCGGCGCCAATGCCGGCAGCCTCGACGAACTGCTGGCGCTGGTCAACGCCACGTTCAGTACCCTGGTGTTCATTGGCCTGGACCGTGAGCAACTGGTCACTCAGTGCGCGCTGATCGAGGGCGTGCTGGAAGCCAAGCCGATGCTGGCGATCGTCGCCCTCGGCGATGGCCTGGACAACCAGCTGGTGCTGCATGCCATGCGCGCCGGTGCCCGCGATTTCGTCGCTTATGGCTCGCGCGCCAGTGAAGTGGCCGGGCTGGTGCGGCGCCTGGGCAAGCGGATGCCGACCGTCACCAGCAACCCCAGCCTGGGTGGGCTGACCGTGGTGTATGGGGTGCAGTCGGGTGCCGATGGCGCGTTGCTGACCACGCACCTGGCGCGGGTGGTGCAGGAAAGCGGCCAACAGACCCTGCTGCTCGACCTGGGCATGCCGCGCGGCGACAGCCTGGCCCTGCTCGGGCTGGAGGCGTCGTTCTATTTCGGCGATGCCTTGCGCCACCTGCGCCGGCTCGACACCACGCTGATCGACAGTGCCTTCACTCGCGACAAGAAAGGCCTGCGCCTGCTGACCTGCGCGGTGAACGACGAGCCGCTGCACCTGACCAGCCCTGCCGAGCTGTACATGCTGCTCAGTGCCCTGCGTCAGCATTTCCAGCACATTGTCGTGAACCTGACCGGGCATGCCGACAGCGAAGCGCTGCGCACCATCGTCAGCCACTGCGACAAGCTCATCGTCTACACCGACCAGAACATCATCGATTGCCGGCGCAACCTGGAAGTGCTTGAGCTGTGGCGTGACCATGGCATCAAGCTGGAGCATGCCAGCCTGCTGGTCGACCGTTACCTGAACAACGTCGCCCCCGACGCCGACAGCCTGGCCAAGCGCTATGCCCTGCCGCTGCTCAAGGTCTTGCCCGACAGCCCCGAGGTGCGGCTGAACGTCAAGAACCAGGGCCTGAGCCTGTTCGAACTGGCCCCACGGGAAAACTTGACCCAGGCGCTGCGCAGCCTGGGTGAACGCCTGGCGCTGCGTTCGGAAAACCTCCCGCCACCGGCCTTCACCTGGCTACGCCGGCTGTGGGGCAGCAAATGAACGGCGACCTGCCTTTCGGCGGCCACCAGCACAGCGCGAGCGACCCCTATGCGCTCAAACGCGCGCTGCACCGCTTCGCCATCGACGCCATCGAGGACAGTGGCCGCAACTTGCTGGAAGGCGCGCGCCCGGCACTGACCCAGTTCGTGCTGGAGCAGGTCGGCGATTACGTCGCGCGCCTGCGCCTGGCCTTGTCCCGCTACGAAATGGAGCGCCTGGCAGAAGAACTGGTCGATGAGCTGACCGGCTTCGGGCCGCTGGAGGTGCTGCTGCGTGACGCCAGCGTTACCGAAATCCTGGTCAACGGCCCGCACCGGGTATTCGTGGAACGCGCCGGGCAGTTGCAGCAGACCGACCTGCGCTTCATCGACGCTCACCACGTCGAGCGCGTCATGCAGCGCATTCTCGCCCCGCTCGGGCGGCGCCTGGACGAGTCGTCGCCGATGGTCGATGCACGCCTGCCCGATGGCAGCCGGGTCAACGCGATCATCCCGCCGGTGGCGCTGGATGGCCCGTGCCTGTCGATCCGCAAGTTCCGCCAGGACATGCTCAAGAGTGCCGACCTGCTGGCCACCCGCGCCATCGACCAGCACATCTTCGACTTCCTCGAACGCGCGGTTGGCCGGCGCTGCAACATCCTGGTCAGCGGCGGCACGGGCACCGGCAAGACCACCTTGCTCAATATCCTCAGCCAGATGATCGCCCCGCGCGAGCGCCTGGTTACCATCGAGGACGTCGCCGAACTGCAGCTGAACCACCCCCACGTGGTACGCCTGGAAACCCGCCCGCCGAATGCCGAGGGGCACGGCGAGATCAAGGCCAGCGAGCTGATCCGCAACGCCCTGCGCATGCGCCCGGACCGCATCATCCTGGGCGAGATCCGCGGCACCGAAGTACTCGATGTACTCACCGCGATGAACACCGGCCACGATGGCTCGATGAGCACGGTGCACGCCAACACCGCGCAGGATGCGCTGCTGCGCCTGGAAACCCTGGTCGGCCTGAGCGGGCGACAGATCGCCGAAAAGACCTTGCGGCAGATGATCTGCGCGGCGCTGGACGTGGTCATCCAGCTGACTCGCCTGCCCGATGGCCGGCGCTGCGTCAGTGAAGTGCTGGAGGTGGTCGGCGTACGCGACGACGTGTACGTGACCAACACCTTGTTCCGCCTCGACCGCCGCGGCGGCGACGTGTTCCTGCGTGAAGCGCCCAACCCTGCTGGCAGCAAGCTGCGCAACGAAGGTGTGCTGTGATCGGGCCCGTGCTGTTGGCGCTGTCGCCGTTGTTGCTGGGCGTGTCGCTGATGCTGTTTCGCCTAGGGCTGTACAAGCGCAGCGAACAGCGGGTTCTCCAGCGCCTGGGGCGAGCCTTCCAGGTGGTACGCAACGGCAACGCACGGCGCGACTGGCTCGACCCGTTGTTGCAGCGTGCCGGGCTTGGCGCCGCCGACTGGCAACCGCGGCGCTGGCTGCTGGCCTGGTTCGGCCTGGTGCTGCTGGCGCTGCTCGCCTCCGGCTGGGTGGCCGCGCTGATGATGCTGGTGAGCCTGCCGCTGCTCGGTTATTTCACCCTCAGCTGGCTGTACCGGCAGCGCGTGCGGCAGCTGGTCGAACAATTGCCTGCACTGCTGGATTACAGCGTGCGTAGCCTCAAAGCCGGCCGCACCCTCAACGACGCCGTGCTCGGCGGCATCGACAGCACCCGCGAACCGTTGCGCTCGACCATGACCCGGGTGCGGCGCAACGTGCAGCTGGGGGTACCGCTGGATGATGCCGTGAACGAACTGGCCGAGCTGTATGGCCAGGACGAACTGCGGTTGTTCGCCCTGGGGTTGCGCATCAACCGGCGCTACGGCGGCAACACCAGCGAGCTGCTGGAGAACCTGATCAAGCTGATCCGCGAGCGCGAACAAGGCAGCCGCCAGCTCAAGGCCATGACCGGCGAAACCCGCATCACCGCCATGGTGCTCGGCGCCTTGCCGCTGTGCATGGCCGGTTACTTCCTGATGGCCAACCCGCGCTACCTGCTGGCCATGTGGCAAGACAGCGCCGGGCAGATGATGCTGCTGGTGGCTTTCGCCCTGCAGGCGCTTGGCTGCCTGGTGCTGTGGCGCATGATGAGGAGCTTGTGACCATGGCCCTGCTGCTGTGCGCCCTGTGCCTTTTGATCGCGGCCACCTTGCTTGGCCTGCAGGCCGCTCGCCAGTTGCGCGCCCGTTACCTGGTCGCCCGCCGGCTGCAAGGCCGCCTGGCACGCGATGAACGCCTGGGGGATTGGCTGCACTGGCTGGGCAGCAGCCCACTGGGGCAGCGCTTGCAGAAGCTCGACGGTGAAACCCAGGCCTTGCTCGACCGCGTCGGCTGGCGCCGCAGCCGTCAGCGCGCGCTGTTCGCCGCCGTGCAACTGGGGCTGCCGCTGGTCGCGCTGCTGCTGACCTTGATCTTGCAGCAAGGCGTGATGGGCGGTGACGCGGTGCACTGGCTGATCTGGCCGTTGTGCGCACTGGGGGCCTGCTACCTGCTGCCAAAGCGCTTGCTGGCGGTGGCCGCCACGCGCCGCCAGCAACGCATCGCTCTGGAAGTGAGCCTGCTGATTCCACTGCTGCGCATCCTCTTCGAAACCGGCCTTGCCGTCGAGCAGGCGCTGCGCGTGCTGAGCCAGGAAGGCCGAGCGCTGGTGCCGGAGATCAGCGACGAGCTGCGCCAGGTACTGCAACGGGTGGACTCGGGCCTGGCGCTGGGGCCGGAGCTGGAGAAGACCGCACGCGTTCTGGCGGTGGACGAGTTCATCGATACCTGCGTGATTCTCCAGCAGTTGCTGGTGCAGGGCAGTGGCGCGATGAAGTCGCTGCTGGCGCTCAAGGACCTCCTGGACGACCGGCGCCTGACGCGGATGCAGGAACGGGTTTCGAAAATGTCGGCAAAGATGTCAGCCGTGATGATGGTATTCCTCTTCCCGGCGTTGCTCATTGTTTTGGCTGGGCCGGGGTTTTCCGCTTTGGCGCGGGCCTTGGGCCCCTAGGGAGTGATGGATGAAAGCAATGCTGTTGATGGCCAGCCTGATACTGCTGGCCGGTTGCGCCGGGCACCCGCCGGAGGGGCTCGGGCAACTGTTCGGTACCCCCAGTTGCGGCAAGCCTGACGCCGACCAGCAATTGGCGCTGAACCTGGCAGACGAGATGCTCAACGACGGGCGCCCGCACGCCAGCCTCGCGCACCTGCAGCAGTTGCCAGACGCCCTCGACCAGGTACGCCTGCGCAAGGCCAGGGTCTCGCGCCTGCTCGGGCTCGGCGAGGCCGAACCGCAGTACCGCAGCCTGCTCGGCGGCTGCCTTGCCGCCGAGGGTGAGCATGGCCTCGGGCAACTTGCCTCGGCCCGGGGTGACGATGTACAGGCCTTGCAGAATCTGCAGCGTGCGGTGCGCCTTGCCCCCACCGACGAGCGGGTGCGCAACGACCTGGGCGTGGTGCTGATGAGCCTGGGCCGGTACGAACAGGCGCGGTTCGAATTCCTCACCGCCATGGAACTCAAGGATGACAACCCGCTGCCAGCCGTCAACCTGGTGACCCTTTCGCTGCTGCAAGACAACTGGCAGCAAGCGACTGACCTGGTCGGCCGGCTGCGGCTGAAACCTGTGCAGTTTGCCGAAGCCCAGGCCCGCGCCAGCCAGATAAAGGCCAACGGGCGTGGGCCGATTGCCTCGGCCAGTGGCACCGGTGTAATGGTCAACTGAGGGAAAGGAGAAGGTCATGATCAGGTATGTGATGCTGATGGCCTGCTGCGCCAGCGTATCGATGGTGTCGGCCGATGACACCCCACGCCAGCCACGCGAAGCGCTGACGGCCACTGAAGCGCTGCTGCGGGTGCAGTCCAGCGGCGAGCAGGCTTCGCCCCGCTTGCAGGTACAAACGGCGCGCGAGCGCGACCTGTCCAAGCAGCGATGGCTGGAAACCTACAAGTACGCCATCCCGGATTTCTACCGCTGGACCAAGGTGACCGAGTCGAACAACTGACACCCCATGCATCACTGAAGGCAGGCGCTGGTCAGCAGAAAACCCGCCAGCACACAGGGCGCGAACGGCTGTTTTTCACCCGCGCGCCCTGCCCCGCGCCCCAGCAACCGCCGCACCAGCGCCCATACCAGCAACGCCGCTCCGGCCCCGATGAACGTGCCGAGCAGGTAATCCTGGCTGGTGGCCAAAGCCAGTGCAGCGAGCAACTTGACGTCGCCGGCACCAAAGCGTCCGAGCACGTAGCCAGGTAGCGTGAGCAGCAGCACGATAGCCAGTGCCCAGCCAGCATCGGTGGCCTGGGCACCGACCCAGGTACGCCCGGTAAACGCCAGCCACGCCAGGGCACAGGCGGCGACGCCCAGCGTCAGGACGTTGGAAATCTGCCGTTCGCGGACATCTTGTCCGCTGCACAAGGCAAGCCATGCTAGCAGGGCAATGCTGGATATTGGCAATTGGCCATCCCTGTTCGTCGAACGGTTCTATGCTGTCAGTCAGGACTCATCGTCAGGGTAGACGCAATCATGCAAGCAGGCCCGGCAGCACGGCAAAAAGGCGCGGCAGCCCTGGAGTTCGTCGCCGTCTTCATGATCTTTTTCACGGTGTTCTACGGCCTGGTCAGCTACACCTTGCCGATGCTCATGCTGCAGTCGTTCAACCAGGCCAGCAGCGAGGCGGTACGCCGCTGCGTCGCCCTCGACCCGAACAGCGCGAGCTATGCCACCGATGTACAAACCCTTGCCCGCAGCGTGATAAGCCAGCAGTTGGCCTGGATGCCCGCCGCGCTCGACTTTCGCCCCGCCAGCGATGCGCAGGTAACCCTCGGTGCAAACAAGGTCCTCACCGTGACGATCAATTATCCGAAAGCGAAACTGATCAATGTATTGCCGCTGCTGGTGGTCCCGCTGATTGGCGAGGTGCCGCGTTTGCCCGCGACCCTGCGCGCTGAAGCGAGCCTGCAGCTGTGAGCGGCCTGTTCGATCGCTGGCGTGGCAGCCACGCCGCGGAGCCGGCAACCGAACTGCCGCAAAGCGTCGGCCTGCAGGTGTGGCTGGATGATCAAGGGCAGGTGCTGCGGCTGTCCGGGCCGTTGCGCACGGTGCTGGCCGTGCCCAGTCAGGCGCGCCCCCGGGTGCATGATTACCTGTACCGGCACAGCTGGCTGGTGCTCGAAGGCGTGCCCGCCGACTGGCAAGGGCAAGCCCTGGATCTGGACTTTCATACCGTGCACGGCCAGGCCCTGCACACCCGCGGCTGGCTGCAACGGCAGGCTGTCGGCTGGCTGCTGCAGCTGTTCGATATCGGCGACCTGCTGCGCCAGGGCGATCGGCAGGCGCAATGGCTGACCGTGCGCCAACTGGCCGCCGACATGGGCCAGGCCGTGCGTGGCTGCAGCGAAGAATGGCTGGCGCAGACTACCGCCGAGCAACTGCAAGGCCTGGCCGAGCACTGGCATGCAGGTTCGGTGCGCCTGCTGCTGGCGGACGAATCAGGCTGGCGTAGCTACGCCTGCAGCGAGGGCGACTGGCCCTGGGCCGATGACGAACGCCTGCAACCCTGGCTGCAGGCGTTGCCACCCCGCTTCCACCAGGTGCAGCCAGACTCGGCGCAATGGCGGGCATCGTGTGCCGGGTTGCCGTTGTTGCTCTTGCCGTACAGCCACGGCCATGCCACTCAAGCCTGGTTGCTCTTTGCGGGCGCACGCTTGCCCCCTGCACCAGAGGCAGCCCAGGCGCTGCTGCAAGCCTTGCTCGAACCCTTGCTGGCCCGCCTTCGCCAGTACCAGCTGCAGCAACGCTCGCGCCACCTCGACGAACTGCAGCAGCAACTGGGCGCAGGCTGGTGGGAGTGGCCCGTGCAAGGCCCCCTGCATTTCGACCCGGCCCTGGCCGCAAGCCTTGGCCTGCCGTGCGAGGTCAGCATCGAGCAATGGTTGTCGCGCCTGCACCCGGCTGACCGCGAGGCTGCGCACATGGCCCTGGAGCAACTGCGCGATGGCGTTGCCCTGAGCCTCAGCCTGCGGCTGCACGAAGCCGACAGCGTGGCCACCCCGCGCTGGTTGCACTGGGTCGGGCAGCGGCATGGCCGGCAGGCGCGCGGTTTTCTGCTCGACATCAGCGCGCTGAAGGCCCAGGAGCTTCAAGCCGGGGCCGCCCGCGCGCGGCTGGAGAACCTGATCGCCAGTTCACCTGCGGTGATCTACATCCAGCGCTATGCCGACGGTGCGCTGCACAGCGAGTTTTTCAGCGCCAGCCTGGCGCCGATGCTGGGCTGGCCCAAGGACAGCGAACTGTCGCGCCAGCCAGGCCAGGCGGTGCACCCGGATGACCGCCTGATCTGGCTCGAACGCACACGCACGCTGCTGCGCGAGGGCCAGGTACGCAGCCGTTATCGCCTGCGTGACCACCTGGGGGGCTACCACTGGGTACTGGACGAAGCCCGCCTGCTGCGTGATGACCTCGGCCAACCCGTCGAGGTGGTCGGCCTGTGGCTGGATGTCAGCGAAGCGACCGAAGCCGCCGAACGTGTGCGCCAGAGCGAGGAGCGTTACCGGGTGCTGGTTGAAGACTCACCGGCGATGATCTGCCGCTACACCCCGGACCTGCAGCTACTGTTCGGCAACCGGCCGCTCGCCGAACAGTTGGAATGCGCGCCGGAACAGCTGATCGAGATGAACCTGGGCCAGTGGATGTCCGACAGCCAGCGCCTGGCGTTCGTGCAGCGCCTGGCGGCGCTGACCCCACAGCAGCCATTGAGCAGCGCCGAGGTCTGCCTGCAACTGCCGGGGCGCAGGCATGCATGGTGGGTATGGGCCGAGCGTGGGCTGTTCGATGAACACGGGCAACTGCTGGAAGTGCAGGCGGTGGGGCGCGACAACACGCAGGTACGGCACAGCCAGCAGCAACTGCTGCAAGGCGCCAAGATGGCCACCCTGGGCGAACTGGCAACCGGGCTGGTGCATGAAATCAACCAACCGCTGAATGTGATGCGGCTGGCCGTGGCCAATACCCTCAAGCGCCTGCAAAGCGGTGAGGCCGACATCGAATACCTGACAGGCAAGCTGCAGCGCATCGACGCCCAGGTCGAGCGTACTGCACGCCTGGTCGAGCACCTGCGCACCTATGGGCGCCGCTCTGAAGTCGAACGCCAGGCCTTTGCGGCATGGGTTGCGGTGGACGGCGCAGTGGCGCTGCTGGCCGAAGGGTTGCGCGGCAAGGGGCTGGCCTTGCAGATAGAGGAACCGGACCTGTGCCCGGAAGTACTGGGCCATGAAGACCAGCTGGAACAGGTGCTGATCAACCTGATGGTCAATGCCCGGGACGCCTTGCTCGAACGGCAGGTTGCCAACCCGCGGATCCGTGTGACCCAGCACATCGAGCCAGGGCAACTGTGCCTGCTGGTGGAAGACAACGCCGGCGGCATCGACCCGCGCCTGCTCGAGCGCCTCTTCGAGCCATTCTTCACCACCAAACCCGCCGGCGTGGGTACCGGGCTCGGGCTGTCGGTCAGCCACGCTATCGTCGAGGCCATGGGCGGCAGGCTGGAGGTAGTCAACGGCACAGAGGGCGCGTGTTTCCGCGTGCTGCTACCGGTCTACAGCACCAACTGAGCGCGGCCGTTGGAGCAACTGAGGTTGGCGCCGACCTCGGCGTTGACCAGGTCGATACCCAGCACTTTCAACAGCACGTTCAGTATCGGGTCGATCAGCGGGCTGAGCAGGCCTTTGATCAACGGGTCGAGAATACCTTTGACCGCGGTGAGCACGTTGCCGACGATCACCAGGACGTCGCCCAGACCGCTGTTGACGGTAGGTTTGAATGCCTGCAACTGGACGCCCAGCAAGGTGTCGCTGAGGCTGCCAACCACGTTGTCGTTGATCGTGCGCATGCTCAGGTAGGCGGCGGGCTGGCCGATGTTCGGCGGCTCACTGGTGGGTGCCTGGAACACCAGCGAGTGCTCCAAGGGGCCGCTGCCCAGCAACTTGCTGTCGACCCGCAAACCCAGGCCGCCGCCGGCGTAAGGTATGCGCGCCTCGCAGGTGCCGAGGATCAGCAGCTTGGTACAGCGCTTGGTGCCGATGTCGATCAATGGCAACGCCTTGACCGCGGTAGTACCGGTGGTGAAGAACGCCGTGGTGGACTCGAAACGCCCCACCGCAAGCTTGGCCGCAGAGCTTTGCGCCCGGGTGGTCAAGCGCTTGGGCGAGCAACTGAAGGTATCGGAAGACAGCGGGTCGAGGCGCGTCGTGGCTTCGGCGACCTCCAGGCCGATGTCCAGCTGGAGTTTGTCGGGGACCAGCATGATATCGGTCACCGTGCACGGCACCCCCAGCAGGCAGAGCACCGATTCCAGGGTCGATGCCAGGTTGAGGCTGAGCAGGTTGTTGAGCACGTTGGTCAGGGGCGAGACCAGGTCGAGCACGGCGTTGACCAGCCCGAAGATGGTGTTCAGCAACGGCAGGTCGAGCGAAATCATCGCCCGCACCTGCGCAGTGTGCACGCGCAGTTCATCCGTGCGTGGGTCGCCCACGGCCGAAATCTGTTGCGGCTCGATCACCTTCAGGCGCACCCGGCCATTGACCAGGCCCAGCACGCTGAGCGGCAGATCGGCATTGGCAGCGCTCTGGCTGGCCGCCAGCTGGATCACGCCCTGCACCAGCTGCAGCAACTGGATGCTGGCATCCAGGCCGGCTTGGGCGGTGCCGTTCTGGATATCGAGGATGTCGCCCAGGTTCAGCAGTGTGCCGTTGCTGGTACCCAACGCCAGTTTGCCCAGGTTGGTCACCACATCGACGGCAGCGCCGCTCTGCTGCAGTACCTTGACCGCGGCCTGCAGCAGTTGCGTGGCAGTGGCGTCGGCCTTGAGCAACTGCTGGTAGTCACCCACCTGCAATTTCAGGTCGACGGCCAGCTGGTCGAGATAACTGAGCAGGTTGATGTTGGTGGCGGCGATCCCTTTCCAGCCGGCCAGGTCGAGCTGCACGCTGCCGCCCAGGGCACCGAGCAAGGCATTGAGCAACACTGACTGGCGCGAATCGACCGTGGCCAGCGTGGTGCGAATGCTCAGCATGGCCTGCGGCGGCAACGGTTTCGACGCCACCGCGTGGGCGTGCAAGGTGGTGGTCAGGGGCACGCCGCTGCCCTGGACCAGGGTATAGAGACCGCCGGCGATGCTGGTGGTGACGGTGTTGCTGACGTCCACCCTGATCGCTTCGCTGCGGGTGTTGTCGCTGGTGAAGGTGCGCAGGCTGTTGGCGCCGGTCTGCAGATAACCGCAGCTGGCCACCAACGGGTCGTCGGCTGCATGGCCGTTACGGGTGGCGGCAACCCGCGCGATGGCCGTGGCCTGGGGGCCGCTGCCGCTGCACAAGGCGTATTGGCCGGCGGCTTCCAGCGCCGCCATGTCGGCAATGCGTTGCAACTTGCGCTGTTCGAGGTAAAGCCGGCCGCTGTCGAGCACCACCAGCAGGAACAACAAGGCCATGGCCAAGGTAGTCACGGCCATCAGGCCGATCGCGCCCCGTTGGCGGGTTGCGGACGAGGGAACCACGCGCACTCCTTTGCAGGCCTGAGGCCAGCCTTCGCGGCTTCGGTCACAGGAGTGTAGTCACGATAGTGGCTAATTGCCTTGCCCGATCGTGCATGGCACGGTCGATCAATGGCCGTGAACCAACCCGACGATTGCCCGGTCAACTTCTGCAGTCAATCTTTGCAGACCCCGACCATGAACAACCCCTTCGAACAGATCAGCGCCGCTTTCGCCCCCGAGTACCGGGTAAACCTGAGCATCGAACGCCTCGATGGCAGCATCATGCTCACCCTGTCCGACGATGCCGGCGTGGTCGCCAAGCGCCTGATCAGCCAGGCTCAGCGCAATGACCCGGTGCGCCTGCAGCGGGTCATCGACAGCATTCGCCTGGGCCTGGCCATCGAACTGGGGCAGAACCCCTTGCAGGTTCTGGCCGCACTGACCCGCGAAGCGGCCCCTGAGGCACGACCGTTTGCGCTAGCCGGCGTGGCCAACTGAGTTATCAGCCCAGCGTCACCAGCATTCGCCCGATTTCACGCTCCAGGTCAGACAGGCTCACGCCCCCTGCCCGGTGCGCGGGGTCGAACGTATGCGGTTTGTGAAACAGGCCAAACAGGCCCTGGTCGTAGGTCGGTTCCTGGTTTTGTTTCAGCCAGTATAGAGACTCCTCCACCAGGGAACGGCTAGCGACCACTTCGAGCTCGATGACATCGGCGACTTCGGTGACATGCACCTCATCGGGGTCAAGCCTCAGCGCGTATTTGAGATGGGCATGTACTTTTTCCGCTGTAATACTCATGGCTGTTCTCCTTGGGCGCCCATCGACCGCAACCGAGTGTCACGATGCTCCCCTGAGCGCCAGCCAGGATTCAACAGCAGCCAAGGCAGACCTTGGCGCTAGATAGGTAGCCCCTTACTTGCCGTCTTCCACTTCCTTGCCGTTGGCGTCCAGCACCTTGGTCGAGGGGTAGCGGTACGAGGCGTAGCGCACCACCAGGATCGAAAACGCCAGCAGCAGGATGCCACCGCACAGGTACAGCAGGCCTTCATCCGGCGCCTTGTGGTGCGAGACATCGCCGATCAGCAGGCGGGTCAGCGCGGTGATCGCCACGTACAACAGGAAGCGGATCGGCATGTGGTTGGTCTTGAAGTAGATACCGACCATCGCCCCGAGCTCCAGGTAGATGAACAGCAGCAGGATGTCATCGACACTGATCCCGCCCTTGCCGAGCATGTCCAGGAACGTCACCACCGCCGCGTAGGCGGTAATCGCGCCGATGCCGAACAGGGCGAGGTAGTGGAATGCCTCGACGCACAGATTGCCCAGCGAGTCGGCCGAGCCATGCAGGCCCTTGCGCAGCTTTTCCGCCCATTTGATGTTCACGATATCCAGCTCCCCGATACGACCTGAAGGATGATGCGTCACCTGTGTGACGCTTGTGTCATGCAGTTAAAGGGCCAGGCCCCTGCCTTGGAAGGCGACCGATTGCCGCAAGGCACCTGTGGGCTACGCTTTTTTGCGGCAACGCTTGATTCAGAGGTGCCATTGCCATTACTGTATGCGCATACAGTAATCGATCAACCAACCGCAAAAAGGCACAGAGGTGATGAATGGCCGTCGAAGTGGTGTACCGCAGCAGCCGCGACCCGGAGCGCTTGTTCATGGATAAGGCCGAAGCAGACCGTCACGACAAGATGCTCGAGCTGGCCGAACGCCTGGCCGAGGTGTTGCAGAAGGCGGTGCCTTCATTGACCGAACAGCAGGTCGAAGAAGCCGGTATTTACATGGCCAAGAACCGTGACGTGTTTGCCCGGGCGTTCAAGAGCCAGCCGGATGCGTTGGCAGAATTGCTGGATGGCAGTGCTGCAGAGTGATTTCGGGGGACTTTGCAGGGGTTACATTGCGTGTTCGCGCAGGTAAATCACAAGGCCCGCTAGCGCTCATCGTATAACAACCGCTCCGCCAGCATCTGCGCCACCCTGGCCGGTGAGCGCTTTTCGGCCTGGGCGTGGGCATACACTTCGGTCAGCCGCTCGGGGATCCGCGCCAGTTGCGCAGTGATGGTGCTCAGCTCTTCGCCGCGGTGTTTCATCGCCACGTAGATCAACCCACCCGCATTGATCACGTAATCCGGCGCATAGAGAATGCCGCGGTTTTCCAGCTGGTCAGCCACCTGCAAGGTGGTGAGCTGGTTGTTCGCCGCGCCAGCCACCGCAGCACAACGCAGCTGCATCACCGTCTGGCCATTTAGCACCGGCCCCACGCCACACGGCGAGAAAATATCGCAGGGCGTGCTGATCAAGGCATCGTTGGTGACCGGGTGAGCATTGAACTGCTCCACCGCCAACCGTACCCGGCCTGGGTCCAGGTCACTCACCAATAGCTCGGCACCGGCTGCATACAACTGCTCGGCCAGGGCATAGCCGACGTTGCCCAAGCCTTGTACCGCCACGCGCAAGCCCTTGAGGTCGCTGCTGCCCAGGCGGGCCAGGCAGGTGGCACGGATGCCGGCGAACACCCCCATGGCCGCATGCGGCGAAGGGTCACCGGATGCCGTGGTGCTGGTGACATGCGGCGTGCTCTGGGCGATGCAGTCCATGTCCAGGGTCGAGGTGCCGCTGTCCACGGCAATGATGAACCGCCCTTGCAAGGTATCGATGAAGCGGCCGAACGCCTCGAACAACGCCGCACGGTTTTCCACATGCGGGTTGCGCATGATCACGGCCTTGCCGCCGCCCAGCGCCAACCCGGCCAGCGCCGCTTTGTAACTCATGCCCTGGGCCAGGCGAATGGCATCGGCCATAGCGCTTTCGTCATCGGCATACGGCAGGTAGCGGCAGCCACCCAGCGCCGGGCCGCGGATTTCGCTATGAATCGCCACCACGGCCTTGAGGCCAGTCTTCGGGTCGGTGAAGAGGTGCAGCGATTGGGTGCGGGTGCTTTGCATCAGCGCGAACATCGGCGGGCTCCCCTGCGAGGTGCTCCTACCAGTATAGGCATCGGCTTACGCCCCACAGGGCGACCGGACCACTGGACGAATCACGGCGCCAGGGCTATTACTCAAACGTATGTGGAGATGCCCCAATGAACCCACGCCAAGCCTGCCTGGCCTGCCTGGAACGCGAGCCGGTCGCCCTGCTGGAAGCCGCCTTGTGGATTGCCGTCGAGCACGATCGGAAGGTCGAGCCCGCAGCCAGCCTTGCCACCGTGAATCATCTGCACAGTGAAATCAGCGCCAGCCTGCCAATGCTGCCACTGGCAGAATTGGCTCAACCCCTGCTGCGCCAGCTGAATGCGTTGGGTTTCCAGCAAGACGAATACCACCCCCTGCGCCCGCAGGCGGCGCTGCTGGACAAGGTGCTGCAACGCCGTCGTGGCCAGCCTCTGGCCCTGGCGATCATCACGCTGGAACTGGCCCGGCGCTTGTCCATTCCACTGGAAGGCGTGGCCTTCCCTGGCCATTTCCTGCTACGAGTACCCGGCGCCGATCACCTGCTTGATCCCTGTGGCGGCCGACGCTTGTACCCCAATGATTGCCGCGAGCTACTCGCCCGCCAGTTCGGCCCGCATGTGCCGCTCACGGCCGAGCACCTGCGCGCGGCCAGCCCGACGCAGATGCTGCAACGCCTCTCGCGCAACCTTCGCCAACTGCACATCAGTAACGACAACCACCTGGCGGCGCTGATCGACGCCGAACGGGTCATGCAGCTGGGCCCGGTGCAGGTCAGCGACTACATGACCCGCGCATCGCTCTACCAGCACCTCGATTGCCCGCAGGCCGAACGCTTCGACCTGGAGCATGCCCTGCTGCTGACCGACGACCCGGTGCAACGGCTGAAGCTGTCCGAGCGGATCGGCAAGCTACCGCAGGCCAACCGTTCGATTCACTGAGGCGGGGTATCCACCTGGCAAGCCGGGTGCGCTTGGCTGAACGCGGGGTGCCCGGCAGCCAGCGCCGCCACTCGGCGAATACGCGGATACCCGCCAAGGTCGATGTTGAAGCGCTCGGCCGCATACAGCTGCGGGATCAGGTAGACATCCGCCAGCCCCGGCGCCTCACCGAAGCAGAAGCCCTGGTCACCGATCAGTTGCTCCACGGCCGCCAAGCCTTGGCCGACCCAGTGAGCAATCCACTGATTGACCTGTGCCTCGTCGTGGCCAAGCTGGCGCAGCTGGTTGAGCACGCTGACGTTGTGCAGCGGATGAATATCGCAACCGATGATCGCCGCCACCCCGCGCACCTTGGCCCGTGCCGCAGCGCCAGCGGGCAGCAGCGCAGGCTGTGGATAAACCTCTTCCAGGTACTCGATGATCGCCGGTGACTGCACCAGCAACTCGGCATCATCGGTGCGCAGGGCTGGCACGCGGCCCTGTGGGTTCACGGCAACATAGGCCCCAGCACGCTGCTCGCCCTTGAGCAGGTTGACCGGCAGCGCCTGGTAACCCAGGCCCTTGAGCGCCAGGGCGATGCGCACCCGGTAAGACGAGGTGGAACGGTAGTAGGTATACAGCTCCATGGCCCTGCTCCCTCAGTTGGCGGCGATGACCTTGCCGCGGCACTCACCAAAGCCGATGCTGGCCACCCCATCGCGCTGGCAACGCGCCCGCAGGATGATTTCATCGCCGTCCTCGAGGAACTTGCGCACCTCGCCACTGGCCAGCTCGACCGGTTGCTTGCCGCCCTCGGTGATCTCCAGCAGGCTGCCGTACGAATCGGCTGTGGGGCCGGACAGCGTACCCGAGCCGAACAGGTCGCCTGGCTGCAGCTGGCAACCGTTGACGCTGTGGTGGGCGATCAACTGCGCCACGGTCCAGTACATGTTGAGGGTGTTGCTCAGTGCCAGGCGGTGGGCCGGCAAGCCTTGCTCACGCATGCGCTCGGTGAGCAGCAGCACCTCCAGTTCGATATCAAAGGCGCCTTTAGCCTGGTCACGCGGGTCCAGCAGATACGGCAGCGGTTGCGGGTCACCTTCCGGGCGCGCCGGCTGGGCGCAGCGGAACGGCTCCAGCGCCTCGGCGGTCACCACCCAAGGTGACAGCGTGGTGATGAAGCTTTTCGACAGGAACGGCCCCAGCGGCTGGTATTCCCAGGCCTGGATATCGCGCGCCGACCAGTCGTTGAGCAGGCACAGGCCAGCCAGGTGCTGGTCGGCTTCGGCGATTGGAATCGCCTGGCCGATGTCATTGCCCTGGGCGATCCAGATGCCCAGCTCCAGCTCGTAATCCAGGCGCGCACACGGGCCGAAGCTCGGTTCAGTGTGGCCGGCCGGCAGCGTCTGGCCCTTGGGGCGGCGCACATCGGTACCCGACGGGCGCAGTGTCGAGGCCCGGCCGTGGTAGCCGATCGGCACGTATTTGTAGTTGGGCAGCAGCGGGTTGTCGGGGCGGAACAGCTTGCCGACGTTGGTGGCGTGCTGGATGCCCACGTAGAAATCGGTGTAGTCGCCGACCTTGGCTGGCAGGTGCAGCTGGCAATCACTGGCCGGATACAACGCGGCCTTGAGCTCGGCCTGGTGCTCGCCATGCTCGCCCAACAGCGCCAGCAACCGCTCGCGCAGGGCGACGCGGGCATTGCGGCCGAGGGCGAAGAAGGCGTTCAAGGCGCCACCGCGGGTGGCCTCGACGGCGGCCTTTGCCTGGCCTTCGAACAAACCGGCAGCCAGCACGGCCTCCAGGTCGAGAATCGCATCGCCGATGGCGACACCGCAGCGCAGCGTTTCACCCGGCCGGCTGAAAATACCCAGTGGCAGGTTCTGCAATGGGAAGTCGCTGTGCCCGTTGGCGTGTTCGACCCAACTGCGGGCAATGGCGGACTGGTTCATGGGTTATCTCCGGTTCGGGTTGAAGGTGCTCGGCAAGGTGGCCCAGCAACTGTCGTAGTCGGCCTGCAATTGCGGGCACTCGAGGGCCTGCTGGCTCGGGCGCAGCACCTGGCTGGTTTCGAACATGAAGGCCATGGTGTCATCGATCTTGTGGGGCGCCAGGTCGGCAGCAATGGCCTTCTCGCAGGTTTCGGCGTCGGGCCCGTGGGCACTCATCACCCCGTGCAGCGAGGCGCCGCCCGGCAGGAAGCCTTCCGCCTTGGCATCGTAGGCACCGCTGATCAGGCCCATGAACTCGTTCATCAGGTTGCGGTGGAACCACGGTGGACGGAAGGTGTTCTCGGCGACCATCCAGCGTGGCGGGAAGATCACGAAGTCCATGTTGGCCAGGCCGTGCACGCTGGTTGGCGAAGTCAGCACGGTGAAGATCGACGGGTCTGGGTGGTCAAAGCTGACGGTGCCGATCGTGTTGAAACGGCGCAGGTCATATTTGTAGGGCACATTGCTGCCGTGCCAGGCCACCACGTCCAGCGGCGAGTGCTGCAGCTCGCAGGCCCAGTGCTCGCCAAGGAACTTCTGCACCAGTTGCACCGGGCCTTCGGCCTCCTCGTAGTGCGCAACGGGGGTCAGGAAGTCACGCGGGTTGGCCAGGCCGTTGCTGCCGATTGGGCCCAGGTCCGGCAGGCGCAGCGGCGCGCCATGGTTCTCGGCGATGTAGCCACGGGCCTGGCCATCGAGCAGTTCGACGCGAAACTTCATGCCGCGCGGAATCACGGCAATTTCCAGCGGCTCGACAGTCATTACCCCGAGTTCGGTGGCAATGCGCAGGCGGCCTTGTTCGGGTACCAGCAGCAGCTCACCGTCGGCATTGAAGAACACCCGCTCCATCGAACGGTTGGCGCTGTAGATGTAGATGCTGACGCCTGCCGGTTTTTCCGCAGCGGCGTTGGCCACCATCGGTAACCACCCCTCGATGAAATCGGTTGGCTCGACGGGGAGCGGTTGTGGGCTCCAGCGCAGGCGGTTGGGGGTGACCGCACCCAAAGGCACGCTCAACGGCTGGCGCCCCAGGCGCTCGAAGCGCGGGTGCAGCGCCGATGGGCGAATGCGGTACAGCCAGGTGCGGCGCAGCTCGCTGCGCGCCATGGTGAACGCCGTGCCCGACAGCAGCTCGGCATACAGGCCATAAGGGGCCTTCTGCGGTGAGTTCTGCCCGATGGGCAAGGCCCCAGGCAGTGCTTCGCTGGCGAATTCGTTGCCGAAGCCGCTCAGGTACTGAAGGTCGGGCGACGCGTCGCGGTTCATCGATGCCTCCGGATTTTGTTTTTATCGTAATCAGATTACGAATAACGTAATTTGCTCCGTGCAGGGCGTCAAGCTATAAAGGCGCGACTCGAAAAAACCGGAAAAATCTTCGCCATGGCCAAAGCCAGCTCCCCCACCGACACCGGCAAGCAGAAGGTCCGCTCGGCGGAAGTCGGCACCGACATCCTCAAGGCCCTCGCCGAACTGTCGCCCTCGACATCACTGTCGCGCCTGGCCGAGCACGTGCAGATGCCCGCGAGCAAGGTGCACCGCTACCTGCAGGCACTGATCGCCAGTGGTTTTGCCGAACAGGATGCGGCCACCAACCACTACGGGCTGGGGCGCGAGGCATTGCGGGTGGGGCTGGCGGCCCTGGGCAGTATCGATGTGTTGAAAGTGGCAGCGATGCCGCTGTCACAACTGCGTGATGAACTCAACGAAAGCTGCTTCATCGCCGTGTGGGGCAACCAGGGGGCGACGGTGGTGAGCATCGAACCTGCCGTGCGCGCGGTCACGGTGGTGACCCAGATTGGTTCAGTACTGCCGCTGCTCAGCTCATCCACCGGGCTGGTGTTCGCCGCCTATTTGCCCGAGCGCGAAACCCTGGAGCTGCGTGACAAGGAGCTGAGCGTGCTGCAGCACAGCGCCAGTGACTACGACACCTTGCTGGCCGGCATTCGCAAGCGCGGCCTGCACCATGTGCATGGCCTGCTGATGCCGGGGGTGGATGCACTGTCGGCACCGGTGTTCAACGCCATGGGGCAGATCGCGGCGGTGATGACCGTGGTCGGGCCGACGTCGATCTTCCATGCCGATGAACATGGGCCGGCGGCGCAGCGCCTGCTGGCGGCGGCGCAAGAGACCAGCTGGCGTATGGGCCACTCGCCGAAGGCTTGAACGGCGCTGCGGCACTATTGCCCGAAACGTAAAGGTGAATGTCACAAGCCGCTATTTTTCCCACCGGATCAAGCGCTTATTCTTGACTCACTGGCCGGCATGAAGGGCAACTACCCCCCCAGCCCTTCAGGCCCGCGAGGTTTACCGACGTTGATTTTGAAGCTCCTTGATCTAACGTCTCGATTGGCCGCTGCCTTTGCAGCGGCCTTTTTTTATGCTCTGCAATCAATCACTCCTGCGGATACTTCTGCAGGTTCGCCATCATCTGCTGCAAAGCCTGCACGTTGTCCTGCGGGTGCACCGCATGGGCAAAATCACCGATCTGCGCCCAGTTGTCCGCCACCTGCTCAGGGGTGAAACCTTCGCGGGGGTCGAAGCCGACGCCCAGGCTGCGCTCCCACCGTACCTTGCCCACCCAGCCACCACCGACCTCGAACAGCTGCCCGCTGTCCTGGCACTGCTCGCTGCCCAGGTAAACCACCAGCGGGCTGACCAGCTCGGGCTTGAGGCGTTCGAACACCTGTGGCGGGATCAACCCTTCGGTCATGCGCGTGCCTCCGGTGGGTGCGATGGCATTGACCAGCACGCCGTACTTGCGCCCTTCAATGGCCAAGGTGCGGGTCAGGCCATACAAGCCCAGCTTGGCCATGCCGTAGTTGGCCTGGCCGAAGTTGCCGTAGATACCTGACGTGGAAGCAGTGAAGATCACCCGCCCCCAGCTTTGCTCGCGCAGGTGCGGCCAAGCGGCGCGGGTTACCTTGAAGGCGCCTTCGACGTGCACCTGGTAAACCTGGTCCCAATCACTGTCGTCCATCTTGTGGAAGGTCTTGTCGCGCAGAATCCCGGCATTGTTCACCAGCACATCGACCCGGCCGAAGCTGTCCAGGGCCTGTTCGACGATACGTGCACCGTCACTGACCGAATCGTGATTGGCCACCGCCGTGCCACCTGCAGCGCGGATCTCCTCGACCACCCGATCGGCCGCCGAAGCGCTGGCGCCTTCACCGTGGCTGGAACCGCCGAGGTCGTTGACCACCACCTTGGCGCCACGCGCGGCGAACAGCAGCGCATGGGCGCGCCCCAGGCCACCACCGGCCCCCGTGACGATCACCACACGGTCTTGCAGACGTACCGGCTCGCTCATGCTCATGGCTCCAGGTCAGGTTGAAGACGTCGAGTGTCCGCCAGCCCCTGCCGGCGGACAATCAAGCTCACTCAGGCTGAATGCCAGGCAATAACGCTGAACGATTTCACCCGCTCAGGACCAGGCGACCTTCTGCGGCAAGTAGCTCAGCGGCTGCTCGCGAAAGGCCAGGTAGTGGCGCAGCACCTGCACGGGTGCTTCGGTGTGCGGGTAATGGCCAATGCCTTGCAGCTGCACCGTGTCCGGGTTGGGTACCAGTTGCCGATAGCGCTCGACCATGCGTGCGCCGGATAGCGGGTCGACCACACCATTGATGAAGCGCAGGGGCACACCCTCGCGCTGCAGTGCACCCACCCATCGCTCGCGATGCACCCGGCGCTCGGTCACGAAACCCACCAGCTTGTGCAGGATGCGCGTACCGCCATTCGAGGCAATCAGGCTCCAGAAATCATCCAGCGCACTTTCACTGGGGTGCGTGCATGGCCCGTACACCTGCGTGACATTGCGCACCAGGTCGTCGCGCCCGAACGAGCGCGCCACCAGCCAGCCCAGGCGGCTGAGCAGCAGCTTCTGAATCAGCAGCACCTGGCAGCTTTCAGCGAACAGGCCGCTGTTGAGGAACACGCAACTGGCGATTTCCGCGCGCTGTTCATGGTGTCGCGACAGCAGTTCCTGGGCCACACTGCCGCCGTAATCATGTGCCAGCAGGTGCACAGGTTGGTCGACCTCGAGGTGGGCAAGCAGCGCCTGCTGCAGGTCGGCTTGCTCCATCAGGCTGTAGGCATGGTTGAGGGGTTTGGCCGAATCGCCAAACCCGAGCATGTCGCAAGCGATCACGCGAAAGCGCTGGGCCAGCGGCGTCCAGAGGTAGTGCCAATCCCAACTGGCGGTCGGGAATCCATGCAGAAGCAGCAGGGGCTCTCCTTGCCCTGCGGTCCAGTAGCGGATGCTCTGGCCCCGGAATGAAAAACTCTGACTCCGGGTACGCCAGACGCACAATGGTATCTCGGCCAGAGGCATCAGAGTCGTCCCGGATAGGAGGGGGGATTGAGGGTATAGGGCAAGGCTGCGGTCATTGCATGTCACCTCGGCACATACATGTGCTCTCTATGTCGAGGCTGAGTCTAGTCAGGCGCAGACCCTGTGAAACTTGCGTTGCCAGCCAGCTTGATGACCGAGCGAGTCAGTGGCACGAACGGTCATAGCAGCAGGGCCAGCAGCGGCGCGGCGAACAGGTTGAGCAAGCCGGTCAGGACCATGACCAGGCCGGCCACGGAACCTTCTTCGCGGCCCACTTCCTGGGCCCGACTGACCCCGGCACCGTGCGCACCAACGCCGAACAGTGCGCCACGTGCCAGCGGTGTGCGCAGCGGCAGCCAGCGCAGCAGCACGCCGCCGAACATGGCACCGAGCACGCCGGTAAACATGACGAACACCGCTGTCAGCTCCGGCACCCCGCCCAAGTCGTGGGCCAGGGGCATGGCAAAGGGCGTGGTGATCGAGCGCGGCACCAGCGAAAGGCTGATCGCGTCATCCAGCGCCAGCAGGTGCGCCAATCCCCAGGAGCTGCCGATCGATGCCGCACTGCCGGCGACCATGCCCACCAGCAGCGCCGGCCAATGCCGTGCCAGCATGGCCCGCTGCTGCCAGATCGGCACCGCGAAGGCCACGGTCACCGGGCCGAGTACACTCATCAGCCAGTGGGTATTGCGCGCATACTCGGCATAGGCGGTGTGCAACGGCACGGCCACCGCCAGCAACAGTGCGGGCACCAGAATCAGCGGCGACATCAGGTAACGACCGGTACGCCGGTACAGCCAGCGGCTACCCAGGTACGCCAACAGCGTCAGCGCCAGCCAGAACAACGGCATGGGTTCAAGGCTCATGGCGCAACCCCCAGCGGCATACAACCTCGACGGTCACGGCCGTGACCACCATGACCATCAGCGTGCTCACGGCAATCACCACCAAGATGCGCCAGCCTTCTTCGCGCACCAGGCTGCCGTAATCGAGCAGGCTCATCAGCGCGGGAATGAAAAACAGCAGCATTTCGGCCATCAGCCAGCCAGCGCCCATCTGCAAGGCGGCCGGCCTGACCACACCGCAGGCAAACAACAGCAGAAGCACGGCCAGGCCCATCACACCGCCCGGTACAGGCCAGCCCAACCAACCGGCCAACTGGCCACCCAACAGGAACAATGCCAACAGAGCCGCCAACTCAACGAGCAGGCGCAGGGACTTTTTCAATAACGCGGGTTTCATGGACGGTTCCTCGACAGGTCCTCATTTTAAGATTTGCCTGCCTAGGCCAGAAGCGAATTGTTAGACTTGCCACCATTCCATAATGGAATTCAGACCATGGAATTCAAACAGCTGCGCAGCTTCATCGAAGTGGTTCACCGCGGCGGCTTCACCCAGGCCGCGCACACCCTGCATATCAGTCAGTCGGCGGTAAGCAAACAGGTTGCCCAGCTGGAGCAGGATGTGGGCCAGCCTTTGCTCGAGCGCCAGGCTTCGCAACTGCACCTGACCGCTGCCGGGCGCATCGTGCTGGAACGTGGCGAAGCGTTGCTACGCCAACGCCAGGCCTTGCTCAGCGAGCTCGATGACCTGAGCCAGATGGCGCGCGGCGAACTGCGCCTGGGCCTGCCGATGCTGGGCAGCGATGCGCTGTTTGCCGGTTTGTTCGCCGCGTACCGGCGCCAGCACCCGAACATCTCGATTCAGTTGCTCGAAGGAGGCAGCCGCAGCGTCGAGCAGGCCGTGCGCAGTGGCGAACTGGAGTTGGGCGGCAGCCTGACGCCGAACGATCCGGCGTTCGAATACCAGCCGTTCTGCAATGAGCCGTTGGATGCGTTGCTGCCGGCGGGGCATGCATTGGCGGGGCAGATGCAGGTCGCCCTGAATCAGTTGGCTGACACGCCCTTCCTGCTTTATCAGCGCAGTTTCGTGCTCAATGATCGGTTGCTCAAGGCATGCCAGCAGCAGGGCTTTACCCCGAAGGAAGGTGGGCGCAGTGGCCAGGCAGACTTTCTGGTGGCGCTGGTGGCGGCCGGCCAAGGCGTAGTGTTGCTGCCCCGGGTGGTGGCCAAAGCGCTGGAGCGCCCTGGGGTGGTGCGTTTGCCGTTGAGCGCGCCGGAGGATCTGCGCTGGGACATTGCGTTCATCTGGCGGCGGGGGGCGTATCTTTCGCGGGCGGCGCGGGCCTGGCTGGCGCTGGTCAGTGCGGGGGCAGGCACTCGGGAATAGGCTGGTCGGCATGGCCTCATCGCGGGCAAGCCCGCTCCTACAGGTTATTCACAGCACTCAGGCTCGGCTGTAGGAGCGGGCTTGCCCGCGAAGAGGCCGGCGCGCCAGTAAAGAAACCTCAGGCTTTCAAAGCCTGCGCAAACGCCGCCAACCAAGGCTCGGCATCCGTCTCCGGGGTTACCGTCTCGCTGGCATCCAGCTGGAGCATCGGCTGCACTTCACGCACGCCCAGCTCTGCAAACAGCTCGCGCATCTGCTCGCCACCGCCGCAGTAGGTATCGCCATAACTGGAATCGCCCAGGGCAATCACCGCCCCCGGCAGGCCGCGCCAGGCGGCGGGCAGGGTGTCGCGGATAGTGCTGTACAACGGCATCAGGTTATCGGGCAGCTCGCCCATGCCGGTGGTCGAAGTCACTGCCAGCAGCGCTTCGGGTGCAAAGCCTTCGAGGTCCTGCTGGGTGGCGCGGGCCGCGTGCCAGGCTTCGAAGCCTGCGGCCTTGAGCAACGACTCGGCGTGGCGGGCAACTTCTTCGGCGGTGCCGTACACCGAGCCGGAAATAATGGCGACTTTCATCGGGAGGTGGATTCCGAAACTGAGTGAAAACGTAGGATACTAGCATCCAGCGGTGGCAAAAGGCCGCCTCTACCAAAGTCCCTTCTTTGCCGAATGGCCCGAACATGATCAACGCGCAATTGCTGCAATCCATGGTCGATGCGTCCAACGACGGAATCGTGGTCGCCGAACAGGAAGGCGATGACACCATCCTGATCTACGTGAACGCGGCGTTCGAACGCCTGACCGGTTACAGCCGGGACGAAATTCTCTATCAGGATTGCCGCTTCCTCCAGGCGGATGACCGTGACCAGCTCGGCCGTGCACGCATCCGCAAGGCACTGATCGAAGGCCGCCCGTGCCGCGAAGTGCTGCGCAACTATCGCAAGGATGGCAGTGCCTTCTGGAACGAGTTGTCGATCACCCCGGTGAAGAACGATGCCGATCAACGCACCTATTTCATCGGTATCCAGAAGGATGTCAGCCGCCAGGTGGAGCTGGAGCGTGAACTGGCTGAAATGCACGCGCGTCGGAATTTCGACACGCACCTTTGAACCAAGCGCCTACGGCACGGTCAATCACGTTGAAGAAACCGTCACCTCCGAGTTCGATCATGCACGCCGATGCGCTTTTGACCCAGGATGAGCTGGATTTCATCCAGGACATGCAGCACTCCCCGCAATTGAACCTGGCCGACCCCATGTCGAGCCTGCTGGTCAATGGCGACCGTCGTATTCAGTCTTTGCTGGCGCGCCTCGTAGCCAACGAGCAAGTCACCCTGCAGGCGCAATTCAACAACCAGCAGATCAGCTTCCCGCTGCAGCTGGTAGAAGACGAATTCCACGCCGTACACGTGCAAATCGGCTCGCCGGAAATTTACGAAGACGGCCCGATGCTGCGCCCTTGGCGCCTGTCGATGGACCAGCCCTGCGCGCTGCTGGATGCAAAGGGTCGGGTAAGTGGCCTGTTCGTGCGCGACATCTCCTTCAAAGGTGCGTTGCTGGAAGTCCGCGGCTTGCCGGAGGCACCCTCACGCTTCGACCTGCGTTTCGCGCCAGGGGGCATCCCGGCCATCACGCTGCATGGCCGCCTGCGCCGACGAATCGGCCCGGACCTCGCAGCCTATGACCTCAGCCGCAGCCCGGCTGAAGAAATCGACCGCCTGCGTGAATACATCCTTCAGGCGCATCGCCAGGCCCACCCGGAGCTGCACGCTCAGGTATCGAGCTGACCTGCCAGATACTGCCGCAGCCGCCGGCGCATCAGCTCACCCTCCGCGCCCAGGCACGCCACCGGGCTGCCTGCCAGACTCTGCTGGGCCATTTCGCCCGCCTCGCCCGCCAGTAGCAATGGGCACTCCAGGCCGACTGCGAGCCGGTTCAAGCGTTTGCTCAGCTCGGCTGTGGGTGCGTGATTGGAGAACAACACCAGCGCATCCGGCTTGAGCCTGCCGCACACCACGGCCAGCTCGTCCAATGGCTGCCCAGGCATCAGCAGGGTCGCCCCGACATCGTCGCTGCACAGCAGCAAGCCGGTGACCAGCAGTTCCAGCTCCATGCATTGCCCAGGCAGCGGCGCCACCAGCACGCTGCGCCTGCGCGGTAGGTGGGTAAGCTGCAGGCGCGAGAATACCCGGGCACGTAAAAACTGATCGAGAAACAGCCATTCACTGGCCTGGCCGAACGCCGCCTGCGCGGCCGCCAGGTCGTGCCAGACGGGCATGAATACCTCGGCGAATACCTGGTCCTGGCTGATGGTGGCGAACACCTTGTCGAACAGCCGGTCCAGGCTGGCGGCATCAAAACGCTGCACCGCCTCACGCAACTGAGCTTGCCAGCGGGCGGCGCAACCTGCCGGGAGCATGCCCTGCACGTGCGCCTGACCGCGGGCGAGAATGCTGCCAACCTTGCTCACCGCAACACCGCGCTCAAGCCAGCCGAGGATACGGCGGATATCGTCGACATCCGCTTGCGAGTACAGCCTGTGACCGCTGTCGGTACGGGTTGGCTGGATCAGACCGTAGCGCCGCTCCCAGGCGCGCAGGGTCACCGGGTTGACCCCGGTGAGCCGGGAAACTTCACGTATCGGGAACAGGTCCTGGTGTTCCAGCCCTGCTTCGACGTGCGTGGTACGTCCCTGTTTGTTCATCTGCACTGAATAACCTGTGCGCGGAAGTTGAACGCGCATTCTACTACGAGCCGCCACGCCACAGGTTAGCAACCGTTTGCCACCCGATATTTCCCGATCGAAGCGTTTAAGCGATAATTCGCGCCCGATTCTTGCATGTACGCCTGCGTTGCCCACCACCCCGGGCACGCAGACAAGGGGCCGGCTACCCGCCCGCCCCGTCGCCAGGAGATACACGATGTCTACCCCTCCCGTCACCTTGATGGTGTCGCGCCGCGCCGCTCATGGCCGCTACCAGGCCTTGCTTGCCTGGCTGCACGAAGGCGAGCAGCTGGCCACCGACTTCCCCGGCTACCTCGGTTCGGGCATCCTTGCACCGCCCCGTGATGGCGATGAATTCCAGATCATTTTCCGCTTCAGTGACGAACCTACGCTGCATGCATGGGAGCATTCCGCCTCGCGTCGCGCCTGGCTGCAACGCGGCAACGGCCTGTTCGAGCGCCCCAAAGAGAGGCGTGTGAGCGGCATTGACGACTGGTTTGGCACCCATACAGTGCAAAAACCGCCACGCTGGAAGCAGGCTGTGGCGATCTGGCTGGCGTTTTTCCCGGTATCGCTGCTGTTCAACGTTCTGTTCGGCCATTGGCTGGCAGGGCTGGAGCTGGTGCCGCGGGTAATGCTCAGCACCCTGGCCCTGACGCCAGTGATGGTCTACCTGTTCATCCCGCTCTCCACCCGCCTGCTGGCGAGTTGGCTGCACGCCTCGCCGCCCACTGCCGCTGCACTGCGCGGCCGCTGAGGGCAGGCCATACAAGAGGGAAACAGTTCGGGTATGCTGGGCGGCAACGACAGGATAGACAAGTTGACCGCCCGCACATGAACAGCCCAATTCTCGTTACCGGAGCCAGCCAGCGCGTCGGGCTGGCCCTGGCCCTTGAACTGGCAGAGGCCGGCCATACCGTGGTCAGTGCCAGCCGCAGCGCCCAGCCACACGCCGCACACCCGAACATCGTGCAGTTCCAGGCCGACCTGTGCCTGGCTGCCGACCGCCAGGCGCTGATCGACTACCTGCAGCAGCATTACGACGGGCTGCGCGCGATCATCCACAACGCATCTTTGTGGCTGGACGACGGCCTGGACAACCTCGAGACCATGTTCCGCCTGCACGTCGAGGCGCCGTACCACCTGAACCTGGCGCTGGGCGACCTGCTGGCCAAGGTCGACAAGGCCGACATCATTCATATCTGCGACGAAACCTCGTCTCGCGGCAGCAAGAGCCATATCGGCTATGCCGCCACCAAGGCTGCGCTGCAGAACATGGTGCTGTCATTCGCCGAAAAGTACGCGCCCAAGGTGCACGTCAACGGTATCCTGCCCGGGCTGCTGATCCTCAAGGAAGGGGGTGACGACGCCTACCGCCAGCAAACCCTGAACAAGGCCTTGCTGCCGTTCGAACCCGGCGCCGGCCCGCTGATCGAGACGGTCAAGTACCTGCTCGCCAGCCAGTACAGCACCGGCAGCCAGGTGGTCATCAACGGTGGCCGCCACCTGAAGAACCGCATGACCTGAGAGAAGCCCATGACCCCTCAACAACAGCTCGAACTCGAAGCCGCCGCCTTCCGGCGCCTGGTCGCACATCTGCAGAACCGCACCGACGTGCAGAACATCGACCTGATGAACCTTTCCGGCTTCTGCCGCAACTGTTTGTCCAAGTGGTACAAGGCCGCTGCCGATGAGCAGCAGGTCGACATCAGCCTGGATGACGCCCGTGAAGCGGTGTATGGCATGCCCTACGCCGAGTGGAAAGCCCAGTACCAGAAAGAAGCCAGCGCCGACCAGCAAGCGGCGTTCGAAAAAGGAAAACCTCGTGACTGATCTGAATACTCTGCGCGCCAGCCTGGCCAGCGGCCAACACGCCTTTGCCGACACCCTGGCGTTCATCGCTGACCACTACAGCTACCAGCCTCAAGCGTTCAACAATGGCGGCGTGGAAAACGCCGCCGGGCAGAACGAAGGCTCCTGCAAGACCTTGGGCCTGGCCCTGCTGGAAGGCCTGAGCGACCAGGAGGCCCTGCTGGCCTTCGGCGAGCACTACCGAGACGTGGTCGCCACGCCTGAGGGCAGTGACCATGGCAATATCCGCGCGCTGATCAAGCACGGCCTGGCGGGTGTGAAATTCACTGGCCAGCCGCTTTCGCGCAACGCTTGATAGTGCCGGGGCCGCCATGCGGCCCAATCGCCGGCAAGCCGGCTCCCACAGGTTGGACTGCCTCCCAAAAGTTGGACAGTTCCAAGCTGCAGCCTGAGCCCTGTACTCCACAGGGCTCAGGCCATTGAGCCTCAGTTGGACTGCCCCTGGAAGTAGGACACCAGTCCACCCCTGCGGGCAGTCCAGGTGGTTTCGCAAGCCTTGAGTGCTGTGCATTCCCTGTGGGAGCCGGCTTGCCGGCGATTGGGCCGGGCAGGCAACATCAGCCGATGATCTGCCCCGGCCTGCTAGCCACCAACGCACCGCGCTGCAACCACTCCAGCGCAATCGGCCACAGGCTCTCGCGGAAGCGGTCATGGAAAAACGCGAAATGGCCAATGTCCTCGACCGAGATATCCACAGGCGCGATCCGCAGATGCTGATGTTCAGCGCCCTGCAAATAGCCTAGCAACCGCTCTGTAGCCGCCACCGTGCCAAACGGGTCATCGGTCAGGCTGATGGCCAGCGTCGCCGCCCGCACATGGGCAAACGGCAACTGGTCCAACACACGCCCGCTGGGCCGGTGCTCAAAGCGCGGGGTACGGGTCGTCCAGTCCTGCACCACGCCTGCTGGCGTGTCTTCCATCCAGCCCAGCCGCTTGCCGGGGAAGTAACCGAACACGCGGGTCAGCAACGGCATCGCCACATGCCACTTGCCGAACAGCCGCCAACGCTGATCGACGGCGTAATCGCGCCAGTAGGCAAACTGCGCGCCTACCATCACCACCCGCCGCACCTGCCCGGCAGATGGCGCAAGCCCCACGGCGCACCCACCGAAGCTATGCCCGACTACATCCACCGGCTGGCCGGGGAACGCCTGCGTGGCGTGCGCCAGCATGGCTTCGAAATCCAGCCGGCCCCAGTCGCTCCACGACGCCTCGAAGCCGCGCAAGGAAGGCGGCCGGGATTCGCCGATACCCCGGTAGTCGTAGGTCAGCACATCGCAGCCTTGAGCGAACAGGTAGTCGGCAAAACGGGAGTAATAACGGCAGCGCACGGACGTGGCCGCGTTGATGATCACCAGCGGGCGCTGGGGGTTGGCCTGGGTGTGGCGCCAGCAGAAGCCACCGAGGCTGTAGCCGTCGGCTGCGGTCTGGCGAAAGGGCGTGGCCGGTTGGGTGAGGCTGCTCATGGCGCGCTTCCTGTTGTTGTGCGCCAACGCTAGCAAAAAATCTTGGGCCTGTACCGGCCTCTTCGCGGCACAAGCCCGCTCCCACCGGATTCCTAGTGGGAGCGGGCTTGTCGGGGCGCCGAACCGCCGCGAAGGGGCCAGCCCGATTTCAGCTTACAGCTCGATGCAGTCGAACTTCACATCGGTCGCCACGTCTTCGTCATAGTTGACGTCAGCGCGCTCGAAGCCGAACAGGTTGAGGAACTGCTTCTTGTAACCGGCGTAGTCGGTCAGTTCGAACAGGTTCTCGGTGGTCACCTGTGGCCACAGAGCTTTGCAGTCGCTCTGCACGTCGTCACGCAGCTCCCAGTCGTCCAGGCGCAGGCGACCCTCCTCGTCGACTTCAGCCGGCGCACCGTCGGCGCGATACAGGCGGTCACGGTACATGCGGTCCAGTTGGTCCTGGGTGCCTTCGTGCACGCCTTTCTCCTGCATGATCTTGAAGACCATCGACAGGTACAGTGGCATCACAGGGATAGCCGAGCTGGCCTGAGTCACCACCGACTTGAGCACGGCCACGTTGGCGCCGCCTTTGACTTTGTCATCCAATGTCTTATTCAGGCGCGTGGCAGTTTCGTCCAGGTCCTGCTTGGCCTTGCCCAGCGCACCGTGCCAGTAGATCGGCCAGGTGATGTCGCTGCCGATGTAGCTGAAGGCCACGGTGCGAGCGCCTTCGGCCAGTACGTTGGCGTCAGCCAGGGCGTCGATCCACAGCTGCCAGTCCTGGCCACCCATGACGGTGACAGTGTCGGCGATTTCCTGCTCGGTGGCCGGCTCGATGCTGGCCTCGATGATGGTGTCTTTGTTGGTGTCGATGGCAGTCGACTTGTACGGCTCGCCGATTGGCTTGAGCGCGGAGCGGATCACTTCACCGGTCTTTGGCAGCTTGCGCACCGGCGACGCCAGCGAGTAAATGACCAGGTCGACCTTGCCGCCCATTTCATTCTTGATCAGCTCGATGACCTTGGCACGGGCTTCGTCGGAGAAGGCGTCACCGTTGATCGACTTGCTGTACAGGCCCTCGGCCTTGGCGAACTTGTCGAAAGCCGCGGAGTTGTACCAGCCAGCGGTACCGGCCTTGGTCTCGGTACCTGGTTTCTCGAAGAACACGCCCAGGGTGTCGGCTTTGAAGCCGAAGGCTGCGGTGATGCGCGCCGCCAGGCCATAGCCGCTGGATGCGCCGATGACCAGGACCTTCTTCGGGCCATCCTCGCGCACGCCCAGCTTGCGGGTGGCTTCGATCTGGTCACGGACGTTGAGCTCGCAGCCCTTCGGGTGAGTCGTGGTGCAGATGAAACCGCGAACCTTAGGATGAATGATGGCCAATGTCTGTACCTCGTCAGGTTTATGCAGGGAAGCGCCGCCTTGGGCGATTCCGTTTGATCAGAGGGTGAGACTACCCCCGCAGGTTATCCGACACATATTACGGGGTGTTTGAGGGGATGCAAAACTGCGCTTGCTCAGCCAGCTGGCCTTGCAACCACTGCAGAAACCGCCGCGCCAGTGGATCGTCCTGGCTGTCGCGGTGCACCAGGCAGGCCCACGCCGGCCCACGCACCCGCTTGGGCGAAAGCGCCTGCAGGTGCCCCTCCTCCACTGCCCGCCGGGCGAGCAGCTGGCTGACCAGGGCGATACCCAGCCCTTCACTGGCCGCATCCAGCAGTAAACCTGGGTCGGAGAAATTCAGCCCCTTGCCCTGCTGCCCGACATCCTCGCCGCCTTCCAGCTGCCAATGGCTCCAGTCCATTTCCCGTTCGCCGTGCAGGGTGGTGCGCGCAGTTGCCGACAGCAACGAAGGATGGCAGGCCGGATACAGCTCATCCTGGAACAACACGCTGAAGCTGCATTCGGCCTGGGCGCTGAGGTCGTCGCGGATGGCCAGGTCGATGGTCTCGCTGGCCATGTCCGGCACTTCGAAACTGGTGAACAACCACAGGTCGACCTCCGGGCAGCGTTGATGAAAATCGGCCAGCCGCGGCAGCAGCCAGTGCCGGGCAAAAGCCGGGCTGGTGTTGACCACCAGCTGGTTGGGTTTGCGGTACTGATCAAGCCTTCGAATACCCACGGCAAGGTGCTGCAGCAGCGACTGGGTGGTGCTGAGCAGGTCATGCCCGGCATCGGTCAGGCTCACGCTGCGTCCAGCTCGATGAAAAAGCGGCTGCTCCAGGTAGGTTTCCAGGCTGCGGATCTGCTGGCTGATCGCCGACTGGGTGAGGTTCAGGGCTTCGGCTGCCCTGTGGAAGCTGCCGAGCCGCGCAGCGGCTTCGAAGCCCCGCAGCGCATTGAGGGGTGGCCAGTGTTTGAGCATTATCGATAAGCCCTGCTAATCAGATTTGCGCTAAATCTATCGTTTGTCGCGCTGCCTTCATAGCCATAGCATTGGCACCAACACCCGCGACGGCGGGCTTCGTTGATAAAAATCCTTAATTGATCGGAGTTCACTATGCACCTGTCCCTCGACAGCGGCTGGCGCATGCCTGCCGAATGGGCCCGCCACGCTGCCACCTGGATGATCTGGCCACACAACCAGGCACTGTGGGAAAGCGGCTGGCAGGTCAACCTTGCCGACGTGCAGCGCGACTATGCACGGGTCGCCGCCGCCATCGCCCGCTTCGAGCCGGTGAAAATGGTCGTCGATCCCTCGGCACTGCAGAGTGCTCGTGCCCTGTGTGGCGCCAACATCGAACTGGTCGAGCTGGCCGTGGACGACAGCTGGTGCCGTGACAGCGGGCCGAGTTTCGTTTGCCATCCGCAGCATGGCCTGGCCGGGTTGAGCTGGCGCTTCAATGCCTGGGGCGGCAAGTCGCAGCATGGCCACGACCGTAGCCTGGGCCGACGGATCCTCGACCAGCTTGGCCTGGACGGCTTCAGCACGCCGTTGTGCAGCGAAGGTGGTGCGATCCATGTGGACGGCGAAGGCACGCTGATCACCACCGAGTCGGTGCTGCTCAACCCCAACCGCAACCCCGGCGTCAGCAAGGCCGAATTCGAAGCATGCTTCGCCCGTTACCTGGGCATCAGCAAGACCATCTGGCTGCCGGGCGACCCGCAGTACGTCACGGGCGACATGACCGACGGCCACGTGGACGGCGTGTGCGCCTTCGCCCGCCCCGGCGTGCTGCTGGTCGATAACACCCACGAGCACGGCTCGGTCTACGCCGAGGTGGTACGGGAAAACCGCCGCGCCCTGGCGCTTGCCACCGACGCCCAGGGCCGGCATTTCGAGCTGCTCGACCTGTATGAAGCCAGCGCTGCGGTCGACCAGGACGCCGAAGTGTTCTGCGCCTCCTACACCAACTTCTACATCGCCAATGGCGCGATCATCATGCCGGCCTACGGTATCGCCGCCGACGCCGATGCGGCGGCGCAACTGGCCCACGCCTTCCCCGGCCGGGAGATCGTGCCGGTGCGCATCGACCACATCGCCCACGGCGGCGGCGGTATCCATTGCATCACCCAGCAACAGCCGGAGGTTTGCCGATGAGCCTGCTGCGCGTCGCCACCACGCAGATGCCGTGCAGCTGGAACCTGCCCGCCAACCTCGACCGCGCCGAACAGCTGGTACGCCAGGCGGCCGCGCAAGGTGCCCAGGTGATCCTGCTGCAAGAGCTGTTCGCCACACCGTACTTCTGCATCGAGCAGGACCACCGCCACCAGGCCCTGGCCGAGCCGTATCCGCACAGCCCTATCCTGCAACGCTTCGCCGCGCTTGCCGCTGAGCTGGGTGTGGTGCTGCCGCTGAGTTGGTACGAGCGGGCCGGCAATGCCTTCTTCAACTCGCTGACCGTGGCCGACGCCGATGGCCGCCTGCTGGGGGTGTATCGCAAGACCCATATCCCCAACGCCATCGGCTATCAGGAGAAAGAGTACTTCAGCCCCGGCGACACCGGTTTCAGGGTCTGGGACACCGCCTTCGGCTGCCTGGGCATCGGCATCTGCTGGGACCAGTGGTTCCCCGAAACCGCCCGCTGCCTGGCCTTGATGGGCGCTGAAGTGCTGTTGTTCCCGACGGCCATCGGCTCCGAGCCCGGCGCCGCCGAACTGGACTCCCGCGACCATTGGCAGGTCGCCATGCGCGGCCATGCCGCCGCCAACCTGCTGCCGGTGGTGGCGGCTAATCGCGTAGGCCGGGAAGTGGCGCAAAGCGACGAAACGCTGGCCATGCGGTTCTATGGCTCGTCGTTCATCTGCGACCACAAAGGTGCGCTGCTCGCCGAAGCCGACCGCGACAGCAGCGGCATCTGGCTGCACGACCTGGACCTTGCGCGCATGCGCGAGGATCGCCTGAGCTGGGGCATCTACCGCGACCGCCGCCCAGAAATGTACGCGCCGCTTTTGACCCTGGACGGCACTCACCCACACGTCGCGAGGACCTGAACATGAAGCTGCCCCGACTGGCCGCCCTCACCCTGGCGCTTTGCGCCGCCCAGGCCCAGGCCGAACAACCCACCCTGCGCCTATACAACTGGGCCGACTATTTCGCCGAGGACACCCTCAAGCAGTTCACCGCCGAGACCGGTATCCAGGTGATCTACGACGTGATGGACGGCAGCGAAGTGCTCGAAGCCAAGCTGATGTCGGGGCGCAGCGGCTACGACCTGGTATTCCCCGGCGACACCGTGGCCGAGCGCCTGATGCGCGCCGGCAGCCTGCAACCGCTCGACCCCAGCCGCCTGGAGGCCTTGGGCGACATCGAACCGGGCCTGCGCAAACTGCATGGGCAGTACCCCAAGGCCAGCCAGGCCACAGTGCCCTATACCTGGGGCACCATCGGCCTGACGGTGAATGCCGCCAAGGTTCGCGAACGCATGCCTGATGCGCCGCTGGACGACCTCGACCTGCTGTTCAAACCCGAGCTTGCGGCCAAGTTCGCCGACTGCGGCATCTCGGTCATCGACTCGCCAGACGAAGTGCTGGCCGTGGTCCTCAATTACCTGGGCCGCGAACCGCGCAGCGCCAAGCGTGAAGACCTGGCGGCGGCGAGCGAACTGCTCAAGGCGGTGCGCCCGTACATCCGCAAGTTCCAGTCGCAGCCGGTGACCGAGCTGGTCAACGAAAACCTCTGCCTGTCGCTGGGTTACAGCGGCGACGTGATCCAGGCCCAGCGCACGGCATCCGCCGCCGGCAAGGCGCTCGACTTCCAATACCGCGTGCCGCGTCAGGGCACCACGGTATGGATGGACACCATGGCGATCCCCGCCGACGCCAAACACCCCGAATACGCCTATCGTTTCATCAACTTCGTCATGCGCCCGGCGAACATGGCCGCAATCAGCAACTTCACCGGCTACCCCACTGCCAGCGCCAAAGCGCGCGAGGCGGTCGACCCGCAGATGCGCGACAACCCCGACATCTACCTCGACCAAGCCACTTACGCCCGGCTGATTCCGGGCCGGGACATCCCGCAAGCCGACATGCGCGCCCGCATGCGCGTGTGGACCCGCTTCAAGACTGCACAGGACTGAGCCATGCCAAGCCGTAGAACCTTCCTGCAACTGTCACTGGCCGCAGGCCTCGGTGCCGGCCTCGGCCTGCCCCTGAGCCTGGCCCGCGCCGACGAGCCCGGGCCCTGGTTCATGCCCGACGAAGGCGAACCGCAGCAACGGGCGTTCATCGCGTTCGGCGCGCAGGACGCCATCTGGGAAGACTTCACCGCCGACGTGCAGGCGGCCCTTGGCCGCATCGCCCAGGCCATTGCGCGCTACCAGCCGGTAACGGTGTTCTGCCGCGCCAACGAACGGGAGCTGGCCCAGCAGCGTTGCGGCAGCCACAACACAAGCTTCGTCACTTGCGGGCTCGACGACATCTGGATGCGCGACATCGGCGCCAACTTCGTCGTCGATGATGACGGCGCCCTCGGCGCGGTGGACTTCAACTTCAACGGCTGGGGCAACAAGCAACGCCATCGTAGCGACGCTCAACTGGCCAAACGGGCCGCCACGCTCGCTGGCGCGCACTATCAGCGCAGCGAACTGGTTGGCGAGGGTGGCGCAATCGAAGTGGACGGCCACGGCACCGGCATCATGACCGAAAGCAGCTGGGTCAATGCCAACCGCAACAAAGGCTGGAGCAAGGCCGAGGTCGAGGCCGAACTCAAGGAGCGCCTGGGCTTGAGCAAGGTCATCTGGTTGCCGGGCATCGCCGGTGAAGACATCACTGACGGCCATGTGGATTTCTATGCCCGCTTCGTTCGGCCAGGTGTGGTGATTGCCAACCTGGACAATGACCCCGAATCCTATGACTACGACGTGACCCGCAAGCATCTGCAGATTCTCAAGCAGGCGACCGACGCCGAAGGCCGGGCTCTGCAGGTGCACCTGGTTTCGCCACCGATGCGCGGGCGCCGCAACAGGTTCAGCAAGAACGCCGATTTTGCTGCGGGCTACATCAACTATTTCGTCATCAACGGTGCAGTCATCGCCCCGCAGTTCGGCGATGCCCAAGCCGATGAAAAAGCGCGAGCGTTGCTGGCCGCGCTGTACCCAGGGCGCGATATCGTGCAGCTGGACATCGATGCAATTGCTGCGGGTGGCGGAGGCATCCACTGTGTGACACATCAATGCCCGGCAGTCTGAACATTGTACCCGCGAAGAGGCCGGGCCAGGCGCTGTACATCACTGGTCGTTGTCAGGGCCGCGGCGGCGCCCGGTGATCATCGATAGCGGCAGGTTTTCGCCCAGGCGCACGCTTTCGACGATGGCCGCCAGCACGTGTACGCCCACCAGCGCCAGCACGGCGTCTGCCAGCAAGCTGTGCACGTCCATGGGCCAGTCGGCGCCCCATAGTGCGTCGATTTCCTGCGAGGCCCAGCCGGTCAGCCCCAGCCCGGTGATACCGGCCAGCATCAGCAGCATCACCAGTGCACCGATCGGTGAATGCCCCAGCCGATGGTACGGCTCACCCCGCAGCAGCGCCCGGGCATGTGCTGCTAGGCGCGAGGGCGTCGGCCAGAAGTCTGTCCATCGGGCGCTCTGCGGCCCGATGAAGCCCCATACCAGGCGCACCACGACACAGCCCAGTGCGTAATAACCGAGCCACTGGTGCCAGTCGTCACCCTCTTCGGTGAAAAAGTAATCGGCAATGAACACGGTGGCGAAAGACAGGTGGCACAGCCGCAGGAGCGGGTCCCACAGCTGTACCGTTGGCGTCTGCATCAGTCTTCGATCTCGGTCTTGACCGCTTTGCCAGTGACCGGGTCATGGTAGATCTCGACCTTCTTGCCGTCCTTGTTGAAGCCGTAGATTTCGTAGCAGTTGCCTTTGGTGACCTTGAACTTGTTGATCTTGTAGCCCTGCTCCTTGAGCTGGGCCTGAAACTTTTCCTGGTCTTGCCAGGTGCTTTTGTCAGCGGTGGTGCATTGGGTGGCGGCGAATGCACTGCTGCAGCCAACGAGCAAGGTGAGAGCGATCAGGGTACGCATGGCAATGAGCTCCGGTCTGTTGAGTGAACAGCATGAGGCGCGTGCAGCCCAATCAAGCTTAGCCAGCGGTGCAAGGTTTGCCTGCTGTGGCCTTTCAAGCCATTCATTTGCTTTTCACATCAATGGCAAAGAAAAACAAACTTAACAAATGAGCCAAACCCACCGAAGCTGAAGGCACCGCGCCCGCTCGGCGCCCACCTGTACACGGAGAACAACAAGATGAACGATGTGGTCATCGTCGCCGCAACCCGTACCGCCATCGGCAGCTTCCAGGGCGCCCTGGCCACGGTGCCCGCCGTCGACCTCGGCGCGGCCGTGATCAAGCGCCTGCTGGAGCAGACCGGGCTGGACCCGGCGCAGGTCGACGAAGTGATCCTGGGCCAGGTGCTCACCGCCGGTGCCGGGCAGAACCCCGCCCGCCAGGCCGCGATCAAGGCCGGCCTGCCCTACAGCGTGCCGGCGCTGACCCTGAACAAAGTCTGCGGCTCGGGCCTCAAGGCCCTGCACCTGGCGGCCCAGGCCATCCGTTGCGGCGATGCCGAGGTGGTAATTGCCGGCGGCCAGGAGAACATGAGCCTGGCCCCTTACGTGATGCCTTCGGCGCGCTCCGGCCAACGCATGGGCCACGGCCAGCTGGTCGATAGCATGATCAGCGACGGCCTTTGGGATGCCTTCAACGACTACCACATGGGTATCACCGCAGAAAACCTGGTCGAGCAGTACAGCCTCAGCCGTGAACAACAGGATGCCTTCGCCGCCGAATCGCAGCGCAAGGCCGTGGCCGCCATTGAGGCAGGCCGTTTCCAGGACGAAATCACGCCAATCGTGATGCCACAGAAAAAAGGCGACCCCGAGGTCTTCGACCGTGACGAGCAGCCACGTCCGGACACTACCGCCGATTCCCTGGCCAAGCTGCGCCCGGCCTTCAAGAAAGACGGCAGCGTCACTGCGGGTAACGCCTCCAGCCTGAACGACGGCGCTGCAGCGGTGCTGCTGATGAGCGCTGCCAAGGCCAAGGCCCTGGGCCTGCCGGTGCTGGCGAAGATTGCCGCGTACGCCAGTGCGGGTGTGGACCCGGCGGTCATGGGCATCGGCCCGGTATCGGCTACCCAACGCTGCCTGGACAAGGCGGGGTGGCAGCTGGCCAAACTGGACCTGATCGAGGCCACCCCCAACGAATGGCTTGACCTCGATTCCACCGAAGCCCCTACCAGATCTTGCAGGTGCCAAGCCTGTGCAAGTCCTCTATAAAACTGCACTCCATCCCTAAGGAACCCCAGCAATGCACATGGAAGAGCACACACTGAGCGAAATGGACGATGAGCTGAAACTCATGCTCGGCCGCTTTCGGCACGAACAATTCGTCGAGAAACTCGGATGGCGGCTGCCCGCCCATCCGAGCCAGGCAGGTTGTGAATGGGATCAATACGACACCGAACACGCCCGCTACCTCCTGGCGTTCAATGCAGACCGCGCCATCGTTGGCTGCGCCCGGCTGATTCCCACCACGCTCCCCAACCTGCTTGAAGGGGTGTTCAGCCATGCCTGCGCCGGGGCGCCGCCCAAGCATCCAGCCGTCTGGGAAATGACTCGCTTCACCACCTGCGAACCGCAATTGGCGATGCCGTTGTTCTGGAGAAGCCTCAAGACGGCCGCCCTGGCGGGCGCAGAGGCCATCGTCGGGATCGTCAACAGCACCATGGAGCGCTATTACAAAATCAACGGAGTCCACTACGAACGGCTGGGCCCGGTCACGGTGCACCAGAATGAGAAAATCCTCGCCATCAAACTCTCGGCCCACCGCGAGCACCATCGCAGCGCGGTCGCACCGTCAGCCTTCATGTCCGGCACATTATTGAAAGAGACAGCTTGATACGGGCCGAGTCGTCCTTTTTGAATGCCCCTCAGATATAGCCCATCGCGACTGCGTAAGACACTGCCTGCACGCGGTTACTGGCGCCGATTTTGCGCTGGATGTTGCGGTGATGGTAATTCACGGTATCGGTGCACACCCCCATGATCACGCCGATTTCCTCCGAGGTCTTGCCGTCGGCCGTCCAGCGCAGCACATCACATTCCCTCCCACTGAACGCCACGCCCGTATTGAAGACACGCACGTCGCTCTCCAGCTCGGAAATTTTCTCGTGGGCCGCGGCGGCAAAGGCTCTGGTCACCGGCTTCAAGGCTTCAAATTCCTGAAGGCTGATGGGGTTGTTCTTGCGCGCCAGGCTTAACACCCCGACCCTCCCCTGGGCGTTGAACGAGGGTTGTGCCAGGCCGTGGCATAAATGTGAATCCTTGGCTTCAGACCACAGGTCCGCGCATCCCCGGAACAACTCATTGCTCCATAGAATGGGGGCCGACGAGACTTTGCTGTGCTTCACCGTGGGATCGATCACCGCGTAGTTAGCCGCCTGATATCGCTGCACCCAGTCCTCGGGGTAATTGCCGTACATATAAGTCCTGGGCCGCATGAACGGGGTCACGCTGCACATGCCGTAGGCAAAAAAATCAAACCGTAGTTCGCGCAAGGCCCTCAACGCGACAGCCGTAAACTCCTGCATATCCATGGTTCGCGCAAAGATACTATAAAAGTACGCATCCCATCCCAACTGCTGCCCTAATTCCATTTTGAGCACCACTAAAGTTGAAAACAGGCCGTTAGACTAGACCAACCTGAATCTCTGTCAACAAGCAAAATCACATCGTCATAGAAGGCTTTGCGCTAGCACTAGATTCATTGCGCCTAATCCAACCAACTACTTAGAACATTGCATCCCGGCGATGTTAGTAAGCCATTACCGCCTCTCAGCCGACGAATGAACCTGCCTCTTCACAATAATGCAACAGTTCATTCGGTGGGCTGCAGCCAACCCGTTCATACGCTAATCACTACAAGATCTGGTAGTCCACCCCCAAGAAACGCAGGTGTATAAACAACACCCGCTCAGCACCGCCAATGAGGCGTTTGCTGCACAGGCACTGGCGGTGGGCAAGGCGCTGGAATGGGATGCGACGCGGGTCAACGTGAATGGTGGGGCGATTGCCCTCGGCCACCCGATTGGGGCGTCGGGGTGCCGGGTGCTGGTGACCTTGCTGCACGAGATGATCAAGCGCGATGCCAAAAAGGGCCTGGCCACCCTGTGCATTGGGGGTGGGCAGGGTGTGGCGTTGGCCATCGAGCGTTGATCGGGGGTTGATGCAAGCTGTGCGGGCCTCTTCGCTTCACTCCAGCACAGCGCTGAAGAGGCCCTACGGATAACGCGTGCTCAGGCGGCAGCAGCACGCATGTCCAGACTTGCCAACCGGGCTACCTCCTGGCACTTCTGCACGGCGAAGGTCAGGTCGACCGAGTTGTGCAGCAGCGAGCAGGACGGCGCGACCCACAGGCGGTCACCCAGGCGTTCGGCCGCATGACGCAGCACGTCTGCAGCCCGTTCCAGGTCGCACGCCCCTGCGGCGCTGCCATTTACCAGGCCCAGCGACAGCACTTTGTAGGCCGGCAGGCGATCAAGAATCGTGGGGTACTGATCCGGCGCACGCACCAGGTCGATATGCAGGCCATCGACCGGCAGGTTGGCGGCGAGGCCGAGGTTTTGTTCCAGGCCACCGAAGTAGGTGGTCACCAATTTTTTCAGCGGTGCGCGCTGGAGGATGTTGTACACGCGCTCATAGGCGTTCTTCCATTCCTGTGGCAGGTCGAGGACCAGAATCGGCTCGTCGATCTGTACCCACTCCACGCCCTGAGCGGCCAGGCGGTTGAAGACCTGGTCGTACAGCGGCAGCAGGCGATCGACCAGCTCCAGCTTGTCGAAATCCGCACCCTTGGCCTTGCCCAGCCACAGGTAGGTAAGCGGCCCGATCACCACCGGCTTGATGGCGTGGCCCAAGGCCTTGGCTTCGTCTACCTCATCGAACAGTTGCTCCCAGCTCAGCGCGAACTGCTGGTCAGCGGTAAACTCGGGGACCCGGTACTGGTAGTGGGTGTCGAACCATGGGGTCGTTTCCTGAGCCCCTTGGGCCATGGCAAACAAGGTCTGCAGGGTTGGCTTGGCACCCTCCTCGCCACGCAGGTGTTCGGGAATCACACCAAAGGTCAGCGAGTGGGTCAGCACCTGGTCATACCAGGCGAAATCGCCGACCGGGAGCAATTCGATACCGGCATCCTTCTGGGCGTGCCAGTGAGCGGCGCGCAATTCACGGCCAACCTTGCGCAAGCCTGCCTCGTCCAGCTCACCGTTACAGAAGGCCGCCTGGGATTTCTTCAGCTCGCGATCACCACCGATGCGCGAAAAACCCAGGTTGTGTGCCAGTGCCATGTCGTGTCTCTCAAAACCCAGAAAAAGAATGAGAGAATTTTCAAGCGAAGCGCATTTCGAAACAAACTCATTAAATTTGAGATGAACTCAAGTATTGCTCATGATCGCCCTGCAGCTTGTCTTGATCAGAGCAGCATCCTGCGCCCTTGGACATGACCGCGCCCGCGCTCTGCCGCACAATGCCACCCTGATCAATCCAGGTGCCACCCACCATGAGCCTGTTGCAATCGGCGCTGCACGAAAAGCACTTCGTCTGCGTCATGGAGTTTGTGCCCAAGCCCTCGGCCGAGCGCTTCGCCGCGATGGAGGCGATCATGGCCCGTGCGCACCTGTGCGGCTGGCCGATGACCGTGGCCATCGGCGACCGCGTCGGCAGCCCGCTCGACCTCTCGCCACTGGATGCCCTGTCCAGTTTCAGCTCGCCCGTGCCTGCCCTGCCCCATTTCTCCGGCAAGGACCGCGAACGCCACCACCTGCTTGCGCAACTGCAGCGCATGGACGCCGCCGGCCTGGACCAATTGCTGCTACTGACCGGCGACCGCCTGCCTGGCCACCAGCCAGGCGAACGCCCGGTGCGCTATCTGGAGTCGGTGGCGGCGCTGCAGATCGCTCGCCAGGCCTGCCCCCATTGGCTGCTCGGCGCCGCGCTCAACCCGTTCAAATACCGTGAGGAAGAAGGCGGCGCGCAGTACTTCAAGGCCGAGAAGAAGCTCGCTGCGGGCGCTGACTTCCTCACCCTGCAACTGGGCTTCGATGCCAGCAAGCATCAGGAGGCCATGCAATGGATGAGCCGCCAGGCCGCCCCAAAACCCATGCTCGCCTGCCTGATGAGCCTGACCCATGGCCGTGCGACGATGCTCGAGCATGTCGCCGGCGTGACCGTCTCGCCGTCCATGCGCGACATGCTCGAAGCCGAAGCGGCTGTGTCCAAGGCCTACGCCCAGGCGCGCAGTGTCGATCGCCTGGCCTTGCAGATCATTGGTGTGAAGCTGATGGGTTACGCCGGGGTGCACCTGTCCGGTATTCACGAGCTCAAGCAACTGCTCGCCCTGGAACAGCGCCTGGAACATTGGCAGGCACGCATCCACGCGCTGGAACAGTGGGCGCCCGCCTGGGCCGAGAGCTGGCAGATGCCGGGCCTGCCAGCGGTAACCTTCCACCCACCGCAAGCGGCCTGGCGTCAGGGTGAGTCGCAGGTCAGTGCAACCCGCAGAGAAACACTGCGCTATCACCTGCTGCATGCGTTTCACGCGCTGCTGTTCAGCCGCACCCACTGGCTGAGCAAGGCCTTCGGCTGGGCCGTGCGGCGACCACTCTGGAACACGCCCCGGGGCGCTCGCTGGCTACATGGCCTTGAGCGCTGCGTGAAACGGCCGCTGCTGGGCTGTGACACCTGCGGCCGTTGCCGGCTCGAAGACACCTTGTATGTCTGCCCGGAAACCTGCCCCAAGGGCCTGGCCAACGGCCCCTGTGGCGGTACTGCGCTGAACCGCTGCGAGTTCGGCGACCGTGAATGCATCCACAGCGTCAAATACCGCACCGCCAAGGCCGTGCGCCAGACTGCCGTGCTCAGCGAGCGGCTGATCCCGTGCATCGACGTCGAAACACGCCACCGCAGCTCGTGGCCGCAGTGGTTCGACGCCTCGGCGCCGCGCCGGTTCAGCTCGCAGCCAGTGCCTCGAAACCAGCCCGAATCTTCGCCTCCGGCAGTTCATCGGCAATGAACACCATCACGCTCTCGCGGGTTTCGCCATCGGCCCATTCGGCATCCCAGTCGAAACCATAGAGCTTGAGCACGCCCTGGAACACCAGGCGGCGGTCGTCGCCGGCAATGTTGAGCACGCCCTTGTAGCGCAGCAGTTGCTTGCCGTGGGTTTCCAGCAGCTCGTTCATGAAGTCGCTGAGGCGGTCGATGTCCAGCGGCACTTCGGTACGCAGCACCAGCGTGGAGATCCGATCCGCTGTGGCGGGTTTCAACACCGGGCGCAGGGCCGGTTTCAGGTTGGCACCGAGGTCGGGGTTGAGGTTGAAACCGCGCACATCGAGCAGTTCGGCCAGGTCGATGCTGCCGTGTTCCACCACACGGATGGCCGCTCGGCCATTGATGCGCGCCAGGCGCTCGCGCAGGGCTTCTACCGCAGCCGGCTCGACCAGGTCGGTCTTGCTCAGCAGCAGGCGATCGGCAAACCCGACCTGGGCCTGGGCGATGGTCTGGGTCAGGTGCAGTTCGGCATGGGCGGCATCGACCAAGGTGATGATGCCGTCGAGGATGTAGCGGTCGCGCAAGTCTTCTTCGATGAAGAAGGTCTGCGCCACCGGCGCCGGGTCAGCCAGGCCGGTGCATTCGATCACCAGGCGGTCGAAGGCGATCTCGCCGGCGTCCAGGCGCTCGAGCAGCAGGTACAGCGCGCGGGTCAGGTCGCCATGGATGCTGCAGCACACACAGCCGTTGGCCAGGGTCATGACCTGCACCGGCTCGTCGCCCAGCAGCTGGCTGTCGATGCCGGCCTCGCTGAACTCGTTTTCGATCACGGCGATTTTCAGGCCGTGCTCGGCCTTGAGCATGTGCTTGAGCAAGGTGGTCTTGCCTGCACCGAGAAAGCCGGTCAGCACGGTTACGGGAATTGGCGTCTGCACGCAGAAATCTCCTGAAGCTGAAAATGACTGTGGGAGCCCACAGGCTCCCACAGGTTCACGCAGTGTGCCGGCTCAGCAGCACTTGGGGCCGGACTTGCCACCGTAGCGGGCTTCCTGGCGTTCGCGGAAGAACGCCTCGTAGCTCATCACCGGCTTGTCCGGGTGCTTGGTCTGCATGTGCTCGACATAGTTGTCGTAGTCGGGCATGCCGACCATCAGGCGGGCTGCCTGCCCCAGGTACTTACCCAGTCGACCCAGGTCGTTGAACATCGCAGCATTCCTCTCAAGCGTCAGGCAAAGCCTGGAACGGGGTTTCCTTGTCGGTGCGCTCCTTGCGGCCAAGGGCGGCGTAGCCAACCTTGACGGCGAAGAACAGCACGCTGAACACCACTATCAGGAACAGCACGGTCAGGCCTGCGTTGGTGTAGGCGTTGTAGATCACATGCTGCATTTGCCCGATGTCCTTGGCCGGGGCCAGTACCTGGCCGGCGTCCAGCGCGGTGCTGTACTTCTTGGCCAGGGCCAGGAAGCCAACGGCCGGGTTCGGGTCGAACAGCTTGATCAGGCCCGCGGTGGTGGTGCAGATCAGCAGCCACACGGCTGGCAGCAGGGTGACCCAGACGTAGCGCTGGCGCTTCATCTTGATCAGCACCACGGTGCCGAGCATCAGGGCGATACCGGCCAGCATCTGGTTGGAGATGCCGAACAGCGGCCACAGGGTGTTGATGCCACCCAGCGGGTCGATCACGCCCTGGTACAGCAGGTAGCCCCACAGCGCCACGCAGCCGGCGGTGCCGATCAGGTTGGCGGTCCACGACTCGGTACGTTTCAGGGCCGGGACGAAGCTGCCCAGCAGGTCCTGCAGCATGAAGCGGCCCGCGCGGGTACCGGCGTCCACGGCAGTCAGGATGAACAGCGCCTCGAACAGGATCGCGAAGTGGTACCAGAAGGCCATGGTGTTTTCACCCGGCAGCACCTGGTGCAGGATCTGCGCAATACCCACCGCCAGCGTCGGCGCACCACCGGCACGGGCCAGGATGGTGTGCTCGCCGATGTCACGGGCAACCGCTTCAAGCTGCTCGGGGCTGATCAGGAAACCCCAACTGCTGACCGTCTGCGCCACCGAAACCACGTCGGAGCCCACCACGGCGGCCGGGCTGTTCATGGCGAAATACACGCCCGGCTCGATTACCGAAGCGGCGACCATCGCCATGATGGCAACGAACGACTCCATCAGCATGCCGCCGTAGCCGATGTAACGGGCGTTGGTTTCGTTGTCCAGCAGCTTCGGCGTGGTCCCCGAGGAGATCAGCGCGTGGAAACCGGACACCGCACCACAGGCGATGGTGATGAACAGGAACGGGAACAGAGTGCCCTTCCATACCGGGCCAGTACCGTCGGTAAACTGGGTCAGCGCGGGCATTTTCAGCTCGGGCGCGATGATCAGGATACCGATGGCCAGGCCGACGATGGTGCCGATCTTGAGGAAGGTCGACAGGTAGTCACGCGGCGCCAGCACCAGCCATACCGGCAGCACGGCAGCGACAAAACCATAGCCCACCAGCATCCAGGTGATCTGCACGCCAGTGAAGGTGAACGCCGGGCCCCACACCGGGTCCGCGGCAATCTGGCCCCCCAGCCAGATCGACGCCAGCAGCAGCACCACGCCGACCACCGAGATTTCGCCGATGCGGCCCGGGCGGATATAGCGCATGTAGATGCCCATGAACATCGCGATCGGGATGGTCGCCATCACCGTGAACATGCCCCATGGGCTTTCGGCCAGGGCCTTGACCACGATCAGCGCCAGCACCGCAAGGATGATGATCATGATCAGGAAGCAGCCGAACAGGGCGATGGTGCCCGGGATGCGGCCCATTTCCTCGCGCACCATGTCGCCCAGCGAGCGACCGTTACGGCGGGTGGACAGGAACAGGACCATGAAGTCCTGCACCGCACCGGCCAGCACCACGCCGGCGATCAGCCAGAGCGTGCCGGGCAGGTAGCCCATCTGCGCAGCGAGCACAGGGCCGACCAGGGGCCCGGCGCCTGCAATAGCGGCGAAGTGGTGACCGAAGAGGATGTGTTTGTTGGTCGGGACGTAGTCCAGGCCGTCATTGTTGAGTACCGCGGGGGTGGCCCGGCGGGCATCGAGTTGCATCACCTTGGTGGCGATGAACAGGCTGTAGTAGCGATAGGCGACCAGGTAGATGGCCACTGACGCGACTACGATCCACAAGGCATTGATCGCCTCGCCGCGACGCAGGGCAACCACACCCAGCGCGCAGGCTCCTATGACTGCCAGCGCCAGCCACGGAATGTGGCGTAGCAGGCTATTATTGTTGTTCATGGTTTGCTTCCAGCTGGTGGATTGGAAAGACCGCCCACCGAGTCTAGGGCCAGTCATCGCGCATTGCCACACTTGCTTTGGTCTAGAGCCTCTGCGGCCAGATTGCGGTACCTGATAGCCACACAGGATTAACTATAGTCAGGATGAACCCCGGAGGGCTTGCCCATGCGCCAACACGACGAACGTCGCCGTTTTCAACGCATCGAGTTCGATGCCCCCGCCGAGTTGCGCCAGGGGAACCGCCGCTGGCCGGCAAAACTCATCGATCTGTCGCTTAAAGGCCTGCTGGTAGAACGCCCGAGAACCTGGGACGCCGACCTGACCCAGGATTTCGACGCGATCATCCACCTCGACCGGTATACCCGCGTGCAGATGCAAGTCGAACTGCGTCACGAGGAGCCTACTCGCCTGGGTTTCGTGTGCCTGTTCATCGACGTCGAATCGATGACGCATTTGCACCGTCTTGTGGAATTGAACCTTGCAGACAGCACCGAAATGATGCGTGAGCTGCGCCAACTCATCGAATAATGGAATCTCTTAGCTAGCTTAGATTTTTCCCACCTTGCGTTTCTTGTCTACCCAGACAGCTTCATGCCTGGGTAGCAGTGCTTTGTACACAGCCCTCTAGCACAGCATCCACCCACTTGGTACGCGATCTGCATCAGGGTCTTGCACACACTGCAAGGTCGCTTGTTCGCGCTCCAATCAAAATATTGTATACAATTTTTGTAGCAATCATTTGTAGGAAGTGTCTACAGTAGCGGCACAACAATAAACAGAGAGCCTGCTCAATGACTACGTCCCCTAGCACGTCTCCCGCCAAGCGCCCCGAGGACGAAAACCTCGGCCTTGGTGCCAACCTGGCTTATGGTCTGCAGCATGTGCTGACCATGTATGGCGGGATCGTCGCAGTACCCCTGATCCTGGGGCAGGCCGCGGGCCTGAACGGTGCCGAGATCGGCATGCTGATCGCCGCTTCGCTGTTCGCCGGTGGCCTGGCCACGCTGTTGCAAACGCTTGGCCTGCCCTTCTTCGGTTGCCAGTTGCCGTTGGTACAAGGCGTGTCTTTCGCCGGCGTGGCGACCATGGGGGCGATTCTCAGCAGCGAGGGCGGTGGTGGCTTGCCTGGCGTGCTGGGCGCGGTCATGGCGGCTTCGCTGATCGGCTTCCTGATCACCCCGGTGTTCTCGCGCATCACCAAGTTCTTCCCACCGCTGGTCACCGGCATCGTCATCACCACCATCGGCCTGACCCTGATGCCGGTGGCGGCGCGCTGGGTGATGGGCGGCAACAGCGCTTCGCCGGAGTTCGGCAGCATGGCCAACATTGGCCTGGCGGGGCTTACCTTCGCCATCGTGCTGTTGCTGAGCAAGCTGGGCAGCGCGACCATTTCGCGGCTGTCGATTCTGCTGGCGATGGTGTTCGGTACCCTGATCGCCTGGGCGCTGGGCATGACCGACTTCAGCAAGGTCGCCGAAGGCCCGATGTTCGCCTTCCCCACGCCGTTCCACTTCGGCATGCCGACCTTCCACATCGCGGCCATCCTGTCGATGTGCATCGTGATCATGGTGACGCTGGTGGAAACCTCGGCAGACATCCTCGCCGTGGGTGAAATCATCGACACCAAGGTCGACTCCAAACGCCTGGGCGACGGCCTGCGCGCCGACATGGCGTCGAGCATCCTGGCGCCGATCTTCGGCTCCTTCACCCAAAGCGCCTTCGCCCAGAACGTCGGCCTGGTGGCCGTGACCGGGGTCAGAAGCCGCTACGTGGTGGCGACTGGTGGCGTGATCCTGGTAGTGCTGGGCCTGCTGCCGGTCATGGGCCGGGTGATTGCCGCGGTCCCGACACCGGTACTCGGCGGGGCAGGCATCGTGCTGTTCGGCACCGTGGCGGCCAGTGGCATTCGTACCCTGTCGAAGGTCAACTACAAGAACAACGTCAACCTGATCATCGTCGCCGCTTCGCTGGGCTTCGGCATGATCCCGATTGCCGCACCGACCTTCTACCACCAATTCCCGAACTGGTTCGAGACCATCTTCCACTCGGGCATCAGCTCGGCGGCGATCATGGCTATCCTGCTGAACCTGATCTTCAACCACTTCACGGCCGGCAACTCGGACCAGCAGTCGGTATTTGCCGCGGCCTACGAACGGACCATCCAGTATTCGGACATCTCCTCGCTGCGTGATGGCGATTTCTTCAAGGATGGCAAGCTGTTCGATGCCGAAGGCAACGAGGTGCCCGTGCTGGAACTGGACGAGCATGGCAATGCGGCGCCCAGGCGAACACCGGTCGCCGAGCATTGACCGCTGACTGAGCGGTAAGCAGGGGAGCCGACGCGCATCGTCGGCTCCCCTTTTTGCTTGTCTGTACTGGCCTCTTCGCGGGGCAAGCCCGCTCCCACAGGCTCCCCACAGCTTCTGGACCCTGTGGGGAGCCTGTGGGAGCGGGCTTGCCCCGCGAAGGAGCCGGACAGACTATGAATTACTCGAACAAGGCATCCAGGGCCTGTTCCAGCCGAGTCACGGCAATCACCTGCAGCCCAGGCGGCGATTCCTTGGGCGCATTGCCCTTGGGCACGATGGCCCGCTTGAAGCCATGCTTTGCCGCCTCCTTCAAGCGCTCCTGCCCGCTCGGCACCGGCCGCACTTCGCCGGACAGGCCGATCTCGCCGAACACCAGCAACCCGTGGGCCAATGGCCGGTTGCGCAGGCTGGACATCACCGCCGCCAGCAAGGCCAGGTCGGAGGCCGTTTCGAGCACCTTCACCCCGCCAACCACGTTGAGAAACACGTCCTGGTCATGGGTGGGAATACCGCCATGGCGGTGCAGGACCGCCAGCAGCATGGCCAGGCGGTTCTGGTCCAGGCCCAGGGTGACCCGCCGTGGGTTGGCCAGGTGGCTGTCGTCGACCAGCGCCTGCACTTCCACCAGCATCGGCCGGGTACCTTCCCAGGTAGCCATGACCACACTGCCCGGCACTTCCTCCTGGGCCCGGTTGAGGAAGATCGCCGAAGGGTTGGAAACCTCCTTCAAGCCGCGATCGGTCATGCCGAACACACCCAGCTCGTTGATTGCGCCAAAGCGGTTCTTCACTGCCCGCAACAGGCGCAGGCGGCCATCGGATTCGCCCTCGAAATACAGCACCGTGTCGACCATGTGCTCCAGCACGCGAGGCCCTGCCAGCGAACCTTCCTTGGTGACATGGCCAACCAGGAAGATCGCCGTACCGCTCTGTTTGGCATAGCGCACCAGCAAGGCGGCACTCTCGCGCACCTGGGCCACGCCGCCTGGGGCCGACTGCAGTTGTTCGGTGAAGATGGTCTGGATCGAGTCGATGACCATGACGCGGGGCTTTTCCTGCCGCGCCGTGGCGATGATCGTCTCGATGCAGGTTTCGGTCATGACCTTGAGCTTGTCCTGCGGCAGGCCCAGGCGCCGCGAGCGCATGGCCACCTGCTGTTGCGATTCCTCGCCTGTGACATACAACGCGGGCATGTTCACGGCGATGTTGCACAAGGTCTGCAGCAGGATGGTCGATTTGCCGATGCCGGGGTCGCCGCCGATCAACACCACCGAGCCATCGACCAGGCCGCCACCCAGCACACGATCGAGCTCGGTGCTGCTGGTGGTGAAGCGCGGAATTTCCTCAACGCTGACTTCGGCCAGGGTCTTGAGCTGCGCTTGCTGCCCCGCCCAACCTGTACGCCCGCTGGGCGCCGCCGCGCCACCGCTCTCGATCATGGTTTCGACCAGGGTGTTCCAGGCCCCGCATTCGCCACACTGGCCGGCCCATTTGGGGAAGGTCGCACCGCATTCGGTGCAGCCATACAAACGCTTGGCTTTGGCCATGGGGCAGGGTCTCCTGGAAAAAGTCGCCATGATAGCCGACGCAGACGTGCCTCGAACGCGTTGGGATGCGACAAAACTATTCGTTCTAAGCGCAGTCACTACCCCTGAACGTCACGCATGAAGCGTTTTAGTGGCTTACACTGCGTTAACCTCACCATTTGTTACAAAGGAATCGAACATGGGAATGATCAGTGAGTTCAAGGCCTTCGCGGTCAAAGGCAATGTCGTCGACATGGCGGTCGGTATCATCATCGGCGCAGCCTTCGGCAAGATCGTCTCCTCTTTCGTCGGCGACGTGGTCATGCCGCCACTGGGGCTGCTGATCGGCGGCGTGGACTTCAGTGACCTGGCCATTACCCTGAAGGCCGCAGAGGGCGATATCCCCGCCGTGGTGCTGGCTTACGGCAAATTCATTCAGACCGTGATCGACTTCGTGATCGTGGCGTTTGCCATCTTCATGGGCGTGAAGGTCATCAACCGCCTGAAGCGCGAGGAGGCCGTGGCCCCGAGCGTGCCGCCTGCCCCGACGCCTCAGGAAACATTGCTGACCGAGATTCGCGACCTGCTCAAGACGCAGAACCAGGATCGCCTGCCTTGAACAATCTGGGGGCGCCTCGCGCCCCAATCGCCGGCAAGCCGGCTCCCACAGGTATATGCAGTTCGCTCGTCGGAGCCGGCTTGCAGGCGATTGGGGCGCAAAGCGGCCCCGTGCATCACCAGTAGTTTTCCACCGCTACCTGCCCCGGCCGTTTGCTCAGGCTCAGCTGCAGGTCGCGCGCCTTGAGCACTTTGCGCGTGTCATCAATCATCTCTGGGTTACCGCAGAGCATGATCCGCGAGTGCTCAGGCGAAAACTCAAGCCCCGCCGCCTTCTCCAATTCACCGGTCTCGATCAGTGTGGTGATGCGCGCGTTCAATGCCCCCGGGTGGGGCTCGCGGGTAACCACCGGGATAAACTGCAACTTGCCTGCGAACTCGGCCAGGTATTCACGCTGTTCCAGCCCGGCGATGTCGTCCACATACGCCAGCTCCTTCGCCTCGCGCACTGAATACACCAGCTTGATGTTGTCGAAACGCTCCCAGGCTTCAAAATCCTGCAGGATCGACATGAACGGAGCAATGCCGGTACCGGTCGCCAGCAACCACAGGTCACGCCCGCCGACGAAGCGGTCGAGGGTCAGGAAGCCGAATGCCTGGCGGTCGATCAGCAAGGTGTCGCCCTCGCCCAGGCGGCTCAGCTCGCTGGTGAACTCCCCGCCCGGCACCACGATGGAAAAGAAGTCCAGGTGATCGTCGTGCGGCGCACTCACCATGGAATAGGCACGCCAGACCACACTGCCGTCGGCCTTGGTTACGCCAAGCCGGGCGAACTGGCCGGCACGGAAGCGAAACCCCGTATCGCGAGTCACCCGCAGGCTGAACAGGTTCGGCGTCAGCGGCTGGACGTCGAGCAGGGTCTGGCGGGTAAACTTGTCGGCACTGGCGGTCATGACGGGCTCCAAAAATAGCGTGTGCACAGTGTCGCGCAAAGCGGCCTGGATAAAAACCACCTAGATGTAGGGGCACGGCAAGTCAATCGTGCCGTTTTCTCAGAGAAACCTGATCGCTATAACAAAAAAATCCCAACACAGCGCTCGGACTTTTCCTACAATGCTTCGGGTATGCGAACGGATTGGATCCGCAAACCGAGGGAGTGTGCCGGATGCTTCAATGGAATCACGAGCATCTACATAGGTTGATCAGCGAGAGCGCGCCGCAAAAGGTGTTCGACCTCGCTGTGCACCTGGCACAGGATATGGACATGGACTTCCTGGGCCTGAAAATTCGCATTCAGCTTGCAGCTCAAGCACCCAAGCTCTTCCTCTACAGCAACTACCCCGAGGCCTGGATCGAGCGTTATCAGCGCGATGATTTCTATAAAGAGGACGCGGCAGCCGTCTGCAGCCATGCCTCGACGATGCCGGTGCTGTGGACCGATGAGCTTTATCGTGAAACGCCGCATTTTCGCCAGCAAGCCTGCGAACACGGCCTGCGCCATGGCTGGACGCAGTCGCTGCACGACCTGCAGCACAACGAGAGCCAGGTCAGTGTTTGCAGGCCCACCGGCGAGGTGAGCATCGCCGAGCTCTACGACAAGGCCGGCAAGGTGCAGTGGTTGTGCCACACCCTTCACGCGATCGTCAGCGAGCATCATCTGGCCAGGCTCAGTTCGCCTCCTGTCAAAATGAGCGGGCGCGAACTCGAGGTGCTCAAATGGTCGGCCGCCGGCAAGACGGCCGCCGATGTAGCCTGCATCCTTTCCCTTTCGCAAAGCACGGTGAACTTCCACATTCGCAGCGTGATCACCAAGACCAACGCCGCCAACAAGGCAGGCGCTGTCGCCATCGCCATGATGCGCGGGCTGATCGATCAGTAGCCAGGCCTGCGACTGTCGGCAAAGCCCTGTAGAATCGCGGACCAAAGCCCGAGGCGATCCGCCACGGGCAGATCCGTACCCGAGCCAGACGCCATGCCCCTGTTGACCACCCCCTTCGCCGAACTCGACCTGATCCGCCAACCGGACCAGGCCAACGACCCGCTGCAGGCCTTCGATGCTGCCGATGAGTACCTGCTCGAACAGTTGCATGGGCAACAGCTGGCTGCCGAGTGCCGGGTGCTGGTACTCAATGACAGCTTCGGTGCCCTGGCCGCCAGCCTGGCCGGCCACCTGTCGGTGGTCAGCAGCGGCGACTCGCACCTGGCCCACCTGGCCCTGGAAAAAAACCTCGCGCGCAATGGCAAGGCGTTCGACAGCGTGCCATTCGTGCCCGCCAGCGAGCACTGGCAGGGCCCGTTCGATCGCGTGCTGGTGCGCGTGCCCAAGACCCTGGCGCTGCTTGAAGAGCAACTGATCCGCCTGCAAGGCCACCTGGCCCCCGGCGCACAAGTGATTGCCGGGGCAATGATCAAACACCTGCCGCGGGCGGCTGGCGACTTGCTGGAGAAGTACATCGGCCCGGTGCAGGCTTCGCTGGCACAGAAAAAAGCGCGCCTGCTGACCGCTACCGTCGCCGAGCGCCCCGTTGCACGTTCGCCCTACCCCACCCGCTACCAGCTGGACGCCCCTGCGCTGGAACTGCTCAACCACGCCAACGTATTCTGCCGCGACGGCCTGGACATCGGCACCCGCGCGTTCCTCCCGCACTTGCCACGCGACCTGGGCAATGCACGGGTTGCCGACCTGGGTTGCGGCAACGGCGTGCTCGGTATCGCCAGCGCGCTGGCCAACCCGCTGGCGCAGTACACGTTGGTCGATGAGTCGTACATGGCGGTGCAGTCGGCCCAGGAAAACTGGCAGGCCGCACTGGGCGACCGCGAGGTGACAGTGCTGGCAGGCGACGGCCTGGCCGGGGTGGAAAAACAGTCGCTGGACGTGGTGCTGTGCAATCCGCCGTTCCACCAGCAGCAGGTGGTGGGCGACTTCCTGGCCTGGCGCATGTTCCAGCAGGCGCGCGAAGCGCTGGTGGTGGGGGGTGCGCTGTATATCGTCGGCAACCGTCACCTGGGCTACCACAGCAAGCTGGCGCGGTTGTTCAGAGGGGTGGAGCAAGTGGCGGCGACGCCGAAGTTCGTGATCCTCAAGGCCCGCAAGTAACCATTGCGTGCCCTATCGCCGGCAAGCCGGCTCTCCCAGGCATTGCGGTGCTCTCAAGCACAACGCTGTACCTGCAGGAGCCGGCTTGCCGGCGATAGGCCCATCACTGGACAGTCTTCAATGGGTGGTCAGCCCGGCCGCCCCCATGAACAGCCGCATTACATAGGCAGCCACACCCAGCGCCGCCACGCTCATCGCCCAGATCAGCAGCAGCCAGCCCAGCCGCTGCCAAAGCGGTTTTTTCTCTTCAAGGCCATGTTTGCCAGCCATCATGCACCTCTCCTAGTGATAGCCGTCTTCGTGGGTGACCTTGCCGCGGAACACGTAGTAGCTCCAGAAGGTGTACCCAAGGATGAACGGCAGGATGAACAGCGTGCCCACCAACATGAAGCCCTGGCTTTGTGGCGGTGCAGCGGCCTCCCAGATCGAGATCGACGGCGGGATGATGTTCGGCCACAGGCTGATGCCCAGGCCACTGTAGCCAAGGAAGATCAGCACCAGGGTCAACAGGAACGGCGTGTAGTTGGCACTGCGCGCCACCGCTTTGAACAGGCCGTAGAAGGTCACCAGCACCAGGACCGGCACCGGCATGAACCACAGCAGGTTAGGCATGCTGAACCAGCGATCGGCGATCTGCGGGTAAGCGATCGGCGTCCACAGGCTGACGATACCGATCACCACCAGCAACACCAGTGCCAGTGGCCGGCCGAGTTTGTGCATCTGCGCCTGCAACGGCCCCTCGGTCTTCATGATCAGCCAGGTGCAGCCCAGCAAGGTATACGCAACGATCAGGCCCAGGCCGCAGAACAGGCTGAACGGGGTCAGCCAGTCGAGCGTGCCGCCGGCGAAATGCCGGTCGACCACTTTGAACCCCTCCATGAACGCGCCCAGCGCAACACCCTGGAAGAACGTCGCCACCAGCGAGCCGCCGATAAATGCCTTGTTCCAGATATGGCGCTTGTCATCCTTGGCCTTGAAGCGGAATTCGAACGCCACGCCGCGGAATATCAGGCCGATGAGCATCAGAATCAGCGGCAGGTACAAGGCTTCGAGCACCACTGCGTAGGCCAGTGGGAACGCCCCGAACAGCCCGGCACCGCCGAGCACTAGCCACGTCTCGTTGCCGTCCCACACGGGGGCGACGGTGTTCATCATCACGTCACGGTCATGCTCGTCCTTGACGAACGGGAAGAGCATGCCGATGCCGAGGTCAAAACCATCCATCACCACGTACATCATGACGCCGAAGATGATGATCACAGCCCAGATCAGCGGAAGGTCGATACCCATGGCTCAGTTCTCCTTGCTCAGGCTGGGGGTGTTGGCCTCGCGGCCATCATCGGCGGCAGACAGCGGCCGTGCCGGCGTGCGTTTTTGCCCGGGGCCACCCGGCGTGTGATCATCACCCTCGCCTGTTTTCGGCCCTTTGCGCACCAGGCGCATCATGTACCCAAGGCCCGTGCCGAACAGCGCGAAGTACACCACCACGAAAGCCACCAGGGTGAACCCAAGTTGTGCATAACTGTGGTTGGAAACAGCTTCCGAGGTGCGCATCAAGCCATAGACCACCCACGGCTGACGGCCGATCTCGGTGGTGAACCAGCCAGCCAGGATCGCGACCAGGCCGGACGGGCCCATCCACAGGGTCAGGTACAGGAACGGCCGTGAGCTGTAGAGGGTGCCGCGCTTGCGCAGCCACAGGCTCCACAGGCCGACGAAAATCATCAGCAAGCCCAGCCCGACCATGACCCGGAACGACCAGAAGACAATGGTCGAATTGGGCCGGTCCTCGGGTGGGAACTCCTTCATGGCCGGCACCTGTTTATCCAGGCTGTGGGTGAGGATGAGGCTGCCAAGCGCCGGGATCTCGACCTTGAAGCGGGTGGTCTCGGCTTTCATGTCGGGGATGCCGAACAGGATCAGCGGGGTTGGCTCGCCGGGCACGTTCTCCCAATGGCCTTCGATCGCGGCAATCTTTACCGGCTGGTGCTTGAGGGTGTTGAGGCCGTGGAAGTCACCGATGACTGCCTGCACCGGCGCGACGATCAGCGCCATCCACATGGCCATCGAGAGCATCTTGCGCACGGCCGGGTTGTCGCGCCCGCGCAGCAGGTGCCAGGCCGCCGAGGCGCCGACGAAGAAGGCCGTCGCAACGAACGCCGCAGTGGCCATGTGCATCAGGCGATAGGGGAACGACGGGTTGAAGATCACCGCCAGCCAGTCAACCGGAACCACACGGCCGTCGATGATCTCGTGGCCCTGCGGGGTTTGCATCCAGCTGTTGGAGGCGAGGATCCAGAACGTCGACACCAGGGTGCCCAGCGCCACCATCACCGTGGCGAAGAAGTGCAGGCCGCGGCCCACACGGTTCCAGCCGAACAGCATGACGCCGAGGAAGCCCGCCTCGAGGAAGAACGCGGTCAGCACTTCATAGGTCAGTAGCGGGCCGGTGACGGCGCCTGCGAAGTCGGAGAAGCGGCTCCAGTTGGTGCCGAACTGGTAGGCCATGACCAGGCCGGAGACCACGCCCATGCCGAAGTTGACGGCGAAGATTTTCGACCAGAAGTGGTAGAGGTCACGGTAGACCTGCTCGTGGGTCCTCAGCCAGAGGCCTTCGAGAACCGCCAGGTAGCTCGCCAGGCCGATGGTAATGGCCGGGAACAGGATGTGAAACGACACGGTAAAGGCAAACTGAATTCGGGCGAGCTCGAGGGCTTCTATTCCGAACATGGTGCTTCCTCTTCAGATAATCCGGCTTCCGGGCTTGTGGCCCCGTTGCCCACTGCCCCCACGTCTCAGTCGAGTGCGGCCTGTTGGAATTGTTCTGTTCGATCGCAGGGATTTCGGCCTACAGGCCAATTCGTTGTTTCTGGAACGATTGATCCAGATCAACGACTGCTAGGAAGCATAGTCCCGAATGGCCGGATGGGCCGTGTGGTTGATTGCCGCGTGACCTGTTGCCCCACCCTCTTTCGGGAAGCGTTGAAAAGTGCCGATCACGGCAAACAGTAACTGTTTGTTACAAACAGATGATACGCTGCGGGCCCCTCTACTGCGCCGAAGCCACAGGTTCGCGATGTCTGATTCAGCACCGCAGTTATTACGCCATCACCGCCCGTTCGTTGCCTTCTGGCTGGCACGGGTATTCACCGCCAGCGGCTTCCAGATGCTCACCGTGGCCATCGGCTGGCACCTCTACCAGCTGACCGGCAATGTGCTCGACCTCGGCCTGGTCGGCCTGGTCGAATTCGCGCCGCGCGTGCTGTTCATGCTGCACACCGGGCATGTCGCCGACCGTTATGACCGGCGCAAGGTCGCTGCCCTGTGCCAGACCCTGCAGGGCCTGATCGCCCTGGCCCTGGCGTTGGGCAGCGCCACCGACAACGTCAGCCGCGAATTGATCTTCGTGCTGGCCTTCCTGCTGGGCGCCACGCGCTCGTTCGAAATGCCCGCCACCCAGGCGCTGTTGCCCAATGTAGTGCCGCCCGGGCTGTTCCCACGGGCCGTGGCGGCGTCTGCCTCGGCGACTCAGGCGGCGACCATCGTCGCCCCGGCCGTGGGCGGTTTCCTCTATGCCTTCGGCAGCATCTGGGTGTACGGCCCGACCGTGGCCCTGTATGCCATTGCCTGCCTGCTGATGCTGAGCCTGGACTCGCGCCAGCAGGTACCGCAGCGCGGGCGCGCCAGCCTGGAGTCGCTGCTGGCCGGGATTCGCTTCATCCGCAGCCGGCCAGACATTCTCGGGGCCATTTCGCTCGACCTGTTCGCCGTACTGCTGGGCGGTGCCACCGCGCTGTTGCCGGTGTTCGCCAAGGACATTCTGTTGACCGGCCCGTGGGGCCTGGGCCTGCTGCGCTCGGCACCGGCGGTGGGGGCGCTGTTGATGTCGCTGTGGCTGGCGCGCTTCCCGGTTGAGCGCAAGGTCGGCCGCATCATGTTCACCGCGGTCGGCGTGTTTGGCGTGGCGACCATCGCGTTTGGCCTGTCGACCTCGTTCTGGTTCTCGTTGGCAGTGCTGGTGGTGCTGGGCGCGGCAGACATGATCAGCATGGTGATCCGCGGCGCCTTCGTGCAGCTGGAGACGCCCGACGAGATGCGCGGCCGGGTGAGCGCAGTCAACGGGTTGTTCATCGGTGCCTCGAATCAGCTCGGCGAGTTCGAATCCGGTGTCACGGCGCACTGGTTTGGTACGGTGCCGGCGGTGGTGATGGGCGGGGTGGGCACACTGGTGGTGACGGGGCTGTGGATAAAAATGTTCCCGACGCTGGCCAAGCGGGACCGGTTGCATAACGGTTGATCAGTTGCCTGTGCCGGCCTCTTCGCGGGACAAGCCCGCTCCCACAGGGCCGGTACCGGCTATGCAAACCCATTCCCCAACGGCCATAGGCCCCCGCCAAGCATGCTGGTATGATGCGCGGCTTTTTTCCTCCCCACACAAAACCACGGCAACCGGTACGGTCTGTGCTTTGCTGATGGGGTCGATACATTCATGGCGCCGGGGGCGCCTTGGGGAGCGGGCATGCTGGAAAGGCTGTTTCAACTAAGAGCACACAACACCAACGTGCGCACCGAGATTCTCGCGGGCGTCACCACCTTCCTGGCCATGGCCTACATCCTGTTCGTCAACCCGAGCATTCTCGGCGAAACCGGCATGGACAAGGGTGCGATCTTCGTCGCCACCTGCCTGGCCGCGGCCATCGGCTCGGCCACCATGGGCCTGATCGCCAACTACCCGATCGCCTTGGCGCCGGGCATGGGCCTGAACGCGTTCTTCACCTACACCGTGGTCCTGCACATGGGCCACACCTGGCAAGTGGCGCTGGGTGCGGTGTTCCTGTCGGCGGTGATGTTCTTCCTGTTGTCGATCTTCCGTATCCGCGAATGGATCGTGAACAGCATCCCGCTGCCACTGCGCTCGGCCATCGCGGCCGGTATTGGCCTGTTCCTGGCGCTGATCGCCCTGCATAACGCGGGCATCGTCGTCGATAACCCAGCTACCTTGGTGGGCATGGGCGACCTCAAGCAGCCTTCGGTGATCCTCGCCACACTGGGCTTCTTCCTGATCGTCGGCCTCGAGTCGCTGAAAGTGCGCGGCGCGGTGCTGATCGGCATCCTGGCCGTCACCGTCGCGTCAATCGCCATGGGCGTCACGCCGTTCGGCGGCATCGTGTCGATGCCGCCTTCGCTGGCACCGACCTTCTTGCAGCTGGACATCGCCGGTGCCCTCGATGTGGGCCTGATCAGCGTGATCTTCGCCTTCCTCTTCGTCGACTTGTTCGACAACTCCGGCACCCTGATCGCCGTGGCCAAGCGCGCCGGCCTGATGGGCAAGGACGGCCACATGCCGAAGATGGGCCGCGCCCTGATCGCCGACAGCACGGCAGCCATGGCCGGTTCGCTGCTGGGCACCTCGACTACCACCAGCTACATCGAGTCGGCGGCGGGCGTGAGCGCCGGTGGCCGCACTGGCCTCACCGCCATCGTGGTTGCCGTGCTGTTCCTGCTGGCGCTGTTCTTCGCCCCGCTGGCCGGTAGCGTACCGGCCTTCGCCACCGCCCCGGCGCTGCTGTTCGTCGCCGTACTGATGGCCTCGGGCCTGGCGGAAATAAACTGGGACGACGTCACCGAAGCTGCGCCCGTGGTGGTCACCGCCCTGGCGATGCCGCTGACCTACTCGATCGCCAACGGCATCGCTTTCGGCTTCATCTCCTGGACTGCCATCAAGCTGATCTCGGGCCGCCACCGCGACCTGAACCCGGCACTGGTGATCCTTTCCATTCTGTTCGTCATCAAGCTGGGCTGGTTCAACGCATGAGTGCTGCATTCGACCCTAGCGCCTACGACGCGCAACTGCAGGGCAAAGTCGCCCGCCTGCGTGAGCTGTTGGCCCCGTTCGGCGCGCCGGAGCCTGCCGTCTTCGACTCGCCGCGCGAGCACTACCGGTTGCGCGCCGAGTTCCGCCTGTGGCGCGAGGACGGCCAGCGCCACTATGCGATGTTCGCCCCGGGCGAGAAGCACAAGGCCATCCTGATCGACGATTTCCCCATTGCCAGCCAGCGCATCAACGCCCTGATGCCGCGCTTGAAGGCGGCCTGGCAGGCCAGTGAGGAACTCAGCAATCGCCTGTTCCAGGTGGAGTTCCTGACCACCCTGGCCGGCGATGCAATGGTCACGATGTGCTACCACCGCCCGCTCGACGAAGCCTGGGAAGTGGCCGCGCGGGAGCTGGCTGAAGCGCTGGGTGTGAGCCTGATTGGCCGGTCCAAAGGCAAACGCCTGGTGATTGGCCGTGACTATGCCGTGGAGAAACTCGAGGTCGCCGGCCGTGTGTTCAGCTATCGTCAGCCGGAAGGTGCGTTCACCCAGCCTAACGGCGCGGTAAACCAGAAGATGTTGAGCTGGGCATTCGAGGCCATCGGCGATCGCGATGACGACTTGCTGGAGCTGTATTGCGGCAACGGCAACTTCACCCTGCCGCTGGCCACACGGGTGCGCCAGGTGCTGGCCACCGAGATCAGCAAGACTTCGGTCAATGCCGCGCTGAGCAACCTTGACGAGAACGCTGTGGATAACGTGCGGCTGGTGCGGTTGTCGGCAGAAGAGCTGACCCAGGCACTGAATGACGTGCGCCCGTTCCGCCGGCTGGAAGGGATCGACCTGAAAAGCTACGCGTTCGGTACTGTGTTCGTCGACCCGCCACGCGCGGGCATGGACCCGGATACCTGCGAGCTGACCCGGCGTTTCGAGCGGATTCTGTACATTTCGTGCAACCCGGAAACGCTGGCGGCGAACATCGAGCAGTTGCAGGACACGCACCGCATCGAGCGTTGTGCGTTGTTTGACCAGTTCCCTTATACCCACCATATGGAAAGTGGGGTTTTGCTGGTTCGGCGTTGATTGGCTGAAACTGGGGCCGCAACGCGGCCCCAATACACTCAGAAGTCGAAGAACACCGTCTCCCCTTCCCCCTGAATACGGATATCGAAACGATAGGCCGTCTTCCCATCCACTTCGCAACGCTTGGCAACCAGGGTTTCGCGGCGCTGCGGCTGCTCGATCAGGTTGAGCACCGGGCATTTGGCGTTGGCTTCGGCCTCATCATCGAAATACAGCCGCGTGTGCAGGTGGATGTTGATGCCACGGGCAAACAGGCTGATGTTGATGTGCGGCGCCATCGGCACACCGGCCGCATTCTTCACCACACCAGGCTTCACAGTCTGCACGGTCCATTCACCGGCATCGAAGGTGGTGGCGGTGCGGCCGAAGCTGTTGAAGGCGTTTTCCAGGTTGTATTCATCCTGGTACTGGCCAGCGGCGTCCGCCTGCCACAGCTCCAGGAACGAATCGCGCACCAGGTGGCCGTTGCCGTCATACACCTGGCCGATCAGCAGAATGTGTTCACCCTGTGCCTCAGGCTTGGCCAGGCAGTTCCAGATTTCCTGGTCGCGGGTCGGGTTGCCGGCCGCTTCCAGGGCCAGGCCGATGTGCACGTAAGGGCCGGCGGTCTGCGAAGGGGTTTCCGGCAGCAGTTCGATTGGCATGGCGGGGTCCTCAGCAGTTTTCGAAGTGGGTCTTGCGCTGGCCGCGCAGCACGATGTCAAAGCGGTACGCCAGGCAGTCCATGGGGTTGGCGTGGCTCATGTCGAGCTTGGCAATCAGCTGCTGCACCGCTTCAGGGTTGGCGATCGACTTGACGATCGGGCACATCGGGATCAGCGGGTCGCCTTCGAAATACAGCTGGGTGATCAGCTTGGTGGCGATCGACGGGCCACTCACACCCACGTGAATGTGCGCCGGGCGCCAGTCGTTGGGGCCGTTGCGCCATGGGTACGGGCCGGGCTTGATGGTGCGGAAGCTGTAGCAGCCGTCGCGGTCGGTCAGGCAACGGCCGACACCGCCGAAGTTCGGGTCCAGCGGTGCCAGGTAGCGGTCGTTCTTGTGGCGATAGCGGCCACCAGCGTTGGCCTGCCAGATCTCCACCAAGGTGTTGGCCACCGGCTTGCCGTACTGGTCTACGACACGGCCGGCAACGATGATGCGCTCACCGATCGGCAGGCCACCGTTGTTGAAGTTCAGCAGCAGGTCGTGGTCATGGGCGCCGAAGCCCAGGTGGGTGAAATCCGGGCCGGTGGTTTCGCTGATCGACTGCGGAATGCTCACCAGTGCCTGGCGCGGCGAGCGGGCAATGGAAGTCTTGTAGTCGGGCGTCAGGGCCTTGGGGTGCCAGTTGCGATCACGGATCACGAAGCGGCTATTGTCCTGGGCGGGCATGCCGTTTTCCTCTCTTGGAATTATGAAAATTCCCCTATGGGGACTTGCAGTTTCAGATAACTCGCGCGGGATGAATATTGAAATCAGCGGTCAGATACATAACCGTATGGTTATGCATTAGTACCTTTGGCTGGGGTGAACTAATCTTTGTCTTCATGTTTCACGGTCGGGAGCACAACTCATGGAATGGCGAAAAGGCCGGCGCAGCGACAATGTGGTGGATGCCCGTGGCGAGGGCGGCGGCGGCGGCGGTATGCGCTTTGGCGGCGGCAAGGGGCTGGGGCTTGGGGCAATCCTGCTGATCGTCGGCATCGGTTGGCTCACCGGCCAGGACCCGCTGCAGATACTCGGCCAGCTCACCGGGCAGATGGAACAGCAGCAACAGCAGGCGCCCAGCGGCGCGGGCAACAAGGCGCCGGCGGCGAACGACGAGCAGGCGCAATTCGTCGCGTCGATCCTCGGCGACACCGAAGACACCTGGAAGGCCCTGTTCTCCCAGGCGGGCAAACAGTACCGCGACCCCAAACTGGTGCTGTTCAGCGGCCAAGTGAATTCCGCCTGCGGTTTTGCCTCCGCGGCGGTGGGGCCGTTCTACTGCCCGGCGGACCAACGGGTCTACCTGGACATGTCATTCTTCCGCGAAATGGAAACCCGCTTCGCCGCTGCAGGTGACTTCGCCCAGGCCTACGTGATAGCCCATGAGATCGGCCACCATGTGCAGACCTTGCTCGGTGTGTCGGCCAAGGTCGATGCCGCGCGGCGCAACGGCCAGCGCCTGGAAGGCGACAATGGCCTGCTGGTGCGCCAGGAGTTGCAGGCCGACTGCCTGGCCGGTGTCTGGGCCTATCAGGCGCAGCAACGCTTGAACTGGCTGGAGCCGGGGGATGTCGAGGAAGCACTGAATGCGGCCAACGCGATTGGTGATGACCGGTTGCAGCAAAAGGGCCAGGGGCGCGTCGTGCCGGACTCGTTTACCCATGGCACTTCGGCGCAGCGGGTACGCTGGTTCAAGGCCGGGTTTGCGCAGGGGGATGTGAACAGCTGCGATACGTTCAGTGCGCGCAGCCTGTGAAATGTTCGCGGGCTCGCCCGCGAATAGCCCGATAAAAAGCAAACGTTTTCATGCAGTTACAAAACAGCTGAAAAAGCGTTTCAGCTTCGCTGCCAAGTGCCGATAACCCCTGCACGATTCAGCGGGCATCCAGAACAACAACGCCTTGCGATCGAAAAATGATCAAGTGAGCGAAATTTTTCTGGAGAGCGTGCATGAACAGCTGGTTCGCCAACATCAGCGTCAACCTCAAACTCGGCCTGGGCTTCGGCCTGGTGCTGGTCCTTACCGGCCTGCTGGCCCTGACCGGCTGGACCAGCCTGGGCAGCCTGATCGACCGCAGCAACTGGATGGGTGATATCGGCCAGCTCAACAAAGACCTGACCGACCTGCGCGTAGCGCGCCTGCAGTACATGATCGCCAACGGCGATGATGCCGCCGCTGCCAACACCCAGGCCAAGCTGGATGCGTTCAGCAAGCAGCAGGAATACCTGGTCGGCACCTTCAAGAGCCCGGAAAACGTCAAGCTGCTCAAAGAGCTTGGCCAGACCATCAGCGAGTACAAGGTCTCGCTGAACAAGATGCGCGCGGGCTACAAGAGCTCGCTGGCCGCCCGTGAAGCGATGAACGTGTCGGCCGCGCAGGCCGACGCTGCCATGGAAACCCTTAGCCAGGACGTCATGGCCCGCCCCGAGGCCGACAGCGTGCGCCTGGCGCAATACCAGTTGATCAGCAAAACCCGCCAGCAACTGCTGCAAGTGCGTGTGGACGTGCGCGGCTACATCGCCGAAAACACCGCGGCCAACGAACAGGCGGCGCTGCGCCAGCTGGAATCGGCACTGGTGCAAATCGACACCCTCAAGCGCCAGCTGCCAGCCGAAGCCACGCGCGTGCAACAGTTCGAACAGTCGGTTCAGGCCTACCGTGAGGCAGTGCGCCAGTTCCGCGATGCGGTCGCAACCATCACCACCTCCCGCGCAGAAATGACCGTTCAGGGCGCCGACATCGTCAAGCGCAGCGACGCCTTGTACAAGATCCAGATCGAGCGCCGCGACATCGAAAGCAGCCAGGCCCGCAGCCTGCAGACCATCGCCACGTTGCTGGCGCTGCTGGCCGGTGTACTGGCGGCAGTCATCATCACCCGCCAGATCACCCGCCCTCTGCAGGAGACCCTGCAAGCCGTGGAGCGCATCGCCGGCGGCGACCTCACCCACGACATGCGGGTTACCCGCCGCGACGAAATCGGCGTGCTGCAACAAGGCATCGCGCGCATGGGCACCACCCTGCGTGAGCTGATCAGCGGTATCCGTGATGGCGTCACGCAGATCGCCAGCGCCGCCGAAGAGCTGTCGGCCGTCACCGAGCAGACCAGTGCGGGGGCCAACAGCCAGAAGGTCGAAACCGACCAGGTGGCTACCGCCATGCACGAAATGGCCGCGACCGTTCAGGAAGTGGCGCGCAATGCCGAGCAGGCTTCGCATGCTGCAACCGGTGCCGACGATGAAGCGCGCGCGGGTGATCGCGTGGTCGGTGAGGCGATCAGCCAGATCGAACGCCTGGCCGAAGAAGTGCACCGTTCCACCGAAGCCATGAATCTGCTGCAACAGGAAAGCCAGAAGATCGGCAGCGTGATGGACGTGATCAAGTCGGTGGCCGAACAAACCAACCTGCTGGCGCTGAACGCCGCGATCGAAGCCGCCCGCGCCGGCGAAGCTGGCCGTGGTTTTGCCGTGGTCGCCGACGAAGTGCGCGGCCTGGCCCAGCGCACGCAGAAGTCCACCGAAGAGATCGAAGAGCTGGTCGCCGGCCTGCAGCATGGCACCCAGCAGGTGGCCAACGCCATGCAAGGCAGCCGTACTCTGACCGACAGCAGCGTCGAGCTGGCGCGCAAGGCCGGGGCTTCGCTGGAGAACATCACCAGCACGGTGTCGAGCATCCAGTCGATGAACCAGCAGATTGCTGCGGCGGCCGAGCAGCAGAGTGCGGTGGCTGAAGAGATCAGCCGGAGCATTCTGAATGTGCGGGATGTGTCGGAGCAGACGGCGGCGGCCAGTGACGAGACGGCGGCGTCGAGCGTCGAGCTGGCGCGCCTGGGTGGGCACTTGCAGATGTTGGTCAGCCAGTTCCGGGTGTGACTACAGGCTTGGGGCCGCTATGCGGCCCAATCGCCGGCAAGCCAGCTCCTACAGGTAGTGCGCAACCTCAAGATAGGCGCGGGACTTGTGGGAGCCGGCTTGCCGGCGATGGGGCCAACGCTTATTTGACGACCATCCCCACCCCGCGCCCACGCGGATCGGAAGCCGTCTCAAGCTTCGCCCCGTTCACCCGGATCGCCTGGATATCGCCCATCTCCCAGCCCTGATCCTCCAGCACATACCCCATCTTCTTCAGCCCATCGGCCACCGGCCCGGTCAGCGGCGCATAGCTGTCGAAATAAATGGTGTCCTTGGGCAGCAACTGATGGTGCACACGCTGCGCCGCCACTGCCTTCTCCAGCGGCATGCCGTAGTCATACAGGTTGTTCATCACCTGGAAGATCGAGGTGAAGATGCGCGAACCACCTGGTGTACCGAGCACTAGCTCGACCTTGCCATCGCGGGTCATCAGGCTCGGGCTCATGGATGACAGCATGCGCTTACCCGGTTCGATCGCATTGGCATCACCGCCCACGACACCAAAGGCGTTGGCCGCGCCCGGCTTGGCACTGAAGTCGTCCATCTCGTCGTTGAGCAGGAAGCCTGCGCCTTTCACCACCACGCCACTGCCGTAGTCGAGGTTGAGTGTGTAAGTGTTGCTGACCGCATTGCCCTGCTTGTCGACGATCGAGAAGTGCGTGGTCTGGTGCGGTTCCAGCCCCGGCTTGACGTCGTCGGTTGCAGAAATGGCCTTGGGGTTGACCTGCGCAGCACGCTTGGCCAGGTAGTCCTTGGCGACCAACTGGTCGACCGGCACTTTGGTGAAGGCTGGGTCGCCCAGGTAGTCGGCACGGTCGGCAAACACACGTTTCTCGATTTCGGCCAGCAGGTGGATGTACTGCGCCGAGTTGTGCGCCACGCCCTTGAAGTCCGCCGCGCGGTCTTCCTTGATGCCCAGCAACTGGGCCAGGGCAACGCCGCCGGAGCTGGGCGGCGGCGCGGTATAGACCACGTTGCCGCGCCAGCTCAGGGCCATCGGCTCACGCCACACGGCTTTGTAATCCTTGAGGTCTTCCTTGGTGATCAGGCCTTTGTCGGCCTGCATCTGGGCCACCAGCAGGTCGGCGGTCTTGCCCTGATAGAACTCACTCACGCCTTTGTCGGCAATGCGCTCGAGTGTCTGGGCCATCTCCGGCTGCTTGAACAGCTCACCGACTTTCATGTTGCCGAAGTAGTCGTTGAAGTTGGTCGCGGTCTTGAACAGGCCTTGGGCGTCGTTGCGGTACTGGTACTGTTTTTCTGCGATCTTGAAGCCATTTTTGGCATAACCGATGGCCGGGGTGAGCAGCTCGCTCCACGGCAGCTTGCCGAACCTATGGTGTGCTTCCCACAGGCCCATCACCGTACCGGGCACGCCGGCCGCACGCACACCCACCAGGCTCAGGTTCTCGACGACCTCGCCTTTGTCGTCCAGGTACATGTTGCGGGTCGCGGCCTTGGGCGCCACCTCGCGGTAGTCGAGGAAATAGGCTTTGCCGTCGACGAACAGGGTCATGAAACCACCGCCACCGATGTTGCCGGCCTCGGGGTACGTCACCGCCAGGGTGAAGGCTGTGGCCACTGCCGCATCCACTGCGTTACCACCCTTTTTCAGAATATCGGCGGCCACCTGTGCGCCATATTGATCGGGCGCGGCCACCGCGCCACCCTCCAGGGTTGCCGCGTAGACCGAGGAACTGCTCAGGATCGCGGCTGCTAGCGCGAGGTACTGGAACGGGACGATACGCATGACACTTCCTTGGTGTTGTTTTTGTTGATCAGTCAGTAAGGCCGAAGCGTGTCGACTGTGCAATCAAAGGTAGGAAGTTTCGCCGCCTATGGGCAGGATTTGTCGCGTTCAGGCAACTCAGCAGGCGTACATCGCCAACTTCTGCTGGATGAAATCGAGGAAGCATTGGATGCGCAAGGCCAGTTGCGTATTCCGGTAGTAAACGGCGTGGATCGGCTGGCGGTAACCGTTGTTGGCATCGCTCAACAGCACCTGCAGGCGGCCAGCGCGAATGTCTTCATGGGTCATGAAGTGCGACAGGCTGACAATTCCCTCCCCGGCCAGCGCCAGCTGGCGCAGGGTCTCGCCACTGGAGGCGATCAGCGCCGGGCGGATCTGCCAACGGTCGCCCTCGGCGTGGCGCAGCGGCCACAGGTTGAGCGACTCGGGCTGGCTGAAGCCCAGCAGGCAGTGGTTGTTCAGGTCTTCGACGTGCTGCGGCGTGCCGTGCTGTGCCAGGTAGGCCGGGCTGGCCAGCACCTGCACCGGGCTGCAGCCCAGCGAGCGGGCATGCAGGCTGGAGTCAGCCAGCTCACCGATGCGGATTGCCACGTCGGTGCTCTGTTCCAGCAGGTCGATGATCAGGTCGTCGGTGTTGAGTTCCAGCTCGATGCCAGGGTACTGGCGGCGAAACTCACCGATCCAGGGCAGGATGGCGTGCAGCATGAAAGGCGCCGCGGCGTTGATGCGCAGGCGCCCGGCGGCGTTCTGGCGGTTCATCGACAGGCGCTCTTCCATTTCGTCCATCTGCTCCAGCACCCGCCGTGACCGTTCCAGGAAAAACCGCCCCTCTTCAGTCAGGTCCATGCGCCGCGTGGTGCGGTTGACCAAGGTGGTGCCGAGCTTGGCCTCCAGGCGCGACAAGGTGCGGCTCACCGCCGACGGGGTCTGGCCCATCTGCTCGGCGGCAGCGGAGATCGAGCCGCAGTCGATCACGGCGACAAATACCTGGAGTTCTTCGGATCGGGTTTTCACGGCGGCGCCTGTGTCTGCTGGTCGCGGTGATAGATAGCCGCTTGAGGGCTGCAAGTCCAGTTATTCGGCCTTACCGAACACCTGGTCCAGGTGCGCTTCATAGGCTGCCAGTGCGGCTGGTACATCCGGGCGCTTCATCACATCGACTGCCAGGTAGGTCGGCAGGCCGGTCATGCCCAGGAACTGATTGGCCTTGTGGAACGGGAAGTACACCGCGTCCACACCTTTGCCCTCGAAGAAATCGCTCGGGTCATCAAAGGCCTGCTGCGGGGCGTTCCAGGTCAACGACAGCATGTACTGCTTACCCTGCACCAGGCCGCCGCTACCGTACTTCTGCGAGGCATCCGAGCGGGTACGACCGTCGTTGGCATAGAGGCTGCCGTGGCCGGCGGTGAAGACCTCGTCGATGTACTTCTTCACGGTCCACGGTGCACCCATCCACCAGCCCGGCATCTGGTAAATCACCACGTCGGCCCAGAGGAATTTTTCGACTTCGGCCTGCACGTCGTAGCCGCCATCGATGAAGGTTTGTTGCACGTCGAAGCCGGCGCGGTCGAGATGGGCCAGGGCAGCGTCGTGCAGGGTCTGGTTGAGGCGGCCGTCGGAGTGAGCGAACTGTTTACCGCCATTGAGCAGAAGGATCTTTTTCATGCTGGGCCTCGGTGGGCTGAGTCAAATTGGATGACCGGCAGATTAGAGGCTTGCTTGCGCGGGAAACAGCAGGGATGGATCAAAATACAATTGCCTTGAAGTCACGAATGCTCGATTCATTATTGCCTTAGAATCGTCTCATCGTTAATCACCGAGTAGCACATCATGACCGAGCAACACGCCTTCATCCTCAAGGCCAAGACCCGTCCGGAAATGGCCGACGCCTTCGAAACCTTGTTCCGTGCCTACGTAGAGCCGAGCCGTCGGGAGCCTGGCTGCATCGAGTACCACATGTTGCGCGACAAGGCCGACCCGAGCTTGTTCGTGTTCTTCGAGGTGTGGGCCGACAAAGCCGCGCTGGACGTGCATTCAGCCTTGCCACATATGGTCGAGTTCTTCGAAAAGCGCATGGATTACCTGGAGCGCGACTTCGATATCCAGGCCATCGAGATGCTCAGTGCTTCGTCCGCTAACCGTTGATCAGCAGATGGCCGCCCAGCACGGCCAGGCCGATGAAGAAGCAGCGTTTGAACAGCACCGGGCTGATGCGCTGACGCAACCACTGGCCCGCCAGCATGCCCAGCAGCGCAGGCGCCAGCATCAGCAGTGACGCACCCAGTGCCTGGCCACCCAGGGCATCCTGCCCGGCCAGGCCCAGGGCCAGGGCCACGGTCGAGACGGTGAACGACAGGCCCAGCGCCTGGATCATTTGCTCGCGGCTCAGGCCCAGGCTCTGCAAGTAGGGTACCGCTGGTATCACGAACACGCCCGTTGCGGCGGTCACGATGCCGGTCACCAGCCCACACAATGGCCCAAGCCACCCTTCCCTGCTTGGCGCCAGTCGCAGATCGGGCCCGAGCAGGCCGTACATCGCGTACACCAGCAACGCCGCGCCCAGCGCGTGCACCGCCCATGGGCCACTGTCGATGCCCAGCCAGGCGCTACCCAGCAGGGTGCCGATGAAGATCATCGCCAGCATCGGCCCGAGACGCCGCAGCAGCGCCAGCAGATGCCCGCCCGCCGCCAGTTGCCAGAGGTTGGTGAGCGTCGACGGGACGATCAGCAACGCGGCAGCCTGCGCAGGCGGCATAGCCAGGCCCAACAGGCCCATGGCAATGGTCGGCAGGCCGAGGCCTATCACCCCTTTCACCGCGCCAGCCAGCACGAAGGTGATGATGACCAGAACTGACAAGGCCGGGCCGATGTTTTGATAGAACGCGATCAAGGTATTCATGGCTGCCATCATGGCGTGAGACGGGTGGGCTGAAAATCTGCCATATACTCAGGGAGACTTTTGCCTGGACAGAGGCTAATGCATTTCGACCTGATTGATCTCACGCTTTTCCAGCACACCCTTGAGTGCGGCAACATCACTGCGGGGGCGCGCCGCAGCCATCTGTCACTGCCGGCGGCCAGTGCGCGTATCCGGGCCATGGAGGCTTCGCTCGGGACTGCACTGCTGCAACGCAACCGCCGTGGCGTGCAGCCGACGCCTGCTGGCCAGGCGTTGTTGCAACACGCCCGGCTGATCGGCCAGCAGGTCGAGCGCCTGCAATTCGACCTTGCCCAATACGCCCAGGGCCAGCAAGGCCAGGTGCGCCTGCTGTGCAATACGGCGGCGCTGACCGAATACTTGCCGGAACTGCTTGCCGGTTATCTGGCCAACAACCCCGGCGTGAGTGTCGATGTGCAGGAACTGCCGAGCCTGAGGATCGTGCAGTCGATCACCCAGGGCATGGCCGACCTGGGCATCATCTCCACTGCTGCACCCAGCGCGCACCTGCAGACCCTGCCGTTTCGCGATGATCCGCTGGTACTGGTCACCCCCCCGGGCCACCCGCTCAGCGCGGAGCCCGCACCGAGCTTTGTCGACAGCCTCGCCCATGGCCATGTCGGGCTGGGGGCGAACAGCGCGCTGGCGCTTTACCTGGAGGAGCAGGCCTTGCGCGAGGGCCTACGCATGCGCGTGCGGGTACGCGCAGAAGGTTTTGACGGGGTGATCCGCATGGTTGCAGGGGGCGCCGGTGTCGGCGTGGTGCCGCTGGCGGCAGTGAGGCGCTGGGAAGGCCTGTTACCGATGCATTGGGTGGCGCTGCGCGAGGGCTGGGCCAATCGCCGCTTGCTGCTGTGCGCGCGGGATTTTGCTGGGTTGCCGGGGTATGCCGCTGGGTTGGTCGAGCGTTTGCGGCCCACCCCAGGTGGTTTGATTGAACCGTGACTTTGTGGGTGCGGGTTTACCCCGATGCCGCCCCCCGCGAACCAGGGCGAAGCCATGGCCAGGCCCCGCCTCTAATGCTTCGCGGGCAAACCCGCTTCCACGGCGATCGTGGTGTTCTTGCGTTACGGGATATGTCCGCCTCACAATCCCACCGCCGCACCACGACAGGGAGTTCAACGTGCCATCGATCTATCAGCTCAAACCCCGCTTTCAGGCCTTGCTGCGCCCCGGCGTCGAACGCCTGCATGCCCGTGGCGTCACCGCCAACCAGGTCACTGTCAGCGCTGCGGTGGTCTCTGTTTTGCTGGGCCTGCTGCTGGCCTGGCTCAGCCACAGCACCTGGCTGTTCATCCTCATCCCGCTCTGGATGCTGCTGCGCATGGCGTTGAACGCCGTTGACGGCATGCTCGCCCGGGAATTCGGCCAGCAATCCACACTGGGTGCCTACCTGAACGAGCTGTGCGACGTGATCGCCGATGCCGCGCTGTACCTGCCGTTCGCCCTGCTAGCCGGGGTGTGGCCCAGCCTGGTGGTGCTGGTGGTGCTCAGCGCCACGTTCAGCGAATACGCGGGCGTGATGGGCCCGCTGGCCGGTGCATCGCGCCGCTACGACGGGCCGATGGGCAAGAGCGACCGGGCGTTCGCCTTCGGCGTGCTGGGCACAGGCGTGGCCTTCGGCCTGCTCGCTGCGCCATGGATCAACGGCCTGCTGCTGGTCATCCTCGCACTCTCGCTCTATACCCTCTACAACCGGGTTCGCCAGGGGTTGCTCGAGACCCGCTGAGCCCATCGCCGCCGGACAAGGACTTTCGCCATGCGCCAAGCGCAATCGCTGCACTTCTCCACCCATGACGGGGTCGAGCTGCACTACCGTTACTGGCCTGCCACGCGTAACCAGCACCAGCCTCGCCGGGCTGTGGTGATGTTCCACCGTGGCCATGAACATGGCGGGCGCATGGCCCACCTGCCAGACGAACTGGACATGCCGGGCTATGAGTTCTTCGCCTGGGATGCACGCGGCCACGGCAAGTCTCCGGGCGCCCGCGGCGACAGCCCGAGCTTTGCCACCAGCGTGCGCGATGTGCAGACGTTCATCGAACATATCCAGGCCCGGCACGGCATCGCCGAACAGGACCTGGTGGTGTTGGCGCAGAGTGTCGGCGCCGTGCTGATCGCCACCTGGGCCCATGACTACGCACCCAAGGTGCGCTGCCTGGTGCTCGCCTCGCCCGCCTTCAAGGTCAAGCTGTATGTGCCTTTCGCCCGCCCCGGCCTGAAGCTGCTAAAGGCCATGCGCGGCAACTTCTTCGTCAACAGCTACGTCAAACCGCGCCTGCTTACCCACGACCCGGAGCGGGTCATGTCGTATGTGTCCGACCCGCTGATCAGCCGGCCGATTTCGGTGACCATGCTGCTCGGCCTGTACGAGGCTGCCGAGCGGGTGGTGGCTGATGCGCAGGCCATTCAGGTGCCGACGCAGATGCTGGTTTCCGGGGCCGACCTGGTGGTCGAGCGCAAGCCGCAGGAGCGTTTTTACGAGCGCTTGGGCAGTGCCCGCAAAGAGCTTCACATCCTGCCCGGGTTTTTCCACGACACCCTCGGCGAGCGTGAACGGGGGCATGCTTTGAAGCGCATCGAACGCTTTGTCGAGCACTGTTTCGAAAGCCCCGCGCCGCTACCGTCGCTGCTCGATGCCGACCAAGTCGGCGCCAGCTGTGCCGAGGCCGAAAGCCTGGCGGCGCCCTTGCCGCGCAACTCGCCACGCGACCTTTACTGGCGTGCCACCCGCGCCGGGCTGCGCCTGGGCAAAGGGCTCGCCGACGGGGTGAAGCTGGGCTTCGACACCGGTTTTGATTCTGGCAGCACCCTGGACTACGTCTACCGCAACCAACCGACGGGCAAGGGCAAGCTGGGCCGGATGATCGACCAGCACTACCTCGGCGCCATCGGGTGGCGCGGCATCCGCCAGCGCAAGCTGCACGTTGAAGAGCTGCTGCGCATCGCGATCGCTCGGCTGCGGGAACAGCAGCGGCCGGTACATATCACCGATATTGCCGCAGGCCACGGCCGCTACATTCTCGAAGCCTTGCAAGCGCTGGAACAACTGCCGGAATCCATCCTGCTGCGCGACTACAGCGAGCTGAATGTGCAGCAAGGCAGCGCGCTGATCGCCGAAAAAGGCCTGGCCGACATCGCCCGCTTCGTTCAAGGCGATGCCTTCGATCGCGAAAGCCTGGCTGCGCTCGAGCCGCGCCCTGCCCTCGCCGTGGTGTCCGGCCTGTATGAACTGTTCCCCAGCAATACGTTGGTTAGCCACTCGCTGGCAGGCCTGGCCGAGGCTGTCGAGGATGGCGGCTACCTGGTCTACACCGGCCAGCCTTGGCACCCGCAACTGGAGATGATCGCCCGCGCCCTCACCAGCCACCGGGGCGGTGAGGCGTGGGTCATGCGCCGGCGCAGCCAGGCCGAGATGGACCAGCTGGTCGAGGCGGCGGGCTTTCGCAAGCTTGCCCAGCGCATCGATGAGTGGGGCATTTTCAGCGTCAGCCTGGCGCAACGAGTGCGGGAATGAACCCACCCCGTGAGCCGGGCCTGATCCGCCGGGGCGTGCTCTGGTTGTTGATGCTGGGCCCGTTCTTCTTTCTTAGCTATGGCCTGGTGAACAACTACACCGCTGGCCGCGATGACATCGGCAGCCTGGTGTTCGGCTGGGAACAGCACATGCCGCTGTGGCCCTGGACCATCATTCCTTACTGGTCGATCGACCTGCTGTACGGGCTGTCCTTCCTGCTGCCACGCACCCGTCAGGAAATGGACCGGCATGCCCTGGCGCTGTTGACCGCGCAACTGATCAGCGTGGGCTGTTTCCTGCTCTGGCCGCTGCGTTTCACTTTCGAGCGGCCAGGGCTGGATGGCGTGTTCGGCTGGTTGTTCGATGTGCTGATGGGGTTCGACAAACCCTATAACCAGGCACCGTCGCTGCATATCGCGTTGCTGGTGATCATCTGGACGATGTTTGCCCGGCACATTCACCGGCAACCCTGGCGATGGGTGATGCATGGCTGGATGGCGTTGATCGGTATCTCGGTGCTGACGACCTGGCAGCACCATTTCATCGATTTGCCTGCCGGGGCGTTGGCGGGGTTTGTGTGTGTCTGGCTGTGGCCGCGTGAAGGCCTGCTGCCTTTGCAGGGTGCGCGCCTGGCGCGCGTTGCCAAGCGTTGGCGGCTGGCAGCCTGGTATGGGCTGGGGGCAGGTTTGTGCGCGGTGTTGGCGGGCGGGCTCGGCGGCGCGTGGTTGTGGCTGGCATGGCCTGCGGTGTCTTTGTTCATGGTCGCGCTTAACTATGGTGTGCTCGGTGCGGGTGGGTTTCAGAAAGGTAGCGACGGGCGGCTTTCGAATGCCGCCTGCTGGCTATTGGCGCCTTACCTGGTCGCGGCCTGGATCAACTCCAGATGCTGGACCTGGCGGCACCCACAGCCGGATGAAGTATGTGACGGGGTGTTCCTCGGGCGCATACCGGGGCGCGGCGAGCGCGCGCCCTTTGCTGCCATCGTCGACCTCTGCGCCGAACTGCCCTTTATTGCCTGTACCACCGCCATCGCCGGCAAGCCGGCTCCCACAGGTACTGCGCGAACCTTGGAGCCTGTGGCGATCCCTGTGGGAGCCGGCTTGCCGGCGATGAGGCCAGCGCAGTCAGCCTACCGATCATTGCCAACCCTGGATCTGATAGCCGCCGATGCCCAGCTGCTGCAACAAGCCGCCGACGCCATCGAGCACCTGCGCACTCAAGGGCCCCTGCTGGTCTGCTGCGCGCTGGGGTATTCGCGCAGCGCCAGCGCAGTGGCCGCCTGGCTGTTGCTCAGCGGCCGCTGCAGCGATGCAGCCCAGGCCGAGGCGCTGATCCGCCAGGCGCGCCCCGGCATCGTCCTGCACCCGGCGCATCGCCAGGTGCTGAAGCAGTTGGGAGCCTACCCATGAACCTGCACCTGGTCGCCAGCCTGCTCGGCCGTGGCGCGCAACTGGAGCGCCTGTCGGATGGCATCACTCTGCTCGCCCTGGCCTACGGCCTGGCACCTTTACTCGGTATGCCACTGCAGCCGCTGGCCAGCGTGCTATGCGTTGTTTTGCTGGTACTCGGCCTGCTGCACAAGTACTGGGCGATCCGCGTGGCACTGGATGCAGAGCTGTTTGCCAAGCTGAGCGCCAGCACTGACCTGCCTACGGATACCCAGGCCCTGGACCGGGCCCTGATCGACCTGCGGCTCAAGCCGCAAGCCGTCGACGCCCGCGACTGGCCCAGCCGCTGTCAGGCCGCGCTGGCCCTGTTACGCCGCCAGGCCGCGTGCCTGGCCCTGCAACTGATACTGACCTTGACTACCCTGCTCACACTCCCCTTCACCGGATAACCACCGCGCCATGCTCGCCGCCCTGACCGCCTTCGTCATTACCTCCGCCGCCCGCCTGATCACCGGCGCCCGCGCCCTTTGGCTCGGCTGCACACCGCTGCCGGTGCAACGCCTGTACTTCGCCAACCACAGCAGCCACGGCGACTTCGTGCTGCTCTGGGCCTCGCTGCCAGCGCCTCTGCGTGAACGCACACGTCCCGTGGCCGGCGCCGACTACTGGGCCAAGCCTGGCATTCGTGATTTCCTGATCCGCAAAGTGTTCAACGGCGTGCTGATCGACCGCCAGCGCAGCGAAGGCCAGGGCAGCCCACTGCAGCCGATCCTGGAAGCGGTGGCCCAGGGTGATTCGCTGATCTTCTTCCCTGAGGGCACGCGCAACCTCAGTGACGAGCCGCTGATGCCATTCAGAAGCGGCCTGTACCACCTGGCGATGGCCAACCCCGAGGTTGAGCTGGTGCCGGTGTGGATCGCCAACCTCAACCGGGTCATGCCCAAGGGCCGCGCGCTGCCCTTGCCGTTGCTGTGCACGCTGAGCTTCGGCGAACCTATTCACCTGCATGCGGATGAGAGCAAGCAGGCGTTTCTCGAGCGGGCCAGCCAGGCCCTGCTGAACCTGGCCCCTAAGGAAGCCTGACATGGACGACAACACCCTTTCGCTATTTGCCGGCATCGGCGCCCTGCTGCTGCTCGCCAGCGTGATCGGCCGCCTGCTCAAGTGGCGCGCCGGCCCGGCGCCGCACGCGGTGATCGACAACCTCAACGCCCGCATCAATGCCTGGTGGGTGATGGTGCTGGTGATCGGCATCGCCTTCGTGTTCGGCAAATACGGCGTGATCGTGCTGTTCTACGGCGTTTCGTTCTACGCCCTGCGCGAATTCATGACGCTCACCCCGACCCGGCGCAGCGATTACCCGGCATTGGTGGCAGCGTTCTACGTGGCGCTGCCGGTGCAATACCTGCTGATCGCCATGGATTGGTATGGGCTGTTCAGCATCTTCATCCCGGTCTACCTGTTCCTGCTGCTGCCGATCCTGGCCAGCTTCGGCGGCGATACCACGCGGTTTCTCGAACGCGCCTCGAAGGTGCAGTGGGGGCTGATGATCGCGGTGTACTGCGTGTCGGCAGTGCCCGCGCTGTTGACCCTGGATATCCCCGGCTACGAAGGCCGCAACCTGCTGCTGATCGCCTGGCTGATCCTGGTGGTGCAGATCAGCGACGTGCTGCAGTACGTATGCGGCAAGCTGTTTGGCAAACGCAAGGTGGCACCCAACCTGTCACCCTCGAAAACCCTGGAAGGCCTGCTCGGCGGCGTGGCACTGGCCACGCTAGTGGGCGCCCTGCTGTGCTGGATCACCCCGTTCAGCTTCTGGCAGGCGGCCCTGATGGCGCTGACTGTGAACGTGATGGGCTTCTTCGGCGGTTTGGTGATGTCGGCGATCAAGCGCGACCGGGGTGTCAAGGATTGGGGGCACATGATCGAGGGGCACGGCGGCATGCTCGACCGGATGGACTCGGTGTGCTTCGCGGCGCCGGTGTTCTTCCACTTTGTGCGGTATTGGTGGGCTTGAGTGATGAGGGTGCCAGTGCGGGCCTCTTCGCGGGCAAGCCCGCTCCCATGGAAGTTTGCGCTGTACCTGTGGGAACGGGTTTACCCGCGATGAGCTTCAGTGGCCGAGGGCCAGCTCCCGCAACGCGGCTGAAGCCAGGAATCCAGACCGCGATGCGTACCGATGATCGCGCTTTACCTTCTCATCGATCCTCTGCAGCAGATTTTCCGGCAGCGTTGCGTTGAAGCGTACCGCCTTGCCCAAATACGGTGTTACATCGAAATCCACTACAGCCCAAACGCCACCTTGGTAATCGGGGTTGGTCACGTGAACATCGACCTCCTGCGCCTGCGGTAACGCCTCGTTATCAGCGACCAAGCCTTCAAAATGCAGGGCCAAAGCCTCCTGAACATTTTCCAACGCTTGAGACACGCTCGCCCCTGCGGAAAAGCAGCCGGGGACATCAGGAACGGTCACCCCGTAATCCGAGTCGGCGTCCTTATGCAATACGACGGGAAATTTCATTGCGCGTCTCCACTGAATTTCGAGCGGTTGAAGCTATCAGGGTGCATCAACCCAGCTTGCTTCAGGATGCTATGTACTGTGCCCTTGGGCAGATCACTTTTAGGATGGGGAACCCGTCACCCTTCCCCTTTTGATTGGGTGCCTGAACTGGTGATGGCTGCCCTTCACCTCTACTTTGTACCACCCGTCTGCCTCAATGAGCTGAATTACATCACGACTGCGCATTCATTCTTCCTTCGACAGTCGATGTGTATGATACACATCAAACGGACCAGAATGAAGCGCAGTACACACTACACACACCTGGCGCGACCAGCGGACGAGTCGGGCGCGCAAGTAGGTATCAACCTATTGTCATGTAGGATTTTGTCACCGCCTGCTTATGGAGGGTTAATCACGTCCGCGCATAGCGCAGCCAGGCACCTGGACGTCGAGCGCAGGCAACTGGGGCTCGGCCAATGGCCCTATGGTGTCGAGTCATTCAGCCAGTCACCAGGAGTTGTGCCATGTCCGATTTCATTACCGTCCTGCGCGAAACCTGCCCGACGCCGGTCGTGGACGCCACCAAGTGGAAGCGCATCGGCGGCGATCCGCACACCGTCAACCTCAACGCCTACCTGTCGGCCGATGGCAGCAAGATCATGGGTACCTGGATCTGCACCCCGGGCAAGTTCGAGGTCAATTACGAGAAGTGGGAGTTCTGCCACTTCCTCGACGGCTACTGCATCATCACCCCGGAAGGTGAAGAGCCGAAGCACCTGAAGGCGGGTGATGTGTTCGTGATCGAACCGGGGATGAAAGGGACCTGGGAAGTGGTCGAGACTGTGCGTAAGTACTTTGTCTTTGCCTGATCAGTAAGCAGCCCCCACTATGCCCCTGTTTGATTTGCGACGTTTCCTACAGGGGCATAAGTGTTTCTGAACATGCCGTTTACATTAACCACCAGCCCCGCAATTTGTCATTAAACCGCTGGAATACTGTCACATCTTTTGACATTTCCACGCAAGTTATCCCCTGAACTGTAGTACTTTTCTGAATTCCCCGTCTTTGCCACTGAAGGCATTGCCCTCGCCCCATGACAGTCTTAAGCTCCTGAAGCCGGCTTTTCGCCGGGCAGCATTACCCACTCAAATCACTTGCCAGGGAGCGGTAGGCATGGCTTTCGACGCTTATATTCATATCGACAACATTCCAGGTGAAGCACTGGATGAAAAGCACAACAAATGGATTGAAATACTCGGCTATGACTTTGGCATCAGCCAAAGCACATCCGCCACTGCAAGTTCCGCAGGCGGCGCAACTTCCGGGCGCACTTCAGTGACCAACTTCACATTCACCAAAAGCCTCGACAGCGCTAGTTGCAAACTGATGGAAGCCAGCTGCACCGGCCAGCATCTCAAGGAAGTGAAGCTGGCGCTCTGCCGTGCCGGTGGCGACAAATTGAAATACTACGAAATCATTCTCGAAGAAGTGATCATTGCCGAATACTCGCAGGGCGTCGACACGGGTATTCCTCTGGAAGTAGTGCAACTCAATTACGGTAGAATAAAAACCACTTATACCCAACAGCGCCGCGTTGATGGTAGCGGCGGCGGCAATATTGCCGGTGGCTGGGACCGTATCGGCAATAAGAAATACGCGTGAGGGCATGGTCATGTCTGAGGCGCGGGCGTTTCTGAATCTCAAGCTGCAAAACTATCACCGGCTTAAAGCTGACCTGGCGCTCAGCGGTCATTCACTGGAAAAATTTGATGTACTTAATGCCCACGTCGCCAACACAGTGGTCAGAAAAGGCGAGTTGATCATTATCGGCGACTCCACAACGGCCTCATGTACCAGTCAGGAAGCCTGGATGATGGCGCAAGCAGCCAAGGTGCACGTAGGGCTGCTGCACAATGGTCAGGGTGTGGATAACTTTTTCCTGGATAACTTCGAGACACTGAAAAGCCTGATCGCGCATGCGTCCATGGGCGCGGGAGTGGTCAGTGAAGGGTGGAGCAAGCACCTGAGGGCCATCGAGGCCACATTGATGGAAATCGAAAAGTTGCATCAACAGCATCTCGGATCAGGGACCATGGTCGCTCGCGATCAGTTCTATGCCAAGCGTGCCGCCTTGTTCATGAAGTTGGATGAGCAGTTGAACAAGCTGGCTGCTTACGGCTCGGGGCTGAAAAATAGAACCTCCATCAAAAGGACGCTGGGGATATCCACCAAGCGTTTTTTGCACACGGGCGAGATAGCAGGGTATGCAAATAAAGTCGCCGGTGTAGCCAAGGCAGCCAGTTTGATAAAGCAAGGTGCCTACGTTGGAGTAGCGCTTGAAGTCGCAGGAACAGGACTTGAAATCCACAAGGCTTGTACGCTCGGCCGTGAAGCCGATTGCGAGAGAGCGAAGTATGTTGGAGGAGGTTCACTGATGGGAGGGCTGGCGGGCGGAAGTGCTGGTGGATATGTGGCTGGGACAGTTCTAGCACCTGCAATATGTGCCGCGATCGGTTTGTCAACGGCAGGTACGGGTGGGCTGATTTGCGCAGTAGTGATTGGTGGTGCTGGAGCAACCATTGGCGGCAAAATTGGAGAAGAGCAAGGTGAATTCTACGGTGAGCTTCTGTATCGGGAGTTTTCAAAGTGAATATTTTTGATAAAGGGTTAATCCCGGCAGTCATCATCAACCTGATCATCATCACAATGACAGCACAGTGTTTTATCGCCGCCCGGCGGACCGAGCATTTTGAGTCACTATTCCCTAACAGCCAGTACATCAAAAAAAATAGAGCGACTTACAAGCGAGCCGGGCTGATCGGGAAACTGATGCGCACAGGAACAATTTCAACAGTACTCGCACTCCCATCAATTTTCACGCATAGAAATCTTGTAGAGCAACAAGAAATTGATTCATTCCCCAAGAAAACCAAGATTCTACTAGTGACACTATGGGCCCTACATATAACTCTCTTCTCATCCCTTGTAGTAACTCACTACCTGTAATTTCACCCTTTAACGTGCAGCTCATTGCAAATATAAATCATTTTCCGGAGCAGAAAGAAAAAACACCGCAGTACGGGCCTCCTCCCCTCTGGTGCGCAGTTACAGAGGGAAAGCTGCCCGGCCCGCGATGAAGCCCACCTTGCTCGTCAATCCTTCTTGCGGTACCCCTCGACGATCGCCGAGAAATCTTTGCCACCCTCGCCGCGCAGGCTCATCGCCTGATACAGCTGCTGGGCCACGGCCCCGAGAATCACTGGCTGATGCGCCTGGCGCGCAGCCTCGGTGGCCAGCCCCAGATCCTTGAGCATCAGCTCGGCGCCAAAGCCGCCGGTGTAGCCACGTGAAGCAGGCGCGGTTTCGATGATGCCCGGCCAAGGATTGTAGGTATCGGAACTCCAGCAACGGCCGGTGGAGCTGTTGATGATGCCGGCCAGTACCTTGGTGTCGATGCCGAGCGCGTTGCCCAGCGCCATGGCTTCGGATACGCCGATCATCGAGATGCCCAACAGCAGGTTGTTGCAGATTTTGGCGATCTGCCCGGTGCCAACCTCACCGCAGTGCACGATATTGCGGCCCATCTGCTCCAGTACCGGCTTGAGCGTGGCAAACAGCTCGGTGCTAGCACCGACCATGAACGTCAGGGTGCCGGCTGCCGCACCGCCGGTACCACCGGAAACAGGCGCATCGCCCATGTCCACGCCTTTGCCGGCAGCGGCCTTGGAGACCTCGCGAGCGGTCTGCGGGTCGATGGTGCTGCAGTCCACGGTCGGCGTGCCCGGGCGCACGCCCGCCAGCACACCGTCTTCGTTCAGATAGACGCTGCGCACATGGGCTGCGGCCGGCAACATGGTGATCACCAGCTCGCTGTCGGCTGCCGCTTGCTTGGGCGAAGCGCTGACTTGCCCGCCCAGTTCGGCGAGCTCGGCCAGTACGGTCTTGTTCAGGTCGAACAGGTTCAGCTGGTGCCCGGCCTTGATCAGGTTGCGGGCCATGGGCGCGCCCATGTTGCCCAGGCCGATGAATGCGATACGCATGGCGTTCTCCTTAGCGCAGGCTGATGGTGGTGTTCACACCGTCATTGACGCTGTCGTCATCGAACCAGCGGGCGGTGACGGTCTTGGTCTGAGTGTAGAATTGCACCACCTGCTTGCCGTAAGGGCCGAGGTCGCCGAGCTTGGAACCACGCGAACCTGTGAAGCTGAAATACGGCACCGGTACCGGGATCGGGATGTTGATACCCACCTGGCCGATGTCGATTTCGCTTTGGAACTTGCGCGCCGCCGCGCCGCTCTGGGTGAACAGGCCGGTGCCGTTGCCGAACGGGTTGGCGTTGACCAGGGCGATGGCCTCGTCGAGGGTGTCGACTTCCAGGGTTACCAGTACCGGGCCGAAGATTTCCTGGGTGTAGACCTGCATATCGGTTTTCACACCGGAGAACAGGGTCGGGCCGACGAAGTTGCCTTGCTCGTACCCCGGCACCTTTACATCACGGCCATCCAGTTCAAGCTTGGCGCCTTCCTTGATACCGCTTTCGATCAGCCCTAGCACACGCTCCTTGGCACGCTTGGAAACCACCGGGCCTACATCGGTGCCTGGTTCGCTACCGGCATTGACCTTGAGCTTGCTTGCCGCCTCCTTGATATCCGGCAGCCACTCACGCGCCTTGCCCACCAACACCGCCACCGAAGTAGCCATGCAACGCTGCCCAGCGGCGCCAAAAGCCGCGCCGACCAGGGCGTTGACGGTCTGGGTGCGGTTGGCGTCGGGCAGCACCACAGCGTGGTTCTTCGCGCCCATCATCGACTGCACGCGCTTGCCGTGCTGGCTGCCCAGGTTGTACACGTGGGTGCCGACTTCGGTGGAGCCGACGAACGAAATCGCCTTGATGTCCTTATGCGTGCAGATGGCGTCCACCACCTGCTTGCCGCCGTGCACCACGTTCAGCACGCCCGCCGGCACACCGGCCTCCAGCGCCAGCTCGACCAGCATCATGGTCGACAGCGGGTCCTGTTCGGATGGCTTGAGCACAAAGGTATTGCCGCAGACGATGGCCATCGGGAACATCCACAGCGGGATCATCGCCGGGAAGTTGAACGGGGTGATACCGGCGCACACGCCGATGGGCTGGCGCAGGGTATAGGTGTCGACGCCACCGGCAACGTTTTCGGCGAATTCGCCCATCTGCAGGGTGCCGATGGACGCGGCGTGCTCGACCACTTCCAGGCCGCGGAAGATATCGCCCTCGGCATCGGCGATGGTCTTGCCCTGCTCGGCGCTGAGGGTCACGGCGATACGCTTGCTGTGTTCACGGATCAGCGCCTGCAGCTTGAGCATGATGCGCATGCGCGCGCCGATCGGGGTATCGCGCCAGGTCTTGAAGGCGCGCTCGGCGGCGGCCACTGCCGCGTCCACTTCTTCAACCGTGGCGAACGGTACCCGCGCCAGCACCTGCTGGGTGGCCGGGTTGACGATGTCGCGCCATTCGGTGGTTTTCGACTCGACCCACTGGCCATCAATCAGCAGCTTGACCTGCTCGACCTTGGCCTGGCCGGGGGATTGGGGTGCGTTCATCTGCGTTCTCCTTGGAATTATTGTCAGGACGAGATCGCCAGCGCCGTGCAAACGCGAGGTGGCGTCAGGGGGCTTTTTTCGAGTATAGATGTGCAAACATCCAACAAGAACGCACAAAAAAACCGGATCAACATGCAAAAAGACCTGACCTCACTCAGTTCGCTGAACTGGGACGATTTGAAGTTCTTCCTCGAAGTGGCGCGCACCCGCAAGGCCAGCAGCGCGGCCAAACGCCTGAGCGTCGACTACACCACGGTGTCGCGGCGCATCACTTCGCTGGAGGGTGCGCTGGGCACCTTGCTGTTTGAAAAGTCGCGAACCAATGGCTTTGTGCTGACTGCCGAGGGCCAGCGATTGCTGGGCTACGCCGAGTCGATCGAAAGCACCCTGCACATGGCCTGTGAGCAGGTGTCCGGCTCAGGCGTGGCGCTGTCGGGGCATGTGCGCATGGGCTGCACCGAAGGCTTCGGCAGCTTCTTCGTTACCCCGCAGCTGAGCCACTTCGTCAATGCCTACCCGGCGATTTCGGTGGATATCCTGCCGCTGCCGCACTTCATCAGCTTGTCCAAGCGCGAAGCGGATATCGTCATCGCCCTGGAGCGGCCCGAGCATGGCCCCTATGTGTGCTGCAAACTGTGCGACTACCGGTTGCGGCTTTACGCGACGCAGGATTACCTCGACAACCACGCACCGATCCGCCAGGTAAGCGACCTGGCGGGCCATCCGTTCATCAGCTATGTGGATGACCTGGCGTTCAGCTCCGAGCTGCTTTACTTGGCCAACCTGATTCCCAATGCCAGTGCGCACCTGCGCAGCACCAGTGTGATTGCCCAATTCACGGCAGCGCTGCAGGGGCGCGGGCTGGCGATATTGCCGTGCTTTCTTGCAGCGCAGGACCCACGGTTGGTGACGGTGTTGCCTGCAGAAATCGAGGTGACCCGGCAATTCTGGATGTACTGCCGGGAGGATTTGCGCAAGTTGAAGCGGATCACCCTGCTGTGGGATTACATCCGTGGGGTGACCGAGGCGAATGCGCCTTTGTTGATGGGGGAAACCCGCGAGATGCGCTTTGCCCAGGCGTAAAGGGGCTGCTCTGCAGCCCATCGCCGGCAAGCCGGCTCCCACAAGGAAATCACAGGCCTTGAAGGCCGGCCATACCTGGACTGCCCCCTAGGGTTGGATTGGTATCCAACTTCTTGGGGGCAGTCCAACCTGTGGGAGCCGGCTTGCCGACGATGACTGCAACGCGGGCCTTAGTAAGACGCCACCACAATCGACACCCGCCGATTTTCGGTGCGGCCGGAGCTTGTGCGGTTATCCGCCACCGGCTCGGTGCTGCCCAAACCGCGTGTGCGGATGTTCTGCGCAGGCATGCCGATGCCGATCAGTGCCTGGGCCACGCTCTGCGCCCGGCGCTCGGACAGCTGTTGGTTGTAGGCCGCCTTGCCCGAGGCATCGGCATGCCCATCGACCCGCACCCCCTCGATGCCCACGCCCAGCAACGCCTTGCCGATACGCTCGACAATCGCCTGGCTCGGGCCATTGAGGCTGTCCAGGTCACTGCCGAAAAGTACTTTACCCGACAGATCGAACGCCCAGCCCTCATCCGTGGGTGCAAAGCCTTCGCGCTTGAGCACGGCGATCTGTTCAGGCGTCAGGCCTGCCTGGGGCGTACTCTGGCAGCCGGTCAGCGCCAGCAAAGCCAACACCACGGCGACGAAGGGGAAACGCAAACGCTGTATCACGGTTCAGCTCCTGTTCTTGATTTCGGCGGCGGACCGTTCCGTCTGCGCCGCTTGCCACTGGCCACGGCGCGTGCGCTTGGCCTGGTACATCGCCGCGTCAGCGGCATTGAGGAGGCTGGCGGAATCGTCGCCATCATCCGGGTAATAGGCAATGCCGACACTCAGCGAGGTGTTGATGCTGCCACCACTGTCCAGTTGCATCGGCAGTTGCATGCTGGCGATGATCTTCTCGGCGATGCGCTGGGCATCTTCGCGCGACTGCAGCGGGGTCAGCAGGATGGCGAATTCATCGCCGCCCAGGCGCGCCACCAGGTCATGCTCGCGCAGCTGCGCGCGCACACGGTCGGCAACGTTGATCAGTACTTCATCACCCACGGCGTGGCCGAGGCTGTCGTTGATCTGCTTGAAGTGGTCGCTGTCGAGGAACAGCAAGGCCATGTGGTCCTGCTGGCGCGCAGCGTTGCGCAGGCAGCGGCTGAGGCGGCCTTCGAAGAAGGCGCGGTTGGGCAGGCCGGTCAGGCTGTCGTGGCTGGCCTGGTGGGCCAAGGTGGCATTCTCGTTCTGCAGGTGGCTGTGCCAGACCTCCAGTTCGTCCAGCAAGGCGTTGAAGTCGTTGCCCAGTTCGTTGAGTTCTGCAATCGGCGCTTCCGGCACACGCCGGTCGAAGCTACGCTCGCGCCGTGCCGCGTGGGCGACGCTGGCCAGTGCGCGCAGCGGGCGGACGATATCGCCAAGCAGGCGCCGCGACAGGTGCAGGGCAACAAAGGCACTGAGGAGGGTACAGAACAGAATGCCGCCAAGGCCGCCGAGCATGAACAGCAACAGGCTGCGGCCTTGGCCGATCAGCTCGATATGCCCAACCCTCTGCTGCTTGTGCAGAATCGGCAGGTTGATTGGCTCGCCCAGCAAGGCCGTTGCCACGCGGGTTTCCAGGTGCCCAAGCAGGCCGTCAACGTTGCGCTGCCAGTGCGCCAACTGCTCACCGTCGTTGTTGAACACCTTGGCATCGGCCACTTCCTCGGTGCTGGCAATCAGCTCCAGGGCCTCGTTGGCAGCGACGCTGTCGTCGAACACCACGGCGGCTTCGACGGTGTAATTGATCGAGCGGGCAATCAGGTGCAAGTTGTGGTTGGCGTAAACGCGCAGGGCGAGCACGCCCAGCAGCGTCAGCGATATGCCCACCAGGCCAACGGCCAACAGGGCCACGCTGAGGTGACCGCGGCCAAGCACCGAACGCAGGGTCGGGCGAGCCCGTTTCTTGTTAGTGGCCTTCATGGTTGCACCGCCCGGCGCCGTGACAACTGCAGCACACTGGGGTGGATACGCACGCCGGAGCGTGCCACGGAATCGAGGTTGACCTCGAAGGCTACCTGTTGATCGCTGACCCGCAGGCAGAACAGGCTGCCGACCGTACACGGGTCGTCCGCCTCGCTGATACTCAATACCGGGTGGCCGCTGACCGCCTGGAACAAGCGATCGCGCTCAGCGTGATCGAGCTTGCCGATGTAGATGGCATCGCAGGCCTGGGCCAGCCCGCGGTCATCGGCGAGCAAACGGCGCACCTGCAGCGGTTGCCCGGAGTTCTGCAGGTTGCCTTTGATCAGGTCATCGGCGTATTCGGTGGGCCCGATCAGGCACAGGCGCAGCGGCACCGGCTCGGTCGGCCAACGCGCATAGCTGAGAATACCCAGCACCACCTGGGTCACGGCCCTGGCCCGCTGCTGGGCTTGTACCGCAGTGGCTGCAGCGTCTGCGCGGGCAGGGCCGGCCGATAGCATCAGGGCAGCCAGCAACAGCGAAAGCAAAGAGCCCGTCACTCGTCCACCGGCCACTGTCATGTGGGAAGTCTCTCAAGTCCCTTCGGATATGGGCGCAACGATAGCACAACGCCGCCACCTCCGTAGGGGCGTCAGACTTGCTCGAGCATCAACCCGGAGATCCGCCTCACCTTGCGCCCCACCGCTTCTTCGAAGATGCCCTGGCGTGGCTCGATCAGGCTGAAACAGTGCTTGGCTCGAGTAATGCCCGTGTACACCAGTTCCTTGGTCAGCACCGGGTTGAGCGCGTCCGGTAACACCAGGGCGGTGTGGCTGAACTCCGAGCCCTGGGACTTGTGCACGGTCATGGCGAAAACCGTTTCCACTTCGTTGAGGCGGCTGGGTAGGACAAACCGTACCCCGCCGCTGCCGTCATTGCGCGGGAACGCCACGCGCAGCAGCGGCTCGCCGTGTTCATCCGGCAAGCGCAGGGCGATGCCGATGTCGCCGTTCATCAGCCCGAGGCCGTAGTCGTTGCGCGTCACCAGCACGGGCCGCCCTTCGTACCAGGGCTGCTGGCTGTCGATCAGCCCGGCACCGTGCAGCACACGCGCTACCCGTTCATTCAGGCCTTCGACACCCCAGGCGCCCTTGCGCACTGCGCAAAGCAACTGGAAGTCCTCGAAGCTGCGCAGCACCTTGCCGGCCCATTGTTCCCAACGAGGGTCATCGAATGCGCTGCCTGGCGCCGGGCGGTAACGGCCGATGGCGCGCAGGTAGCTGCGATAGCCTTGCGGGCCTTCGCTGCCGCGGTTGAGGCCATCGAGTATCAGCCGATCGAACGCGCGGTCGTGCTCGCCGCGCAAGGCGAGGCCGAAGACATCCGACGGTGGCATCGTCAACAGGTCGCGGGCCGCCTGGGCTTGTTGGCGGTTGACCAGCCGCGCCAACTGGCCGATGCCGCTGCCTTCGCCAAAGCGCCGGGAAAACCGCAGCATCACCACTTGCTGGGCCAGCGGGTTGCGCTGTGCGTCACCCGCCTTGAGGCCGCTGTCCGTCAACGACTGGCCACCAATCTGCTCCAGCCAAGCCTGGGTGGCGGGTGAGTAGCAGCCCTCTTCGGCATCCCGGCACAAGTCGCCGAGTACCGCGCCGGCTTCGACCGAGGCCAGCTGGTCCTTGTCACCCAGCAAAATCAGGCGCGCTTTGGGGGGCAAGGCATTGAGCAGGTTGGCCATCATCTCGAGGTCGATCATCGACGCTTCATCGACCACCAGCACATCCAGCGGCAGCGGGTTGCCAGCGTGGTGGCGAAAGTGCCGCGAACCCGGCCGGCTACCCAGCAAGCGGTGCACCGTGCTGACGTCGGTGGGGATCTGCCCGCGCACCTCGCCGCTAACCTGCAAGCGCTCGACCTGCTGGCCGATGGATTCGGTGAGGCGGGCGGCGGCCTTGCCGGTCGGTGCCGCCAGGCGGATGCGCAGGGGCCTGCCCTGCTCTACCGCAGGCGCCTGCAGCAAGGCCAGCAGGCGGACTACCGTGGTGGTCTTACCCGTGCCAGGGCCGCCAGTGATAATGCTGAACCCGGCGCGGGTGGCCAGGGCACAGGCCAGCTTCTGCCAGTCCACCTGCCCGGCCAGGGCGCCTTCGTCAAACAACTGCGCCAGGCGTGCTGGCAAGTCTGCCGGGGCTGCGTCTTCCTGGCTCAGGCGTTGGCGCAGGGTTGCGTCGATCTGCCGTTCGTAACTCCAGTAGCGGCGCAGGTAGAGGCGCTCGCCGCTGATCACCAAGGGCCGCGACTGCTGGCCAGGGGTGTTGCCAGCGGCTACCAGGGGGCTTGCGGTGATGCGCTGGCGCCAGGTGCCCAGATCGAGGTTGGCGAGCAGTTGCGACGGCAGCAGCAAGGGGCCTGCCAAGGCATCGCCTTCCGGGGGCAGCGACAGGGCGAAGTCCGGCTCGGCGAGGGTCTGTTGCAGGTCGAGGCAGACGTGGCCGTGGCCCAGTTGATGGCTGGCCAACGCTGCAGCCAGCAGCAGCAACGGATCGCTACCGGGGGCGCGTTCTTCGAGAAAAGACACGAACGCCCGGTCGAGGGCGCGCAACCAGCCGCGCTCCACCCAGCGGTCGAGCAGTTGCAGCAGGTCGGCACTGATGCGTTGCGGTGCCAGCGTCAACAGGTGTTCGGCGTTCAGGGGCGTAGGCAAGAGGTCATCTAGGGTGCGGCTCATGGCGCAACTCCGGCAAACAGGTCCTGCTGTTGAGGCTGGTGCACACCACGGAACAGCGCATCGAGCGCTTCGATCAGCTCGCGTGGCGGCTTGGCGAAGTACACGCCGTGGCCACTGCTGTTGGCGCCACGCAGGAAAATGAACAAGGCGCCACCCACATGCAGGTCGTAATCGTAATCGGGCAGGCGGGCACGCAGCTGGCGATGCAGGGCCAGAAGGTACAGCACGTACTGTAGGTCGTAGCGGTGCTCGAGGATCGCCTTCTCCATGGCCAAGGTGTCATAGGCCTGGATGTCGGGGCCGAGCCAGTTGGACTTGTAGTCGGCCACGTAGTAACGCCCGTCCAGCTCGAACGCCAGGTCGATAAAGCCTTTGAACATGCCGTTGAGCAATGTGGGTTGGGCAGCGGGGCGCGCCGCGCCTGGGTGGGTATGGCGCGTTACCAGGCGGTCGAGCTGCTCGGCATCGACCTGATGGCTGGCGAACCAGAACTCCATTTCGATCTGGTAGTGCTGCAGCTGCGCGAGCGTCAGGGTCACATCGCGGGCCGGCAAAGGCTCGGTCAGCAGTTGCTCCAACCATTGGTTAAGCGTTGCAATCCAGCCGGTCCAGTCGCGTCGGTTGCAGCGTTGCCCGACGGTGCGTGCGATCAGTGCGGGGTTGGCCGCGACTTCGGCAAAACCTTCGCGCCCCGCCCACTCGAGCAGGCCGTGCAGGAAGGTGCCGGGGTTCGGCCCGCGCGGGAAGCGATGCATATCGCCACCGTCAGCCGGCACTTCACGCAGCACTTGCGCATCGACGACTTCATCGTCGAGCAGTTGCTGGGCCTGGGAGCTATCGGCCCCCAACGTCTGCTCGCCGACCCGCAAGGCACTGTAGGAAGCGATCCACCAATGCTCGGCCGCTGGGCGACGCGGTTTGCGCGCCGGCAACAGTTCGCGTTCGGCATGGGGCGTGCGGTAGCACGTATCGTCGGCTGCCGGCAGGCCTGGGCAGGCAATGTGCGGGCAGCCCGCCTGCAGGCTGCGCAACCAGTCGCCCAGTTGTGCCGAGCCCTGCAGCGGCAAGCCACCACCGAGCAGATAGCCGAGCGCTGAACGGTGCAACTGCGAGCTTTTCTGGTTGCCACGCTTGAGGTCGGCAACACCCAGCCAGCACGCATGCTGGGCACGTGTCAGGGCTACATAAAGCAGGCGCAAGTCTTCGGCCAGGCGCTCGTCATCGGCCAGGGCTATCTGTGCCTGGTCGGGGGTGAGTGTCAGCTGCGCATTGCCCTGGCTGTCGTGCCAGGCCAACGGCAGGCGGCTACCGTCCACCGGCTTGCTGGTGCAGATGAACGGCAGGTAGACCAAGGGGTATTCAAGGCCCTTGGATTTGTGAATGGTCACGACCTTGACCAGTTGCTCATCGCTTTCAAGGCGCAGGATCTGTTCTTCACCGGCCTGGCCGGAGCTCGCCAGGTGCTCGGCCAGATGGCGGATCAAGGCCTGTTCGCCATCCAGTTCGCCGGCCGCTTGCTGCAGCAGTTCGGCCAGGTGCAGCAGGTTGGTCAGCACCCGCTCGCCATCACTGCGGGCAATGAGCGTGCGCGGCAACTGGAAGTCGTGCAGCAGGTGGCGCAACATCGGCAGTACGCCTTGGCGCTGCCAGGTGTCACGGTAACGGCGAAAACGCATCACCCAATCTTCCCAGACCCGCTCGTCCTGGTTCAGCTGGTCCAGCTCGGCCAGTGACAGCTCCAGTGTCAGGCTGGCCAACGCGGCCTTGAGCAGGCGCTCGGAGTCCGGTTCGGCGCAGGCCTTGAGCCAGGCCAGCAGGTCATGTGCCTCCTGGGCGGCGAACACCGAGTCCTTGTCGGAAAGGTAGACGCTGCGCACATCACGGGCCGCCAACTCGGCACGCACCAACTGCGCCTCATGGCCATCACGCACCAGGATGGCGATGTCGGACGGCAGGCATGGCCGAAGTTCGCCGTCAGCCTTGCGCAAACCGCTGACGCCACGCTGCGCGCCATTGAGCAGGGCGACGATGTGGCTGGCGCAACTGGCTGCCATTTGCTGACGGTAAAGTGTGCTGGAAACGGGGTCTTCGCTTTCCAGCTGCCAGCATTGCAGGGCCGCGGCGGCCTCGCCGTCGATCAGCAGGCGTTCGCTGCGGCCCTTGGCACGCACATCGATGAACGGCAGCGGGTTGTCATCAGCCTCGCGGAACAGGAACGCGCCGCGCCCTTGTTCACGTGCTTCGGCCTGCAGGAACACCCGGTTGACCGCGGCCACCATCGCCTCGCTGGAGCGGTAGTTGGTGTCCAGGCTGTGCAGCCGGCCGGCGGTGGCGCGCCGGGCGGACAGGTAGGTGTAGATGTCGGCACCGCGGAAGGCATAAATCGCCTGCTTGGGGTCGCCGATCATGAACAGGCCGGTTTCTGCGCGGTTTTCGCTGATGCAGTAGATGCGCTCGAAGATCCCGTACTGCACCGGGTCGGTATCCTGGAATTCGTCGATCAGCGCGACCGGGAACTGTTCGCGGATCAAGCTGGCCAGGCGCTCACCGGCTTCACTGGCCAGCGCGTGCTGCAGGCGCAGCAGCATGTCGTCGAAACCCATCTCGGCGCGGCGGCGTTTTTCTACCTCGAAACGTGCCGAGACCCAGGCGGCGGCGTGCTCGAGCAAGCGTGCATCGGGGCTGGCCAGGGCCTGCAGCTGTTGCGGCAGGCCTTGCATGGCCTCCAAGGCCGGGTGAGCTGGCGGCTCGCCAACCTTCCACGCTTCAGCCATGCCGGCGGGGGTCAGGCGGGTGAAGCCGGTACCCAGGTCGAGCTCGACGACCTGCTCATCACTCGCCCAGGCACGCAGTTTTTCGAACCACGGCTCGAAGAAGCGTGCCTGCAGCTTGCGCCCGTCAGCCTGCTTGGCGGCGACGGCATCGCGGCAAATTTGCTGCAACTCGTCCGCCCACTTCACCCATGGCGCTTTCAACAGACACAGCTGGTCGACGCGCTGTTGCAGTGCGGTATCGATCAGTGCCTGCGGCTCGTGCTCATCCTGCTGTGCACGGACGCGGCCGAACAGCGGGCGGATACGCGGCAGCAACGCGTCGGGGCTGCCCCAGTGGCTGCGCACCCAGGCCAGTGCGTCGCCCTGCATGCCGTAGCAGAACCGTCGCCAGTAATCGCGCATGACCTGGCCGAGCAACTCGCTGTGGTCGGTTTCGAGGCTCTGGGTGAACAGGCTGCCGCTGTCGAAGGCATGCTCGCGGAGCATGCGCTGACACCAGCCGTGAATGGTCGAAACGGCCGCTTCGTCCATCCATTGCACCGCCACTTCCAGGCGATTGGCGCAGCGTGCCCAGTGCTCTTCGGGGTAATCGTCACGCAACTGGTGCAGCAGCGGGTCCGCCTCTGGCAGCTCACTGCGGAAGAACCGCGCAGCCTCGGCCAGGCGCGCGCGAATACGCTCGCGCAGCTCTTTGGTGGCGGCATCGGTGAAGGTCACCACGAGGATCTGTGGCGGCAACAACTCACGACCAAAGCCTTGCTCACCGCCATGGCCGAGGATCAGCCGCAAGTAGAGTGCGGAAATGGTGAAGGTCTTGCCGGTGCCCGCACTGGCTTCGATCAGTTGGCTGCCGTGCAGGGGGAAACTCAGTGCCAGGGGACGGTCCTGGGTCATGCGCCACTCTCCGGATTGCCCAAGGTCTGCCAGGCTGCGCTGAATAACGGGCGGTACAAGGTTTCGCACCAGCCTTCAAAGGTTTCGTCGGCACTGAGCGCAGCGAAGTCGCGGAACTGTCTGGCAAGTGCCACGCTTTCGCTGCGCTCGCCGAAGCTGGTGCGGCCGTCGCCTTCATAGGCACGGATGGCGGCGGCGCGTGCTTTGTCAGGGTCGTCCTGGGCCAGCCAGGCAAACGCGGTCTTGGCAGCAACCGGCAGCGGTGCATTCATTGCAGCCTGGCGTGATACCAGCAGATGGCCGAGCTGTTCCGCGGCTTCGGCCTGCGGCAGCGGTGGCAGCAACAGGGTGATGTCACTGGCCAGCAGCGCGCTGTGCAATGGATACCCTGCAGCACAGGCCGCCAGGTGCATGACCCAGCTGGCGATCAAACGGTGCCATTTGAGGCTGTTGCGCCCCGCATTGATGGTGTTTGGCACCGTGGTGATGCTCAACAGGCTTTCATCTGCGCCCTGGTACACCCTGCCAAGCCAGCCTTCGAGGCGGTGGCTGCCATGCTCGAAATGGATCGGCAGCGCGCCCTCGACCACATCGGGCCAGCGTTGTAGCAACTGGCGGTGGCGCTGCAGCAGGTCGGGCAGGGGTTGAATTAGCTCGGCCTGCAGCAGCTCGCCAAACCCGGCCAGCGGTAGCATGCCGCAAGCCTGCAGGCGGCGCGCTTGGGCGGTTAACGCTTGCTCGGCATTTTCCGGATCGGCCAGGGCGGCACCCAGCAGGCTTTCACTGGCGCTGTAACGCTGCAGCGCATCGAGGACGAACGGCTCTTCATCCGGCGTGGGGGCTTCCAGTGCCTCGAAGTACACCTTCAAACGCTGACTGAAGAAATGCCGCACCGGGTGGCGCAGAAAGTCCTGCAACTGGGCCAGGGTCAGCGCTTCATCGTTGTTGTACGAAGACAAGCCGGGTTGGGGCTGGTTAACCTCATCGGCTTGCTGGTGTAGCAGTTGCCACTCATGGGCATAACTGAACAACCCACTGCCTTTCTGGAAATACCGTGGGCTGAAAGGTTGCAGTGGGTGTTCCTGAGTCAGCGCATGCAACAACTGTTCGCCTGCCTGCGGGCCTTCTCCACCACCGGCCACACGCCAGCCGCCGGACAGGTGATCGCGCAACTGGCCGATGAGCACAGATGCCGGGCGCTCGCTGTTGTCGCGGATGCTCCGGCCTACCCAGCTGATGTACAGCTGGTCGCGTGCCGACAGCAGTGCCTCGAGCAGCAGGTACCGGTCGTCCTCACGGCGTGAGCGATCACCAGGGCGGTAGTCGCTGGCCATCAGGTCGAAATCCAGCGGCTGCTGGGCGCGTGGGTAGTCCCCATCGTTCATGCCCAGCAGGCAGACGACCCGGAACGGGATGGCTCGCATCGGCATCAGGGTGCAGAAGTTTACCGAACCCGCAAGAAAACGCTGGGACAGCTTGCCCTGGTCGAGGCCCGATAGCCACGCCTCACGGATCACGGTTAGGGGTAACAGGTCTTGCAAACCAACGGTCTCGCAGACTTCCAGCCAGCTATCGCGAAGCTCCTGCAGTTGCATCAGCAGGAACTCGTCATGTTCATCCTCCGCCAGGAAGAACACCTGCAACAACGCATTCAGGCGCTCTCCCCACTCAGCCGCCGTGGCAGGCTGGGACAAGGCGTGGTTGGCCACATCGAGGGCGTCGAGCAAGGCTACCAGCGGGCCGATCAGGGCAGCATCCAGCCCACCGATTTCGTCGTAAGGCTCGATGCCGTCACACCCCTCGCCCATGCCGACGGCATAACCCAGCAGCATGCGTCGCAGGCCGAAACGCCAACTGTTCTGCTCCAGGCCTTCGGGCAGGCCGAGCGTGGCCCGCTGCTCGGCATTCAGGCCCCACCGTATACCCGCGCCTTCGATCCAGCGGTGCAGGGTTGGCAGATCGCTTTCGCGAATGCCAAAACGTGCGCGCACTGCCGGAACGTCGAGCAGGTCGAGGACTTCGCTGACAGCGAAGCGGCTATCTGGCAGCTTGAGCAGGTGTTCCAGGGCAATCAGCAGCGGATCGCGGCCACGCTGGCCCTGGTCGGTCAGGGTAAAGGGGATATAGCGCGGGTCGTGGCGCTGCAACTGGCCAAATACGGCGCGGATATGCGGTGCGTAGGTGTCGATCGCGGGCAGCATGACGATGACGTCACGCGGGCGCAGCGTGGGGTCGGCACTGAAGCGAGCCAACAATTGATCGTGCAGGATCTCCACTTCACGCTGCGGGCTGTGCGCGATGTGGAAGCGTACCGAGCGGTCTTTGCCGAGGTCGATCTCTGGCCACAGCTCGCGTGTTTCGGCAAGGGGGCGCAGTTCGAGGATATCGTCCTGTAGCTGGTTGAGCAGGGTCTTCGGCTCGCTTTCGCTGAACAGGTCGATGCGCCCTTCGCTGAAGACACCCTGATAGCTGCCAGGGTCGTCATAACTGTCGAGCAGGTTGATGTAGTCGCGGCCCTGCTTGCCCCAAGCGGCCAGCAAAGGGTGGGCGTGCTGATGCAATGACTCGTCATCCAGGTGCAAAGGCATGCCTTGCTTGCGCTGCTGGCGTTTGTACTGGTGGCGCAGCAAGTCCTTGTCGGCAACGATGTCGGCCCAGTGATGGCGGCACGGGTTGTGTACGCACAAAAGCACCTGGCTGAAACGCGCGAGGCCGGCGAGCGCCTCCAGCGCCTGGGCAGGCAACGAGGAGATACCGAACACGATCACCCGCGATGGCAAGCCGGCAGGTGGCTGCTCAAGGCTGTTGATACGCTCGATGAAACGCTGATGCACCCCTGCCCGGCTCTGAGCCATGCCCTGCTCGCCGACATCTTCAAGCAGCGCACGCCATAGTTCGGCCTGCCAGCGGTTACCGACAGCCAGCAGTTTACGTTCGCCACGAGCCGTATTGAGGATGTGCTCGCCGGCAGCCCAATCCTTGAGCCAGTCGGCACGGTAGACCTGGTACTGGTCGAACAGGTCAGCCAGACGTTCTGCCAGTTGATAGCGTTTGCGCAGGTCGCCGTCATCGGTGAGAAAGCGGCGCAGCGGTTCAAAATGGGGGCGCTCGATCAGTGCTGGCAGCAGCCGCATGAGGCGCCAGGTCAGCGGCGCCTTGTCCAGCAGAGAGACCTCGGGGATCTCGTCACGGCCCAGCACCTTTCTGTAAAGCTGCCACATGAAGCTGCCCGGCAACTGCACTTCGATGGCGGCGGCAATGCCGCAGCCGCCTTGGTCATCTTCCAGCGGGTCTTCGGCCAGGGCCAACTTGAGCCACTGGGCGATGCCGTTGCTCTGAACCAAGGCGATTTCGTTTTCCAGCGGTGCCAGCGGATAGCGGCGCATCCAACTCACCACCAGGCTGCGCAAATCGTCCAGGCGATTGCCGTGCACGATCATGAAGCCGGGATGTAATGAGGTGGGCTTGGCCATTGAGGGTTCTCTGGAATGCGCTGGGAGCTGGTAGGGAACGATATCACGGCTGGCTGCCGAGTCCGGACTCAGTAAAATCCAGAAAAGACAAAACCCCTACCTGCTCGCGCAGATAGGGGTTTTGCGAAATGAATCTTGACGATGACCTACTCTCACATGGGGAAACCCCACACTACCATCGGCGATGCATCGTTTCACTACTGAGTTCGGGATGGGATCAGGTGGTTCCAATGCTCTATGGTCGTCAAGAAATTCGGTAGCCAGAATGTCCAGATGGACAGCCCAGCGAATTCGGATATGTGATCTGTGTGATGTGCGTTCGAACTTTCGGTTCGTTTCGTCTTCACCACCGCAATCTGCGCTAGCAAATTGCTTGGGTGTTATATGGTCAAGCCTCACGGGCAATTAGTATTGGTTAGCTCAACGCCTCACAGCGCTTACACACCCAACCTATCAACGTCGTAGTCTTCGACGGCCCTTTAGGGGATTCAAGATCCCAGTGAGATCTCATCTTGAGGCAAGTTTCCCGCTTAGATGCTTTCAGCGGTTATCTCTTCCGAACATAGCTACCCGGCAATGCCACTGGCGTGACAACCGGAACACCAGAGGTTCGTCCACTCCGGTCCTCTCGTACTAGGAGCAGCCCCTCTCAAATCTCAAACGTCCACGGCAGATAGGGACCGAACTGTCTCACGACGTTCTAAACCCAGCTCGCGTACCACTTTAAATGGCGAACAGCCATACCCTTGGGACCGGCTTCAGCCCCAGGATGTGATGAGCCGACATCGAGGTGCCAAACACCGCCGTCGATATGAACTCTTGGGCGGTATCAGCCTGTTATCCCCGGAGTACCTTTTATCCGTTGAGCGATGGCCCTTCCATACAGAACCACCGGATCACTAAGACCTACTTTCGTACCTGCTCGACGTGTTTGTCTCGCAGTCAAGCGCGCTTTTGCCTTTATACTCTACGACCGATTTCCGACCGGTCTGAGCGCACCTTCGTACTCCTCCGTTACTCTTTGGGAGGAGACCGCCCCAGTCAAACTACCCACCATACACTGTCCTCGATCCGGATAACGGACCTGAGTTAGAACCTCAAAGTTGCCAGGGTGGTATTTCAAGGATGGCTCCATGAGAACTGGCGTCCCCACTTCAAAGCCTCCCACCTATCCTACACAAGCAAATTCAAAGTCCAGTGCAAAGCTATAGTAAAGGTTCACGGGGTCTTTCCGTCTAGCCGCGGATACACTGCATCTTCACAGCGATTTCAATTTCACTGAGTCTCGGGTGGAGACAGCGCCGCCATCGTTACGCCATTCGTGCAGGTCGGAACTTACCCGACAAGGAATTTCGCTACCTTAGGACCGTTATAGTTACGGCCGCCGTTTACCGGGGCTTCGATCAAGAGCTTCGCTTGCGCTAACCCCATCAATTAACCTTCCGGCACCGGGCAGGCGTCACACCCTATACGTCCACTTTCGTGTTTGCAGAGTGCTGTGTTTTTAATAAACAGTCGCAGCGGCCTGGTATCTTCGACCGGCATGGGCTTACGGAGCAAGTCCTTCACCCTCACCGGCGCACCTTCTCCCGAAGTTACGGTGCCATTTTGCCTAGTTCCTTCACCCGAGTTCTCTCAAGCGCCTTGGTATTCTCTACCTAACCACCTGTGTCGGTTTGGGGTACGGTTCCCAGTTATCTGAAGCTTAGGAGCTTTTCTTGGAAGCATGGCATCAACCACTTCGTCGCCTAAAGGCAACTCGTCATCAGCTCTCGGCCTTGAGATCCCGGATTTGCCTAAGATCTCAGCCTACCACCTTAAACTTGGACAACCAACGCCAAGCTGGCCTAGCCTTCTCCGTCCCTCCATCGCAATAACTGGAAGTACAGGAATATTAACCTGTTTTCCATCGACTACGCTTTTCAGCCTCGCCTTAGGGACCGACTAACCCTGCGTCGATTAACGTTGCGCAGGAAACCTTGGTCTTTCGGCGTGGGAGTTTTTCACTCCCATTGTCGTTACTCATGTCAGCATTCGCACTTCTGATACCTCCAGCAAGCTTCTCAACTCACCTTCACAGGCTTACAGAACGCTCCTCTACCGCATCACCAAAGGTGATACCCGTAGCTTCGGTGCATGGTTTGAGCCCCGTTACATCTTCCGCGCAGGCCGACTCGACTAGTGAGCTATTACGCTTTCTTTAAAGGGTGGCTGCTTCTAAGCCAACCTCCTAGCTGTCTAAGCCTTCCCACATCGTTTCCCACTTAACCATGACTTTGGGACCTTAGCTGACGGTCTGGGTTGTTTCCCTTTTCACGACGGACGTTAGCACCCGCCGTGTGTCTCCCATGCTCGGCACTTGTAGGTATTCGGAGTTTGCATCGGTTTGGTAAGTCGGGATGACCCCCTAGCCGAAACAGTGCTCTACCCCCTACAGTGATACATGAGGCGCTACCTAAATAGCTTTCGAGGAGAACCAGCTATCTCCGAGCTTGATTAGCCTTTCACTCCGATCCACAGGTCATCCGCTAACTTTTCAACGGTAGTCGGTTCGGTCCTCCAGTCAGTGTTACCTAACCTTCAACCTGCCCATGGATAGATCGCCCGGTTTCGGGTCTATACCCAGCGACTAAACGCCCTATTAAGACTCGCTTTCGCTACGCCTCCCCTATTCGGTTAAGCTCGCCACTGAATATAAGTCGCTGACCCATTATACAAAAGGTACGCAGTCACCTAACAAAGTAGGCTCCCACTGCTTGTACGCATACGGTTTCAGGATCTATTTCACTCCCCTCTCCGGGGTTCTTTTCGCCTTTCCCTCACGGTACTAGTTCACTATCGGTCAGTCAGTAGTATTTAGCCTTGGAGGATGGTCCCCCCATGTTCAGACAAAGTTTCTCGTGCTCCGTCCTACTCGATTTCATTGA
>NZ_JBFPFX010000006.1:0-232278 GCF_047978245.1 Pseudomonas sp. LFS044
GGTCAATCCAGCCGAAGCCGTGACCAACGTCAGCGATACCATCGACACGTCGACCGTGACCCTGACCGCCACTCCAAGCGTGGTCGAGGGCGGCACCGTGGTGTACACCGCTTCGGTGTCGGCACCGGTCACCGGTTCGCCACTGGTCGTGACCTTGGCCAACGGTCAGAGCATTACCATCGGCGTGGGTGAGTCGTCCGGCTCGGTCAACTTCGTTGCGCCAAACAACGTCTACAACACCAATGCTCCGCTGACCAACAGCATTACCAAGGTCGAAGGCGGCAATTACGAGAAGCTCGAAACTGCGGGTAACCCGACCACTGCCGTCACCGACAGCCCGGATACCCAGGCCACCACCAACCTGGTGCTGAGTGCCACCGGCGATGTCGCTGAAGGCGGTCAGATCGTCTACACCGCCACGCTGAGCAACCCAGCCGGCACGGCAATGACCGTGACCTTGAGCAACGGCGCGACCATCAACATCGCGGCCGGTCAAACGACTGGCCAGGTGACGGTCGCAGCGCCAGCCGATGACGTCTACAAAGACGCCGGTCAAGTCAAAGCCACCATCACTGGCACCACCGGCGGTGACTTCGAGAGGCTGGCGGTCAACCCGGCTGAAGCCGTGACCAACGTCAGCGATACCATCGACACGTCGACAGTGACCCTCACTGCTAACGCTTCGGTCGTGGAAGGTGGCGTGATCACCTATACCGCTTCCGTTAGCGCCCCGGTTACCGGCAGCCCGCTGGTGGTCACCCTGGCCAACGGCCAGAGCATCACCATTGGCGTCGGTGAGTCCTCCGGTTCGGTCAACTTCACCGCGCCAAACAACGTCTACAACACCAATGCTCCGCTGACCAACAGCATCAGTGAAGTGTCGGGTGGTAACTACGAGAAGCTTGAAACCGCAGGTAACCCGACCACTACGGTCACCGACAGCCCGGACACCCAGGCCACCACCAACCTGGTGCTGAGTGCCACCGGCGATGTCGCTGAAGGCGGTCAGATCGTCTACACTGCCACGCTGAGCAACCCAGCCGGCACGGCGATGACCGTGACCCTGAGCAACGGCGCGACCATCAACATCGCCGCCGGTCAAACGACTGGCCAGGTCACTGTTGCCGCGCCGGCCGATGACGTCTACAAAGACGCCGGCCAAGTCAAAACCACCATTACTGGCACCACCGGTGGCGACTTCGAGAAGCTGGCGGTCAACCCGGCCGAAGCCGTGACTAACGTCAGCGATACCATCGATACCAGCACGGTCACGTTGACCGCCAATGCCTCAGTCATCGAAGGCGGCGTGGTCACTTACACCGCTTCCGTTAGCGCCCCGGTCACCGGTAGCCCGCTGGTGGTCACCCTGGCCAACGGCCAGAGCATCACCATCGGCGTCGGCGAGTCGTCCGGCTCGGTCAACTTCACCGCGCCGAACAACGTTTACAACACCAACGCTCCGCTGACCAACAGCATCAGCAAGGTCGAAGGCGGCAATTACGAGCAGCTCGAAACCGCAGGTAACCCGACTACTACCGTCACCGACAGCCCGGCCACTCAGGCCACCACCAATCTGGTGCTGAGCGCCACCGGTGATGTCGCCGAAGGCGGCCAGATCGTCTACACCGCGACCCTGAGCAACCCAGCGGGCACGGCGATGACCGTGACCCTGAGCAACGGCGCGACCATCGCTATCGCCGCCGGCCAAACTGTCGGTCAAGTCACCGTCGCGGCACCGGCCGATGACGTCTACAAAGACGCCGGTCAGGTCAAAGTAAGTGTCACCGGCACCACCGGTGGCGATTTCGAGAATCTGGCCGTTAATCCAGCCGAAGCCGTCACCAACGTCAGCGATACGATCGATACGTCGACCGTGACCCTCACTGCTAACGCTTCGGTCGTGGAAGGTGGCGTGGTCACCTATACCGCCTCGGTGTCGGCACCGGTCACCGGTTCGCCACTGGTCGTGACCTTGGCCAACGGTCAGAGCATCACCATCGGTGTCGGCGAGTCCTCCGGTTCGGTCAACTTCACCGCGCCGAACAACGTCTACAACACCAATGCTCCGCTGACCAACAGCATCAGCAAGGTTGAAGGCGGCAATTACGAGCAGCTCGAAACCGCAGGTAACCCGACCACTACCGTCACCGACAGCCCGGATACCCAGGCCACTACGGACCTGGTGCTGAGCGCCACCGGCGATGTCGCTGAAGGCGGTCAGATCGTCTACACCGCCACCCTGAGCAACCCGGCGGGCACGGCGATGACCGTGACCCTGAGCAACGGCGCGACCATTGCTATCGCTGCCGGCCAGTCCTCTGGCCAGGTAACGGTCGCGGCGCCGGCCGATGACGTCTACAAAGACGCCGGCCAGGTCAAAGTGAGTGTCACCGGCACCACCGGCGGTGACTTCGAGAAGCTGGCGGTCAACCCGGCCGAAGCCGTGACCAATGTCAGTGACACCATCGACACGTCGACCGTCACCTTGACCGCCACTCCAAGCGTGGTCGAGGGCGGCACCGTGGTGTACACCGCTTCGGTGTCGGCCCCGGTCACCGGCAGCCCGCTGGTGGTCACGCTGGCCAACGGTCAGAGCATCACCATCGGTGTCGGTGAGTCGTCCGGTTCGGTCAACTTCACCGCGCCAAACAACGTCTACAACACCAATGCTCCGCTGACCAACAGCATCAGCAAGGTTGAAGGCGGTAACTACGAGCAGCTCGACACTGCAGGTAATCCGACTACTAGCGTGACCGACGGTCCTGACACCCAGGCCACCACCAACCTGGTGCTGAGTGCCACCGGCGATGTCGCTGAAGGCGGGCAGATCGTCTACACCGCGACCCTGAGCAACCCAGCCGGCACGGCAATGACCGTGACCTTGAGCAACGGCGCGACCATCAACATCGCGGCCGGCCAGACCGCAGGCCAGGTAACGGTCGCCGCACCGGCGGATGACGTCTACAAAGACGCCGGCCAGGTCAAAGTGAGTGTCACCGGCACCACTGGCGGTGACTTCGAGAAGCTCGCGGTCAACCCGGCTGAAGCCGTCACCAACGTGAGCGATACCATCGACACGTCGACCGTGACCCTGACCGCCACTCCAAGCGTGGTCGAGGGCGGTACCGTGGTGTACACCGCTTCCGTCAGCGCCCCGGTCACCGGCAGCCCGCTGGTGGTAACCCTGGCCAACGGCCAGAGCATCACCATCGGCGTCGGCGAGTCGTCCGGTTCGGTCAACTTCACCGCACCGAACAACGTCTACAACACCAACGCCCCGCTGACCAACAGCATCACCAAGGTCGATGGCGGCAACTACGAGCAGCTCGAAACTGCGGGCAACCCGACCACTACCGTCACCGACAGCCCGGACACCCAGGCCACCACCAACCTGGTGCTGAGCGCTACCGGCGATGTCGCCGAAGGCGGGCAGATCGTCTACACCGCCACGCTGAGCAACCCAGCGGGTACGGCGATGACCGTGACCCTGAGCAACGGTTCGACCATCAACATCGCCGCCGGCCAGACCACTGGCCAGGTGACGGTCGCGGCGCCGGCCGATGACGTTTACAAAGACGCCGGTCAAGTCAAAGCCACCATTACTGGCACCACTGGCGGTGACTTCGAGAATCTGGCGGTTAATCCAGCCGAAGCTGTGACCAACGTCAGCGATACCATCGATACCAGCACGGTCACGTTGACCGCCAATGCTTCGGTCGTTGAAGGTGGCGTGGTCACCTACACCGCTTCCGTCAGCGCACCGGTCACCGGCAGCCCGCTGGTAGTCACCCTGGCCAACGGCCAGAGCATCACCATCGGCGTCGGCGAGTCGTCCGGCTCGGTCAACTTCACCGCGCCGAACAACGTCTACAACACCAACGCTCCGCTGACCAACAGCATCACCAAGGTTGAAGGCGGCAACTACGAGCAGCTCGAAACCGCAGGTAACCCGACCACCACCGTCACGGACAGCCCGGATACCCAGGCCACTACGGACCTGGTGCTGAGCGCGACCGGCGATGTCGCCGAAGGCGGGCAGATCGTCTACACCGCCACGCTGAGCAACCCAGCGGGTACGGCGATGACCGTGACCCTGAGCAACGGCGCGACCATCAACATCGCCGCCGGTCAGACCTCTGGCCAGGTGACGGTCGCGGCGCCGGCCGATGACGTCTACAAAGATGCCGGCCAGGTCAAAGTGAGTGTCACCGGTACCACCGGCGGCGACTTCGAGAAGCTGGCGGTCAATCCAGCCGAAGCCGTGACCAACGTCAGCGATACCATTGACACGTCGACTGTGACCCTGACCGCCACTCCAAGCGTGGTCGAGGGCGGTACTGTGGTGTACACCGCTTCGGTGTCGGCGCCGGTGACCGGTTCGCCACTGGTCGTGACCCTGGCCAACGGCCAGAGCATCACCATTGGCGTCGGTGAGTCGTCCGGTTCGGTCAACTTCGTTGCACCGAACAACGTCTACAACACCAATGCTCCGCTGACCAACAGCATCAGCAAGGTCGAAGGCGGTAACTACGAGCAGCTCGACACTGCAGGTAATCCGACTACTAGCGTGACCGACGGTCCTGACACCCAGGCCACCACCAACCTGGTGCTGAGTGCCACCGGCGATGTCGCTGAAGGCGGGCAGATCGTCTACACCGCGACCCTGAGCAACCCAGCCGGCACGGCAATGACCGTGACCTTGAGCAACGGCGCGACCATCAACATCGCGGCCGGCCAGACCTCTGGCCAGGTGACGGTCGCGGCGCCGGCCGATGACGTCTACAAAGACGCCGGTCAGGTCAAAGTGAGTGTCACCGGTACCACCGGCGGCGACTTCGAGAAGCTGGCGGTCAATCCAGCCGAAGCCGTGACCAACGTCAGCGATACCATCGACACGTCGACCGTGACCCTGACCGCCACTCCAAGCGTGGTCGAGGGCGGCACCGTGGTGTACACCGCCTCGGTGTCGGCACCTGTGACTGGTTCGCCGCTGGTTGTGACCTTGGCCAACGGTCAGAGCATTACCATCGGCGTCGGCGAGTCGTCCGGCTCGGTCAACTTCACCGCGCCGAACAACGTCTACAACACCAATGCCCCGCTGACCAACAGCATCACCAAGGTCGATGGCGGTAACTACGAGCAGCTCGACACTGCAGGTAATCCGACCACCACGGTTACCGACAGCCCAGCGACCCAAGCCACCACTGACCTGGTGCTGAGCGCCACCGGCGATGTCGCTGAGGGCGGCCAGATCGTCTACACCGCGACCCTGAGCAACCCGGCGGGCACGGCGATGACCGTGACCCTGAGCAACGGCGCGACCATCAACATCGCCGCCGGTCAAACGACTGGCCAAGTGACGGTCGCGGCGCCGGCCGATGACGTCTACAAAGACGCCGGTCAGGTCAAAGTGAGTGTCACCGGCACCACTGGTGGCGACTTCGAGAATCTGGCGGTCAACCCGGCCGAAGCCGTGACCAATGTCAGTGACACCATCGATACGTCGACCGTGACCCTCACTGCTAACGCTTCGGTCGTGGAAGGTGGCGTGGTCACCTATACCGCTTCCGTTAGCGCCCCGGTTACCGGCAGCCCGCTGGTGGTCACCCTGGCCAACGGCCAGAGCATCACCATTGGCGTCGGTGAGTCCTCCGGTTCGGTCAACTTCACCGCGCCAAACAACGTCTACAACACCAATGCTCCGCTGACCAACAGCATCAGTGAAGTGTCGGGTGGTAACTACGAGAAGCTTGAAACCGCAGGTAACCCGACCACTACGGTCACCGACAGCCCGGACACCCAGGCCACCACGGACCTGGTGCTGAGCGCCACCGGCGATGTCGCCGAGGGCGGCCAGATCGTCTACACCGCGACCCTGAGCAACCCGGCCGGCACGGCAATGACCGTGACCCTGAGCAACGGCGCGACCATCAACATCGCCGCCGGTCAAACGAGTGGCCAGGTAACGGTCGCGGCGCCAGCCGATGACGTTTACAAGGATGCTGGTCAAGTCAAAGCCACCATCACCGGTACCACCGGCGGTGACTTCGAGAAGCTGGCGGTCAACCCGGCCGAAGCTGTGACCAACGTCAGTGACACCATCGACACCAGCACGGTCACGTTGACCGCCAATGCTTCGGTCGTGGAAGGTGGCGTGGTCACCTACACCGCTTCCGTCAGCGCGCCGGTCACCGGCAGCCCGCTGGTCGTGACCCTGGCCAACGGCCAGAGCATCACCATCGGCGTCGGCGAGTCGTCCGGCTCGGTCAACTTCACCGCGCCGAACAACGTCTACAACACCAATGCTCCGCTGACCAACAGCATCATCAAGGTCGATGGCGGCAACTACGAGAAGCTGGTTTCTGTTGGCAACACTACAACCAGCGTCACCGACAGCCCGGCCACCCAAGCCACCACCAATCTGGTGCTGAGCGGCACTGGCGATGTCGCCGAGGGCGGCCAGATCGTCTATACCGCCACGCTGAGCAACCCAGCCGGCACGGCAATGACCGTGACCCTGAGCAACGGCGCGACCATCGCTATCGCTGCCGGCCAGACCACTGGCCAGGTGACCGTCGCGGCGCCAGCCGATGACGTCTACAAAGATGCCGGCCAGGTCAAAGTAAGTGTCACCGGCACCACCGGTGGCGACTTCGAGAAGCTCGCGGTCAACCCGGCTGAAGCTGTCACCAACGTCAGTGACACCATCGACACGTCGACCGTCACCCTGACCGCCACTCCAAGCGTGGTCGAGGGCGGTACTGTGGTGTACACCGCCTCGGTGTCGGCACCTGTGACTGGTTCGCCGCTGGTTGTGACCCTGGCTAATGGCCAGAGCATCACCATCGGTGTCGGCGAGTCGTCCGGCTCGGTCAACTTCACCGCGCCGAACAACGTTTACAACACCAACGCTCCGCTGACCAACAGCATCAGTGAAGTGTCGGGTGGTAACTACGAGAAGCTTGAAACCGCAGGTAACCCGACCACTACTGTCACCGACAGCCCGGATACCCAGGCCACTACGGACCTGGTGCTGAGCGCCACCGGCGATGTCGCTGAAGGCGGCCAAATCGTCTACACCGCGACGCTGAGCAACCCAGCCGGTACGGCGATGACCGTGACCCTGAGCAACGGCTCGACCATCAACATCGCCGCCGGTCAAACGACTGGCCAGGTCACTGTTGCCGCGCCGGCCGATGACGTCTACAAAGACGCCGGCCAGGTCAAAGTGAGTGTCACCGGCACCACCGGCGGCGACTTCGAGAATCTGGCCGTTAATCCAGCCGAAGCCGTCACCAACGTCAGCGATACCATCGATACGTCGACCGTGACCCTCACTGCCAATGCCTCGGTCGTGGAAGGTGGCGTGGTCACCTATACCGCCTCGGTGTCGGCACCGGTCACCGGTTCGCCACTGGTTGTGACCCTGGCCAACGGCCAGAGCATCACCATCGGCGTCGGTGAATCGTCTGGATCGGTCAACTTCACCGCACCGAACAACGTCTACAACACCAACGCTCCGCTGACCAACAGCATCAGCAAGGTTGAAGGCGGTAACTACGAGCAGCTCGACACTGCAGGTAATCCGACCACCACGGTTACCGACAGCCCAGCGACCCAAGCCACCACGGACCTGGTGCTGAGTGCCACCGGCGATGTCGCCGAAGGTGGTCAGATCGTCTACACCGCCACGCTGAGCAACCCGGCCGGCACGGCGATGACCGTGACCCTGAGCAACGGCGCGACCATCAACATCGCCGCCGGTCAAACGACTGGCCAGGTCACCGTCGCGGCCCCGGCCGATGACGTCTACAAAGACGCTGGCCAGGTCAAAGCCACCATCACTGGCACCACCGGCGGTGACTTCGAGAAGCTGGCGGTCAACCCGGCTGAAGCCGTGACCAACGTCAGCGATACCATCGATACGTCGACCGTGACCCTCACTGCCAATGCCTCGGTCGTGGAAGGTGGCGTGGTCACCTATACCGCCTCGGTGTCGGCTCCTGTGACCGGTTCGCCACTGGTCGTGACCCTGGCCAACGGCCAGAGCATCACCATTGGCGTAGGTGAGTCCTCCGGCTCGGTCAATTTCGTCGCGCCGAACAACGTCTACAACACCAATGCTCCGCTGACCAACAGCATCAGCAAGGTTGAAGGCGGCAATTACGAGCAGCTCGAAACTGCGGGCAACCCGACCACTACCGTCACCGACAGCCCGGATACCCAGGCCACCACCAATCTGGTGTTGACCGCTACCGGTGATGTCGCTGAAGGCGGTCAAATCGTCTACACCGCGACGCTGAGCAACCCGGCGGGCACGGCGATGACCGTGACCCTGAGCAACGGCGCGACCATCAACATCGCGGCCGGCCAGACCGCAGGCCAGGTGACGGTCGCGGCCCCGGCCGATGACGTCTACAAAGACGCCGGTCAAGTCAAAGCCACCATCACTGGCACCACCGGCGGTGACTTCGAGAAGCTGGCCGTTAACCCAGCCGCAGCCGTGACCAATGTCAGCGACACCATCGACACGTCGACAGTGACCCTCACTGCCAATGCTTCAGTCGTTGAAGGTGGCGTGGTCACCTACACCGCTTCTGTCAGTGCCCCAGTCACCGGCAGCCCGCTGGTGGTCACGCTGGCCAACGGCCAGAGCATCACCATTGGCGTGGGTGAGTCCTCCGGCTCGGTCAACTTCGTTGCACCGAACAACGTCTACAACACCAATGCTCCGCTGACCAACAGCATCACCAAGGTCGATGGCGGCAACTACGAGAAGCTGGTTTCTGTTGGCAACACCACAACCAGCGTCACCGACAGCCCGGCCACCCAAGCCACCACCAATCTGGTGCTGAGCGCCACTGGCGATGTCGCCGAGGGCGGCCAGATCGTCTACACCGCCACGCTGAGCAACCCAGCCGGCACGGCAATGACTGTGACCCTGAGCAACGGTGCGACCATCAATATCGCCGCCGGTCAAACGAGTGGCCAGGTAACGGTCGCGGCGCCAGCCGATGACGTTTACAAGGATGCTGGTCAAGTCAAAGCCACCATCACTGGCACCACCGGCGGTGACTTCGAGAAGCTGGCGGTCAACCCGGCCGAAGCTGTGACCAATGTCAGTGACACCATCGACACCAGCACGGTCACGTTGACCGCCAATGCTTCGGTAGTGGAAGGTGGCGTGGTCACCTACACCGCTTCCGTCAGCGCACCAGTCACCGGCAGCCCGCTGGTGGTCACGCTGGCCAACGGCCAGAGCATCACCATCGGCGTCGGTGAATCGTCTGGTTCGGTCAACTTCACCGCGCCGAACAACGTCTACAACACCAATGCCCCGCTGACCAACAGCATTACCAAGGTCGATGGCGGCAACTACGAGAAGCTGGTTTCTGTTGGCAACACCACAACCAACGTCACCGACAGCCCGGCCACTCAAGCCACCACCAATCTGGTGCTGAGCGCCACCGGCGATGTCGCCGAGGGCGGGCAGATCGTCTATACCGCCACGCTGAGCAACCCAGCGGGCACGGCAATGACTGTGACCTTGAGCAACGGCGCGACCATCAACATCGCCGCCGGTCAAACGAGTGGCCAGGTAACGGTCGCGGCGCCAGCCGATGACGTTTACAAGGATGCTGGTCAAGTCAAAGCCACCATCACCGGCACCACCGGCGGCGACTTCGAGAAGCTGGCGGTCAATCCAGCCGAAGCTGTGACCAACGTCAGTGACACCATCGACACCAGCACGGTCACGTTGACCGCCAATGCTTCGGTCGTGGAAGGTGGCGTGGTCACCTACACCGCTTCCGTCAGCGCGCCGGTCACCGGCAGCCCGCTGGTGGTCACCCTGGCCAACGGCCAGAGCATCACCATTGGCGTGGGTGAGTCCTCCGGCTCGGTCAATTTCGTCGCGCCGAACAACGTCTACAACACCAATGCCCCGCTGACCAACAGCATCACCAAGGTCGATGGCGGCAACTACGAGAAGCTGGTTTCTGTTGGCAACACCACAACCAGCGTCACCGACAGCCCAGCGACCCAAGCCACCACCAATCTGGTGCTGAGCGCCACCGGCGATGTTGCCGAGGGCGGTCAGATTGTCTACACCGCCACCTTGAGCAATCCGGCGGGTACGGCAATGACCGTGACCCTGAGCAACGGCGCGACCATCAACATCGCTGCCGGCCAGTCCTCTGGCCAGGTAACGGTCGCGGCGCCGGCTGATGACGTCTACAAAGATGCCGGCCAGGTCAAAGCCACCATTACAGGCACCACCGGCGGTGACTTCGAGAAGCTGGCGGTCAACCCGGCCGAAGCCGTGACCAACGTCAGCGACACGATCGATACGTCGACAGTGACCCTCACTGCCAATGCTTCGGTCGTGGAAGGCGGCGTGGTCACCTACACCGCTTCCGTCAGTGCCCCAGTCACCGGCAGCCCGCTGGTGGTAACGCTGGCCAACGGCCAGAGCATCACCATCGGCGTCGGCGAGTCGTCCGGTTCGGTCAACTTCACCGCGCCGAACAACGTCTACAACACCAACGCCCCGCTGACCAACAGCATCACCAAGGTCGATGGCGGCAACTACGAGAAGCTTGTCACCACCGGCACCCCGTCAACCACCGTAACGGATGTAGCGGGCACCAAAGACGCCACAAGCCTGGTCCTCAGCGCCACGTCGACGGTCGCCGAAGGCGGCAAGATCACCTATACCGCTACCTTGTCCAACAAGGCCGGGTCGGACATGACCATCAAGTTGAGCAATGGCGAGACCATCTCCATTGCCAAAGGCCAGACTGAAGGCAGCATCACCCTGAACGCGCCTGGTGATGATCCCTACATCGATGCTGGTTCGGTTCAGGTCAAGATCGACGGCAGCACCGGCGGCGATTTCGAATTGCTGGCAGTGGACGGCGCTTACGCTGTCACCAAGGTCACCGACACCATCGACACGACCAACTTGACGCTCAGCGCCACGCCGACAGTCGCCGAGGGCGGCCAAATCACCTATACCGCCACGTTGAGCAACCCGGCGGGTACGGCGATGACCGTGACCTTGAGCAATGGCCAGACCATCAACATTGCCGCAGGCAAGACGTCGGGCTCGGTGATCGTCGCCGCACCGGCGGACGATGTATACATCGATGCCGGTGATGTGTCGGCGAAGATCACCGGTACAACCGGCGGCAACTTTGAAAACCTCGCCGTCAGCAACTCGGCTGCCGTCACGACGGTGACCGACACCATCCAGACCACCACCCTGAGCATCGGTGGCACCACGGCCGTAGCCGAAGGCGGTAACGCCAGCTATACCGTGACCCTGAGCAACAATGCACAAACCGATGTAACGGTGAAGCTGACCTATACCGGCACCGCCACCAATGGCGTCGACTTCACGGGCGTTGCCACCGTCACGATCAAGGCCGGTAGCAACTCGGCCAACTTCACCATCCCGACGATCAAGGACAACGTCACCGAGGGCACCGAGCAGTTCACCGTCAAGATCGATTCCGCCACCGGCGGCAACTTCGAGAACCTGGCAATCAGTGGCAGCGCTGGCAGCGTTACCACGCAGATCTTCGAGCCGGCCCCGGTGCTGGACCTGGACGCCAACGACTCGAGCGGCAAGACCGGCGCCGACTACCAGACCACCTTCACCGAAAACCAGCCAGGCAGCGGCGTGTCGATCGGCGATATCGATGTCTCGATCACCGACTTCGACAGCTCGATGCTGACCGGCGCGACCGTGACCCTGACCAACCGTCAGCCAGGCGATGCCCTGAACCTGGGCAACAGCGTCAACGGCATCTCGATCAACGCGAACAGCACCGACGGTAAGGTGGTGCTGACCCTGAGCGGCACCGCTTCGCTGGCCGACTACATCCAGGCGATCAAGAACATCACCTTCATCAACACCAATGAAGACCCGAGCACAACGCCGCGGGTCATCACGGTCACGGTGACCGATGGCGTCAACACCTCGAACACCGCGACCACCACGGTCAACGTCATCGCCGTCAACGACGCGCCAACCACCACGGGTGGTGCAGTCACCGGTACGGAGGACACCGACCTGGTGCTGGGTTGGAATGATTTCAACGTCAGCGATGTCGACTCGCCGATCAGCAGCCTGGGCGTCACCATCACCAAGCTGCCGGACGCTGGCACCCTGAAGCTGTTCAACGGCACCAGCTGGGTCGATGTGAAAGCCGGCCAGACCATCAGCCAAGCCGACATTACCGCAGGCAAGCTTAAGTTCGTGCCGGTGGCCAACCAGTCCGGTGTGGACGGCTATGGCGGCAGCGGCGTGGGCAACAAGCAGGCTGACTATGCGCAGATCAAGTACAAGCCTACCGACGGCAAGGATGCAGGCAGCGAAGCCACGCTGAAGGTCGACATCACGCCGGTCGCCGACAAGCCGGACCTGAGCATTGGCAACAACAACGTCAACTCGCTCGGCCTGACCAAGGAAACCTGGACCAGCCTCAACGGCCTGGGCACGAACGGCAACGGCATCACTGGCGATGCCCTGAAGAATGTGTTCGCCAACTCCGGCAGCGCCAGCAAGAGCGAGCAGGTGACCACGGTCGACACCTCGGCCACCGTCACCCCGGGCACGGGCTCGAAGACGTCCGGCCTGATCTACCTGGAAGCCGGCAAGACCTACACCTTCAGCGGCACCGCCGACGACAGTCTGCAGATCGTCATCGGCGGCAAGAACGTCGCCGGCGCGACCTGGGGCTCGGCAAGCGGCAGCATCTCGGGCAGCTTCACGCCGACCACCAGCGGCTACTACACGCTGGAGATCTACAACGCCAACCAGGCCGGCCCTGGCAGCCTCGATGTCAACATCAAAGTGGGCAACGGTGCGGTCACCGACCTGAACAGCGCCAACATCCCGATGTACCCGAACCTCTCTGCGCTGGCCGGCGCCGGGGTGACGGTGTCCGACCTGCACGGCAGCAATGGCCAGGGTTACTACGACGGCTACAAGCTCAACGAAGGTGGCGAGAACGGCGCACCGGTCAAGCTGGTGAGCATCAGCACCGCACTGACCGACACGGACGGCTCGGAGAGCCTGAGCGTCAAGCTCAGTGGCATCCCGGCAGGCTCGGTGCTGGCTGACAACGCAGGCCATACCTTCACCGTCGGCTCCAGCGCGGTGGATGTCACTGGCTGGAACCTGGGCAGCCTGACCATCAAGCCGCCGGCCTACTACGCCGGCCAGTTCGACGTGAAGGTCACTTCCACCTCCACCGAGAGCGTTGGCGGCAGCACCGCGACCAACGAAGGCAGCATCAAGGTCACGGTCTACCCGCAGAGCTACACCACCAGCAACCTGTCGTCTGACAACGACACGGTCGCGGGCACCGATGGCAACGATATTGTCGTTGCCGATGTCAGCGGTCTGCATGTGGTGCCGGGGCAGGATTACAACATCGCCTTCATTGTCGACACCTCTGGCAGCATGGGCTCGTCGGGTGTGAATGCGGCGAAGTCTTCGCTGGAGTCGGTGTTCAAGACCCTGGCGGCGAGCGTCAAGGGCTCGCAGTCGGGTACGGTGAACATCCTGCTGGTCGACTTCGCGACCCAGGTAAAGAGCAGCGTATCGGTGACCCTCAACGACGCCGGCCTGCAGACGCTGCTCAATGCGCTGAACGGCCTGAAGTCCAATGGCGGCACCAACTACGAAGATGCCTTCAAGACCACCGCAAACTGGTTCCAGAGCCTCAAGGATGCTGGCAGCACGGGCGGTAACCAGACGTACTTCATTACCGACGGCCAGCCGACCTACTACCAGACTGGCGAGCAGACCAACCCGAAACTGGGCTACAGCAACGTCACGCTGGATACCTACCTGTCGTCGATCAACTACAAGATGGGCGATGTGGTCTACCGTGGCAGTGTGGACAGCAGTACCCGGGTGAACATCGACGCCGATGGCTCCATGGCGGTCCAGTACAAGTACGGAAACAGCTGGTACAACTACAGTTCGTACTCCATCCATGCCCAGGGCGATGGCACCTACGAGCTGTCATCGCTGGCGGGTACCGGCAGCAGCACCAACAACGCGACCTACAACAACTCGGTCGACAGCTTCAAACTGTTGTCGGGCCTGTCCAATGTCGAGGCCATCGGCCTCAACAACGACGTCAACACCAGCGACCTGAAGCCGTTCGACTCCGATGGCAAGCCGCAGACCAACATCGACCCAAGCAAGCTGGCAGACGCGATTCTCGGCCATACCGAGGTCACCAAGCCGGGTGACGACACGGTCAACGGTGGTGACGGCAACGACATCATCTTTGGCGACCTGCTGACCTTCCCATCGGTCGCCGGCACCGGTGTCGAGGCGATCCAGGGCTACGTCGCCAACAAGCTGGGCGTGGAGGCCGGTGATGTGGATGCCCGCGCGATGCACAAGTACATCAGCGAGCACTACACCGAGTTCGATGTTTCGGGCAGCAACGACGGCGCCGACACGCTGATGGGGGGTGCAGGCAATGACATCATCTTCGGCCAGGGTGGTAACGACACCCTCGACGGCGGCAAAGGCAATGACATCCTGCTGGGCGGCAGTGGCAACGACACGCTGATTGGCGGCCAGGGCAATGACATCCTGATCGGCGGCAGCGGTGCCGATACCTTTGTGTGGAAGGCCGGCGACATCGGCAATGACGTGATCAAGGACTTCAAAGTCAGCGAGGGTGACCGCCTCGACCTGCGCGACCTGCTGCAGGGCGAGAAGGCCAGCACCATCGACAACTTCCTGAAGATCACCACCGTCGATGGCTCTTCGACCCTGCAGGTGAGCACTGAAGGCAAGCTCAATGCCGCCGGTGGCCTGGCCAATGCCGACGTTTCGATCAAGCTGGAAGGGGTCAACTGGTCGAACACCACGATCAACTCGTTGATCAGCGGTGCCGACCCAACCATCAAGGTCGACAACAACTGACCCATACCCGCGGTGGCCGTAGCAGGCCACCGCGGGGCGGTCTTTTCTCCTACCCTCGCGCAGCGCATACTCACGCGCCGGGCTGTCACGCCTGGTGAACTTTGCCTATGCTGCTGTCTACCAACAAGGAATCATCGTGACGAGGGACGACGCCATGTTCTACGTGCAACGCGACGCCGAGGGCCGTTTGCTGCGGGTAGAACCTGCAGCCTTTGCAGAACACACCGAAATCATTCCGGCCGACAGTGCCGAAATCCAGGAATGGTTTGCCGACGATGTGGTCGAGAACAGCCTCAAGCAGCTCAAGCAGAGCGACCTGGACATGATCCGGGTGCTCGAGGACCTGATCGAGGTCCTCACTGCCAAGGGCGTGTTCAGCATTACCGACCTTCCACCTGGCGCCCAGGCCAAGCTGCTCAACCGCTCCACCGCGCGCAAGGCGCTCGGTAGCTTGAACAACCTGATCGAAGACGAAGAGGAGGGCGGGTTGATCTGAAACCCGCTGTGCTGCCTGGCCAGCACCAAAACAGCGCAATCGCCCCTTCATATCGTTATTCGTTAACGGTATTTAAACTATTTTTCTTATGACTTTATAGTCACCCCCACTGCGTACCCGTCGACCAATCGATGCGCCGCACGACTTGAACCCACACGGGAAAACCCCGTGCGTTTCTGATCGTTGCGCGCCCTGAAGTCGCGCACTGCGTGGGAGTGAAAAATGTCCGCCGCCTCGAACGCCTTGTCGTCCATCGACAGCGCCCAGCCGCAAACCTTCGAAATCCGCCCGTTCTCTGGTGCCGTCGGCGCCGAGATCACCGGCCTGGACCTGGCCAAACCAGTCAACGCCGAGGATTTCCAGCGTATTCATCGCGCTCACCTCGACCACCATGTGCTGGTGTTCCGCGACCAGCGCATCAGCCCTGAACAACAGATCAGCTTCAGCCGCCGCTTTGGCGAACTGCAGATTCATGTGCTCAAGCAGTTCCTGCTCGCCGGCCACCCCGAGATCCTGATCGTTTCCAACATCATCGAGAACGGCCAGAACGTCGGCCTGGGCGATGCTGGCAAGTTCTGGCATTCGGACCTGTCGTACAAGCCGCTCCCCAGCCTCGGTTCCATGCTGCACGCCCAGGAACTGCCCAGCGAAGGCGGCGACACCCTGTTCGCCGACATGCACAAAGCCTGGGACGCGGTACCCGATGCGCTGCGTCAAGTGGTCGAGGGCCGCAATGCCGCGCATTCCTACACCGCCCGTTACGCCGAGACCAAATTTGAAGGTAGCTGGCGCCCGACCCTGACCGCCGAACAGCTGGCGCAGGTGCAGGAAGTCATCCATCCAGTGGTACGCACCCACCCGGAGAATGGCCGCAAGGCGCTGTTCGTCAGCGAAGGTTTCACCACCCGCATCGTCGGCCTGCCAGACGATGAAAGCCGCGACGTGCTGCAGCAGCTGTATGCCCTGAGCGTGCTCGACCAGAACATCTACCGCCACCAATGGCAGCCCCACGACCTTGTGTTCTGGGACAACCGTTCGTTGATCCACCTGGCCACCGGTTGCCCTGCGCACCTGCGGCGCAAACTGTTCCGCACCACCATCCAGGGCGATGCCCCGTTCTGACGACTGAGGAAACCATCATGCGCAAATCCATCAGCCGCCTGGCGGCGAGTATCGGCCTGGGCGCAAGCCTGGTCGTTGGTAGCCTCGCGGCGCCGACCGTGGCCCACGCCGAAGGCGAAATCCGCATCGCCGAGCAGTTCGGCATCGTTTACCTGCTGCTCAACGTGGTGCGGGACCAGCACCTGATCGAGAAGCACGGCAAGGAGCAGGGCATCGACATCAAGGTCGACTGGGCCCAGCTGTCTGGCGGCGCGGCAATCAACGATGCGCTGTTGTCTGGCTCGGTGGACATCGCCGGTGCCGGGGTCGGCCCGCTGCTGACCGTGTGGGACCGTACCAAAGGCCGGCAGAACGTCAAGGCCGTGGCCTCGCTGGGCAACTTCCCGTACTACCTGGTCAGCAGCAACCCCAACGTGAAGACCATCGCCGACATCTCCAACAAGGACCGGATTGCCGTGCCGGCCGTGGGCGTTTCGGTGCAGTCGCGCTTCCTGCAGTACGCCGCGGCCCAGCAGTGGGGCGACAAGGAATTCAACCGCCTCGACAAGTACACCCTTGCCGTGCCGCATCCGGATGCCACCGCAGCCTTGCTGGCGGGCGGCACGGAGCTCAACGGGCACTTCTCCAACCCGCCGTTCCAAGACCAGGCGCTGGCCAACAAGGACGTGCACGTGGTGCTCAACAGCTATGACCTGCTGGGCCCCAACTCGCCGACCCTGTTGTTCGCCACCGAGAAATTCCGTAACGACAACCCCAAGACCTACAAGGCCTTCGTCGATGCGCTGGCAGAAGCCGCGGACTTTGCCCAGAAGGACAAGGCGGCCGCCGCCGACACCTACATTCGCGTGACCAAGGCCAAGATCGACCGCGACGCGCTGATCAAGCTGATCGACAACCCGCAGTACGAGTTCACCGTCACGCCGAAGAACACCTACAAGCTGGCCGACTTCCTGTACCGGGTAGGCGCCATCAAGCACAAGCCGGAATCGTGGAAGGATTATTTCTTCCAGGATGAACGCCCGTTGCAGGGGAGCTGACCGACCATGACCGCCCCATTGCCAGGCCACACGGCCAGCAACCTGAGCCGTGTCGCAACACCGGCGTTGCTCAAGGTGGACAACTTGAGCCTCGAATACCGCACCGCGCAGCGCGTGGTGCGGGCCACCCACCAGGTCAGCTTCGAAGTCGACCGTGCCGACCGTTTTGTACTGCTGGGCCCCTCAGGCTGTGGCAAATCCACCCTGCTCAAGGCCGTGGCCGGTTTTATCGAGCCACGCGAAGGGCAGATTCTGCTCGAGGGCCAGCCGGTGCGCGGCCCGGGGCCTGACCGCATCGTGGTGTTTCAGGAGTTCGACCAGCTGCCGCCGTGGAAGACGGTGAAGCAGAACGTGATGTTCCCGCTGCTGGTCTCGGGCCAGCTCAAGCGCGCTGAGGCCGAGGAGCGCGCCCTGCACTACCTCGAGAAGGTCGGCCTGGCCGCCTTCGCCGACGCCTACCCGCACACGCTGTCGGGCGGCATGAAGGCCCGCGTGGCCATCGCCCGAGCTTTGGCCACACAGCCGAAGATCCTGCTGATGGACGAGCCGTTCGCCGCACTCGACGCCCTGACCCGGCGCAAGATGCAGGAAGAACTTCTGCAGTTGTGGGAGGAAGTGCGCTTTACCCTGCTGTTCGTCACCCATTCCATCGAAGAAGCGCTGGTGGTGGGCAACCGCATCCTGCTGCTGTCGCCCCACCCAGGCCGGGTGCGCGCCGAAGTGCATAGCCACCAGTACGACCTCGGCAGCCTCGGCGCCAGTGACTTCCAGGCCAGCGCTCGGCGCATCCATCGCCTGCTGTTCGATGAAGCCGAGGCACCGGAGCAAACCGCTGACCTGGGTTTCAACGATATCCGCATCGCCTACTGACAGGAGCTTGAGCATGACGACGACACCTGCGCGCCAGGAATACGAAGTGCAGCTGCAGCCCCTGCCCGGGGTGCCGCTGGAGCGCGAATTGCCGCTGGCACAGCGGCTGTGGCAACAAGGCTGGCTGCGCAAGGCGCTGATTCTGGTGCTGCTGGCGATCCTCTGGGAGGTGGCCGCGCGGGTTACTGACAACGACCTGCTGCTGCCAAGCTTCCTGCAAACCGCCGTGGCGTTCTGGGACGGCTTGATCACTGGCGAGCTGCCGGCCAAGGTCGGGGTTTCGCTGGTGGTGCTGCTCAAGGGCTATGTGCTGGGCATCGTGCTGGCGTTCGGGCTGACCAGCCTGGCCGTCTCGACCCAATTTGGCCGCGACCTGCTCGGCACCCTCACCTCGATGTTCAACCCGTTGCCGGCCATCGCCTTGTTGCCGCTGGCGCTGCTGTGGTTCGGGCTGGGCGACAACAGCCTGATCTTCGTGCTGGTGCATTCGGTGCTGTGGGCGCTGGCGCTGAATACCTACCAAGGGTTCCAGGGCGTGTCCGAAACCCTGCGCATGGCCGGGCGCAACTATGGCCTGCGTGGCCTGCGCCTGGTGCTGCACGTGCTGGTGCCGGCGGCCCTGCCGTCGATCCTGTCGGGGTTGAAGATCGGCTGGGCGTTTGCCTGGCGCACGCTGATCGCTGCCGAACTGGTGTTCGGCGCCAGCAGCGGCAAGGGCGGGCTGGGCTGGTACATCTTCCAGAACCGCAACGAGCTGTATACCGACAAGGTATTTGCCGGGTTGGCGGTGGTGATCCTGATCGGGCTGCTGGTCGAGGGGTTGGTGTTCAATACCCTGGAGCGGTTGACGGTACGGCGTTGGGGCATGCAGCGGTAAATCCGCAGTGATGGCCCTACCGCCGGCAAGCCGGCGATAGGGCCGGAACAGGCAACTAATTCTGGTACTGGGCAGCCGCACTGCTCAGGGTCTTGGCGATTTCATCCCGCAGGCCAACCGGCTGCTCCACCTTCACCCCATCCCCCTGGCTCAACACCCACAAGCGCAACCCCCAACCATCCTCGACCGTGGCCCGCAGCCGATGGCCGTGCTCCAGCGCGGTCAGCTGCATGTCCACGCTCAAGGGTGTATCGCGCAACTGCTTCGCCACTGGGTCACTGACCCAGGCCTGCAGCTCCAGCCCATCACCTTGCGCCGGCTGTAGCGTGTCACCGCGCAAATACCCCAGCAGATCGAAATTCCCCCGCAAATCCCCCGCACCATTCGCCGACCAATGCCAGCCAAACGGGATGCTCTTGTCATTGCGCTCCAGCGGAAAGATCAGCGACAACTCGTTGAGGTCGCGTTCCACCGTGCGTTTGCTGACATTGAAGCCCACATCACGCAGCCGCCACACCAGCTCGGCACTGGTAATGCCTGGCGAGCGGCTAGGTAGCTGGCGCAGTAGTGCCCACTGGCGGCTGAGGGTGGCGCGGGTGGTGGCGAACGGCAAAAGGTAACGTCCTTGTCTAGGCTTGCGGCATCAGGATGGCGGCATGAGCAGGTCATGGCAATTAGCCACGACCCCCTCAGATCAAGGTTCCGCCATTTGGTTGCCTTGCGCCGAATCGTTCGCGACAGGTTTTGACGTGACGTCGCGCAGAATCACGCCTCATCACAGCCGCGGTCGGGGCTGTGGGCCGTTCAATGAGGATGAACATGTCTGCTGTCAGCAATATCCACTCGCTGCTCGCCCGTCTTCTGCCAGAGCAGGTCATCGCCGCGCCGACGCCAGCCGGGAGGCGCCAGCGGCTGTTCGCCGGGGTGGGCCTGCCGAGCCAGCGGTCGCTGCTGGTCAGCCGCCTGGACGAAGCACCGGACCTGCAGGCGGTGTACGTCGACCTGCGGCAGCAGGCGCTGGCCGGCAATGTGGCAGCGCTCAACGACCTCGGCTGGATCTGGCTCAATGGCAAGTACTGGCGCGCCGACACCGTGCTCGCCGGGCATCTGCTGCGCATGGCCGCTTTGCAGGGCAATGCCGCTGCCTGGTTCAACCTGGGGCAGCAGCATTACTTCGGCAAGGGTATCGATACCTCCTACGTGCAGGCTGCGGAATGTTACCGGCAGGCCTTTGACCGCGGCATGCTGCACGCCGCTGCTGCGCTCGGTGATCTGTTCGAGGAAGAAGTCTGCGATGCCGAACTGGGCTGGCAGGTAGATCTGATTCAGGCGTACCAGTGGTTTCGTCGTGGCGCCGAACGGGGCGAGGCGCGATGCCGGTTCGAGGTGGGTTACCGGCTGTTGCATGGCCTGCATGTGGAGGCGGACACCAAGGCGGCGCTCTACTGGCTGGAACTCGCGGCAGCGACCGGGGTGATGCAGGCAGCCGAGGAACTGGCGGTGCATTTCAGCAGGCGTGATGGCGCACGCTACCTGGACTGGCGCGACCGCGCGGTGCAGATGGGCAGCACCCTGGCGTTGGCAATGAAGCTCGAAGACCAGGTCCAGCCCTGAACTGGCTGTGCCTGAGCCACCCCTATCGCCGGCAAGCCGGCTCACACAGTTACGCCTTACCCTGTGGGAGCCGGCTTGCCGGCGATAGGGCCGGTGCAGACAGCCTCACTCCCATCAAGATGAACAACAATTCATCCACGCTCTCCGTCGCCTCGGGTTGACGACAGGGGGAGGGCGAGGCGTATATTGATAGTTAGCAAACTATGAATATCCTTGGTTCTCTTAGATGACGCTTGATTCCTTGCGCCTGCAAGTCAGCACCGGCATGGTCGTTGCTGCCCGCCACTGGCGGCGTATCTGCCATAGCGCTTTGACCAGCTACGGTATCTCCGAGGCGTGCGCCGCACCCTTGCTGATGATCGTGCGCCTGGGCGATGGCGTGCACCAGGTTGCCGTGGCCCAGGCTGCAGGCCTGGAAAGCCCCTCGCTGGTGCGCCTGCTCGACCAGTTGTGCAAGGCCGGGCTGGTGTGCCGCAGCGAAGACCCACTGGACCGCCGCGCCAAGGCCCTGAGCCTGACCGCCGAAGGCCGCGCCCTGGCCGAAGCCATCGAAGCCGAACTGGTGCGCGTGCGCCACGACGTGCTGCAGGGCATCGACGAGGCCGACCTGCAAGCCGCCTTGCGGGTGCTGCGTGCCTTCGAGGCCGCCGGCCTGGGCACCGCTGGCGGGGTGGCATGAACGGTTTCTTCAGCTCGGTACCGCCTGCCCGCGACTGGTTCTATGGCGTGCGCACCTTTGCCGCGTCGATGATCGCCCTGTACATCGCCTTGCTGATGCAGCTGCCGCGCCCTTACTGGGCGATGGCGACCGTCTACATCGTCTCCAGCCCCTTCGTCGGGCCAACCAGCTCCAAGGCCCTGTATCGCGCCGTGGGCACGCTGCTCGGTGCCGGCGGTGCCATCTTCCTGGTGCCGCCGCTGGTGCAGTCGCCGTTGTTGCTGACGGTGGCCATCGCCTTGTGGACCGGCACCTTGCTGTACCTGTCGCTGAACCTGCGTACGGCCAACAACTACGTGCTGATGCTGGCCGGCTACACGCTGCCGATGATCGCCCTGGCTGTGGTCGACAACCCCTTGGCGGTGTTCGATGTCGCCTCTTCCCGGGCTCAGGAAATCTGTTTAGGGATTGTCTGCGCAGCGGTGGTCGGCGCGATTTTCTGGCCACGCCGCCTCGCGCCTGTGGTGGTCGGCGCCACCGGCAGCTGGTTTACCGAGGCGATCCGCTACAGCGATACCTACCTGGCCCGCGATGTTGCGGCCGATAAAGTGGGAGGCATGCGTGGCGCCATGGTTGCCACCTTCAACTCGCTCGAATTGATGATTGGCCAGCTCGGCCATGAGGGCGCAGGCCCGCATACCCTGAAGAACGCTCGCGAACTGCGTGGGCGGATGATCCACCTGTTGCCGGTGATCGACGCCCTGGATGACGCCCTGGTGGCGCTCGAAGGCCGCGCGCCTGCACAATTCAACCAGTTGCAGCCGGTGCTGGCGGCCGCCCGAGAGTGGCTCAAGGGCACTGCTGAAAGCGCCTCGGTAGCACGCTGGGCCGCCCTGCACGAGCAGATCGACCGCCTGCAGCCCGGTGCCGCCGCCCTCGACCAGCGCGCCGAACTGCTGCTGTCCAATGCGCTTTACCGCCTGAGCGAATGGGCCGACCTCTGGCAGGATTGCTGCACCCTGCAGCATGCCTTGCGCGCGGATGACCCCAAGCCGTGGCGCGCGGTGTACCGTCACTGGCGGCTGGGCCGCCTGACGCCGTTCTTCGACCGAGGGTTGATGCTGTACTCGGTGTTGTCCACGGTGCTTGCGATCATCGTCGCCTGTGGCCTGTGGATCGGCCTGGGCTGGAACGACGGCGCCAGCGCCGTGATTCTGGCCGCGGTATCGTGCAGCTTCTTCGCAGCCATGGACGACCCGGCGCCGCAGATCTACCGGTTCTTTTTCTGGACGTTGATGTCGGTGATCTTCTCCAGCCTGTACCTGTTCCTGGTGCTGCCCAACCTTCACGACTTCCCGATGCTGGTGCTGGCGTTCGCTGTGCCGTTCATCTGCGTCGGCACCCTGACCGTGCAGCCGCGTTTTTACCTGGGCACCTTGCTGACCATCGTCAACACCTCGACCTTCATCAGCATCCAGGGCGCCTACGACGCCGACTTTTTCAGCTTCCTGAATGCCAACCTCGCGGGCCCGGTGGGTTTGCTGTTTGCCTTCATCTGGACCCTGGTAATGCGCCCGTTCGGTGTGGAGCTGGCAGCCAAGCGCATGACCCGCTTCGCCTGGCGCGACATCGTCGAGATGACCGAGCCGGCCACCCTGGCCGAACATCGCCAGGTCGGCGTGCAGATGCTCGACCGCCTGATGCAGCACATGCCGCGGTTGTCGCAAACCGGCCAGGACAGCGGCGTGGCCTTGCGCGACCTGCGTGTGGGCCTGAACCTGCTCGACCTGCTGGCCTACCTGCCGCGTGCTGGCAGCCAGGCCCGCGAGCGCCTGCAAACAGTGATCGATGAAGTCGGCGGCCATTACGCGGCCTGCCTGCGCGCCGGTGAACGCCTGCATGCCCCTGCGGCGCTGCTGCGCAACATGGAGCGCGCACGCCTGGCGCTGAACCTCGACGAACTGTACGAACGCGGCGATGCCCGCACCCACCTGCTGCATGCCCTGAGCGGCCTGCGCCTGGCGCTGCTGCCGGGTGTCGAGGTGATGCTCGAGCCAGCCGAACAACCGCAACTGCCCCCCGGCCTGGACGGAGCGCCCCTGTGATCGGTGAACTGGATATCAGCGGGGTGTTCCTGCCCACGCTGCTGGTGATGATGTTTGGCACCTACCTGCTGTTCCTTGGGGTGCACGCCGTGTTGGTGCGTGTGCATTTCTATCGCCTGGTCTGGCACCGGGCGCTGTTCAATGTTGCTTTGTATGCCGTGCTGCTTGGCGCGGTGGACCACTTTTGCCGAAGCCTGATGCTGCCATGAAAAAACCTTTGCTGACCTTGGGCCGTGTGGTCCTGACCTTGCTGGTAGTGACCTTCGCCGCCGTGCTCGTGTGGCAGATGGTGGTGTACTACATGTTCGCCCCCTGGACCCGCGACGGCCATATCCGCGCCGACGTCATCCAGATCGCCCCGGATGTGTCCGGGTTGATCCAGAAGGTCGAGGTGCGCGACAACCAGACCATCAAACGCGGCGATGTGCTGTTCACCATCGACCAGGACCGCTTCACCCTGGCGCTGCGCCAGGCCAAGGCGACCCTCGGCGAGCGCCAGGAAACCCTGGCCCAGGCTTCCCGCGAAGCACAGCGCAACCGCAAGCTGGGCAACCTGGTGGCGGCCGAGCAGCTGGAAGAAAGCCAGTCCCGCGAGGCGCGCGCCCGTTCGGCGGTCAGCGAGGCCCAGGTGGCCGTCGACAGCGCCCAGCTCAACCTTGACCGCTCGGTGGTGCGCAGCCCGGTAGACGGCTACCTCAACGACCGCGCCCCGCGTAACCACGAATTCGTTACCGCCGGCCGCCCCGTGCTGTCGGTGGTGGACAGCGCTTCGTACCACGTCGATGGTTACTTCGAAGAGACCAAGCTGGGCGGCATCCACATCGGCGATGCCGTGGACATCCGCGTGATGGGCGACAACACCCGCCTGCGTGGCCATGTGCAAAGCTTTGCCGCCGGTATCGAAGACCGCGACCGCAGCAGCGGTGCGAACCTGCTGCCCAACGTCAACCCGGCGTTCAGCTGGGTACGCCTGGCCCAGCGCATCCCGGTGCGCATCGCCTTCGATGAAGTACCGCAAGACTTCCGGATGATTGCCGGGCGTACCGCCACGGTGTCGATCATCGAGGGTCAGCAGCCATGAAACAGCTGATCCTGGCTGGCTTCTGCCTGTCTTTGGGTGCCTGCATGATGGTCGGCCCGGACTACGAAGTGCCAAAGGACGCCGCGGTGCAGCGCAGCGACCTCAATGGCTCGCTGCGCCAGGATGCCGATAGCGTGGTGTCGGCGCCGGTGCCCGAGGACTGGTGGCAGCTGTATCAGGATCAGCGCTTGAACGAACTGGTGCGCCAGGCGCTGAGCGCCAACACCGAACTGCGCGTGGCCGCGGCGAACATCGCCAAGGCCCGTGCGCAGGTCGAAGTGGCCGAGTCGCAGGGCGGCTTCAACGGTGGTATCAAAGCCGGGGCGCAACGCCTGCAAGAGTCGGGTGAAGCCTTCCTGCAGCCGGAGAAGGTACCTGTGGCCAACATCGGCGAGGCAATCATCAGTGCGTCGTACCAATTCGACCTGTGGGGTACTTTCAAGCGCGGTACCGAGGCCGCCAAGGCCAATGCCGATGCCGTGCAGGCGGCTGCCGACACCGCGCGCATCACCCTGGTGGCCGATGTGGTCAAGGCCTACACCCAGGTGTGTTCGGCCAATGAAGAATTCCACATCGCACGCGAGTCGCTCGACCTGCAGCAGCAGAGCGTGCAGCTCAACCAGCGCCTGCGCGATGCTGGCCGGGGCGATGAAACCCAGGTCACCCGCTCGCAGACCCAATTCAAATCGTTGCGCGCCGAGTTGCCGCGTTTCAAGGCCGAGCGCGAAACAGGCCTGTACACCCTGGCCGCGCTGCTGGCCAAGCCGGTGGACAAACTGCCTGCCGGCACCGCCGATTGCGCCGAGCTTCCGCACCTGAACCAGTTGGTTCCGGTCGGTGACGGCGCAGCATTGCTCAAGCGCCGCCCCGACGTGCGCCAGGCCGAGCGCCAGTTAGCGGCGTCTACAGCAACCATCGGTGTGGCCACGGGTGCGCTGTACCCGGACATCAGCATCGGCGCCCAGGTGGGCACCATCGGTATCCTCGAAAACCTCGGCGAGCCTTCGACCAACCGCTGGGGCTTTGGCCCGCAGATCAGCTGGAGCATCCCCACCAACGGCACCCGTGCGCGCATCCGTATGGCCGAGGCTTCTACCCAGGCCGCGCTGGCGCATTTTGATGGGGTGGTGCTGAACGCCATTCGCGAAACCCAGACGCGACTTGCGCAATACAGCGCTTTGCTGGACCGACGCGACGCGCTGGCCGAGGCGGAAAAATCGGCCAAGGAAGCGGCGGATCAAACGCATCGCTATTACCAGGCAGGGCGTGAGTCGTTCCTGGCAGACCTGCAGGCGACCCGCACTTACACCGACATGCGCGCGCAGTTGGCGGCGGCCAACAGCCAGGTGGCGATGGGGCAGATTGGGGTGTTCCTGGCGCTGGGTGGTGGCTGGAAAGATACCGCCAACCCTTGAGGCCCAATCGCCGGCAAGCCGGCTCCCACAGGTTCAGCGGTGCTCTCAGGCTGCAGCTTGGAACTGGCCAACTTTTGGGGGCAGCCCACTCATTGGGGCAGTCCAGGTATCGCAACAAGCCTGAGCCCTGCGCCGAACCGGTGGGAGCTGGCTTGCCGGCGATCGAGGGCAGAGCCCTCGCTTAAGTTCTAGAGCTGTAAGACATTTCCGAACCTGAAACCAAATGCTTCGGTTCTGTATCCCTATGGAATTATCCTACGATCGCTGTCGGACGGCGCTGACTTGGCTGGAATGTGCTCCGGGAATAACGTCCTCAGGTCGCCTTGCAAGGCGATCGGGCGTGAGACACCCGGCTGGTACAGGATGCATCGCTTATGGCGGTCGTGCACGGGCAGACTTTGGTCTGGCCGGGTCTCCTGTACCCCGGGTCTCACCCCGTGTAACGACTGCCACCCAAATTCGTGAGACAAGGCGGAGGGCAGAATTCTTCCATGTACAGGAGTTCGGCCATGAAAAAACTCGTTCCCGATCCGCCCCCATCCGTTCTGCTTCTGCTCGATCCACCCACCATCTCGCTCCCGGACCCACCCACCGCCAGAGAGTGCAGTGCGCTAATCCATGCACTGACCCAGGCCGTGCAGCAGACCACCAGCGTCCTGCTCGACATCCCGCAAGGGCCGCAGCGGGACGCCATGGGCATGAACATCCGCCTGCTATGCCGGATGATCAATGCGTTGAACGAGCATGTAGGTGCTCAAGGAGCCAGACCGTGAGCAAGCGCCCAAGCGATGCCTCGACGGCAGGCATTGAAACCTTCGACCTGTTCAGCCTGAAACCTGATGTGCCGTTCGACCATGCTTTCTCGCAACTCTCGGTGCTACTCGGCTGCATCCGTCACCTCACCACCGAAGCTGAGATGGAAAACGATCGTGTCGCCGGCAGTGCAGCGCGGATTCTCAGTGAGATGGCCAAGGCATTGATTGATGATCTGGAGCGGGGGATGAGCAAGGCTCTTCAGTGAGCTTGTCTATGGGGCCGCTCCGAGGCCCTATGGCCGGCAACCGGCGTCCGCAGTTACAGCGGCGAGCTCAAGTGGTGCGCTGTACGTGTGGGAGCCGGCTTGCCGGCGATGGGCTGCGAAGCAGACCCAAGCTGTTTTGTAGCAAGATTTTTCATGAAATCCGCCCACAAACCTTGAGGTAAGAAGAGTGGAAGTGAACAATGTTCTCTTTCGCATTCCCTTCGAGACTGGCCATGAAAACCCGTTCCCGTCTGCTCGCCTGGCTTCCAGCATTGCTGCTAGGCCCGGTGCTGGCGCTGTGCAGCAGCTTGGCCCACGCCGAAGCCCCCGCCGAGGCCACCAAGGCCTTGCACCTGCTGGACTACATCGGCGCCGACTACCCGCCGACCGTGCGCGACGGCAAAGTGATCGATAGCGGGGAGTACCGCGAGCAACAGGAATTCAGCGCCGTACTGGCCGACTTGGTCAAAGGCCTGCCGGAAAATGCCGAGCAAGCTGCACTGGAGCAAGGGGTGCAAGCCCTGCGCCAGGCCATCGAGCAACGTCAGGAGGGCACAGCAGTCGCCAAGCAGGCCCGTCAGCTAGGGGCTCGCCTGGCGGTGGCCTACGAGGTCAGCCAGGCGCCGGTGATTACACCTGATCCGGCCCGGGGCGCGTCGCTGTACGCACAGAACTGCTCGATCTGCCACGGTGACACTGGCGCAGGCGACGGCCCGGCTGGCGTCGGCCTGGAGCCGGCACCGGCGAACTTGCGTGATGTCGCACGCCTAGACCAGTTGAGCCTGTTCGACCTCTACAACACCCTGGCGCTTGGCATCGACGGCACCGAAATGCCGTCCTTCGCCGACCAACTCGATGACCGCCAGCGCTGGGACGTCGCCGCCTACATCGCCAGTTTCACCGCCGACCCGCAGGCTGCAAAGGGTGACAAGACCTGGAACCTGGCCGACCTGGCCCGCCAGACCCCGGCGGAAGTGGCCGCTAACGAAGGCGCCGCGTTCGTGGAAGCTTTCCGCGCCCAGCGTGCCCAGCCGCCACAGGTCAAGCGTGGCCCGGCGCAGTTGCTCGAATATACCGCCAGTACCCTGGACAAGAGCCTGGCAGCCTACCGCGCAGGCGATCACGATCAGGCCTACGACCTGTCGGTAGCGGCCTACCTGGAGGGCTTCGAACTGGTGGAAAGCTCGCTGGACAACATCGACACCCAGGCGCGCAAGGACACCGAAAAAACCCTGATGGCCTACCGGCAGGCGCTGCAGGACGGCCTGCCGGTGGCCCAGGCAGAACAGCGGCTGGCTGAGGCCAAGGCCAAGCTCGATCAAGCGTCCAGGTTGCTAGGCAGTGATGGCCTGAGTTGGTCGCTGAGCTACATTTCCGGCCTGCTGATTCTGCTGCGTGAGGGCCTTGAAGCCATTCTGGTGCTGGCTGCGATCCTGGCCTTCCTGCGCAACACTGGCCAGCAGTCGGCAGTGCGCAGCGTCAATATCGGCTGGGGCCTGGCGCTGATCGCCGGTTTTGCAACCTGGGCCCTGGCAGCTTATGTGATCAACGTCGGCGGCGCCCAGCGTGAACTGCTCGAAGGGTGCACCGCGCTGTTCGCGGCGGTGATGGTGCTGTGGCTTGGCGTGTGGATGCACGACCGCCGCCATGCCGCGGCTTGGCAGGACTACATCAAGAGCAGCCTGGTCAGCGGCGGCGGGCGTTTCGGCTTTGCCGTGCTGGCGTTTTTCTCGGTGTACCGCGAGCTGTTCGAAGTGATCCTGTTTTACGAAACCCTGTGGCTGCAGGCTGGGCCTGCAGGGCACCAAGCTGTACTGGCCGGTGGCGCAACGGCGCTGGTGCTGCTGGTCGGCCTGGCCTGGGTGATCCTGCGCGGTTCGGCCAAACTGCCGCTGTCGCTGTTCTTCAGCATCAACGCCGGGCTGCTGTGTGCGCTGTCGGTAGTGTTTGCCGGGCACGGCGTGAAGGCGTTGCAAGAGGCAGGCGTGCTGGGCACGCGGCCGGTGGCGTTCTTCGAGTTCGATTGGCTGGGGGTTCATGCCGATGCGTACTCGCTGGCGGCACAGGCGCTGGCGTTGCTGGCGATTGTGGTGCTTTATGGGCGCAGTCGCCTGGCCGAGAAGCGCCGGGCTGCGGTTTAGGTATTGATGCTGCTGGCCTCTTCGCGGGCAAGCCCGCTCCTACAGGTACAGCGCAAGCTTTGAGGCGGCGCGAACCTGTAGGAGCGGGCTTGCCCGCGAAGAGGCCGGTACAGCTCTGAAGAGAGAATTGCTACATGCGCATATGGATCGACGCCGACGCCTGCCCCAAGGCAGCCAAGGACCTGATCGTCAAATTCGCCCTCAAGCGCAAGCTCGAGGTCATCATGGTGGCCGGCCAGGCCGTGGCCAAGCCAGCGTTCGCCGTGGTGCGGCTGATCGTCGTGCCGAGCGGCATGGACGCCGCTGATGATTACCTGGTCGAACATGCCGCACCCGGCGAGCTGGTGATCTGCAGCGATGTGCCATTGGCCGACCGCCTGATCAAGAAGGGTGTCGCGGCGCTAGACCCGCGCGGCCGTGAGTTCGACGAGCGCAACATGGGTGATCGGCTGGCAGTGCGCAACCTGTTCACCGAACTGCGTGAGCAGGGCCAAGTCGGGGGCGGGCAGGCGCCTTATGGCGAACGCGAGAAGCAGGCGTTCGCCAATGCGCTGGACCGTATCCTCACGCGCCTGATCAAGGGCTGATCAGTCACCCTCGTGGGTCAGCTCCAGCACGCGATCCACCAGCTTGTAGATCCCGCCAGCCGCCTCGCTGATCGACGTGGCGACCATGTACGCAGGGGTGGTCACCAGTTTGCGCTGGGTGTCTTCGACGATGTCATGCACATCGCATTCTTCATGCGTACCGCCCATCTTGACCACTGCCGCAGCGGTATCTGCGTCCTTACCGATGGTGCAGACCACGCCTGGGCCGTAGATCTTCGCCGCCAGTGCCGGCGAGATGCAGATCAGCCCAACTGGCTTGCAGGCTTCGGCAAAGGCCTCGGCCAATGCCAGGAGCTCCGGTTGCACCGTGCACTCGGTGCCTTCCACGGCAAAATTGGACAGGTTCTTCGCCGCGCCGAAACCGCCCGGCACGATCAGCGCGTCGAAGTCTTCAACGTTGGCTTCACGGATATCTTTCACTTCGCCCCGGGCAATGCGCGCGGATTCCACCAGCACGTTGCGCGACTCGGGCATCTCCTCACCGGTCAGGTGGTTGATCACATGCATCTGCGCGATGTTCGGCGCAAAGCACTGCACCTGTGCGCCGCGCTGGTCGAGGCGCAGCAGGGTGATCACGCTTTCATGGATTTCGGCGCCGTCGTAGACGCCACAGCCGGAAAGAATCACCGCTACTTTTTTCGTCATGCTCATTACTCCCGTGTCGAGGCGCTAAATGTCCTCTAGTTTGGCAGATGTGGCCATAGGGATTCCCATGGGTGCATCCTAATCTCTGTGGACACCCTTCGAGGCTGCTGTCCATGGACCTGATATTGCTGGCCGTGCCGTTCTTCTTCGTGTTGATTGCGGTTGAGCTGGTTGCCGACCGTGTCCGCGGCCAGCGCAATTTCACCCTGGCCGACTCGATCAACAGCCTGAGCACCGGCGTGCTGTCCACCAGCACCGGGTTGCTGACCAAAGGGGTAGGGCTGCTGACCTATGCGCTGGCCTGGGAGCACCTGGCGCTGCTGCGTTTGCCACATGATGCCTGGTGGGTCTGGCTGCTGGCCTTCGTACTGTACGACTTCTGCTACTACTGGCTGCACCGCCTGGGCCACGAGCGCAACGTGCTGTGGGCAGCCCATTCGGTGCACCACCAGAGCGAGGAATACAACCTCACCACCGCGCTGCGTCAGACCAGCAGCGGCTTCATTTTTTCGTGGGTCTTCTACCTGCCGCTGGCGCTGATTGGCGTGCCGCCACTGGTGTTCATCACCGTGGCGTCGCTCAACCTGTTGTACCAGTTCTGGGTACATACCCGGCACGTTCCCAAGTTGGGCTGGCTCGAATGGGTGCTGATCACGCCGTCCAACCATCGCGTCCACCATGCGCAAAATCCTGTTTACTTGGATCGTAACTACGGCGGTGTGTTCATTTTCTGGGACCGCCTGTTCGGCACCTTCAAGGAAGAAGACCCGGCCGAACCCGTGGTGTTTGGCGTGACCACGCCGCTGGCCAGCTGGAACCCGCTGTGGGCCAACCTGCAGTTTTACGCCCAGCTTTGGGACGACGCCCGGCGCGCCGAGCGCTTCTGGGACAAGCTGCGTATCTGGTTCATGCCCACCGGATGGCGCCCGGCCGATGTGGCCGCGCGTTATCCACAGGCCAAGCAGAACCTGGCCCTGTTCCGCAAATTCGAGATTGCACTGGGGCGGGCGCAGCAGGGGTATGTGCTGCTGCAATTCGCCGTTTATGTGGCGCTGGGCAGTTACCTGATGGATGCCGCCGAGCGAGTGCCGGCAGCGGCCTTGGTGCTGGGCTGGTCGGTGATGGCGTTTGGGCTGTTCACGCTGGGGGCGGCACTGGAGGACAGGCCGTGGGCAGCGCGCCTGGAACTGGCACGCCTGCTGTCGAATGCGCCGGCCCTGTATCTGGCTGGCGCTTTGGGCTTATGGGCGGTTACGCCGCTGGCCTGGTTCCTGCTCGTGTTTTACAGCGTGCTCAGCCTCTGTGGCCTTGCTCTCTGCCGCCGCCTTGCGCTCCGCGCGCAACGTGCGAAAGCGCCTGCGCAGCCAGAGCACGGCGCCCAGCAGCAGCAGGCCACCGAGCACCCATAGCTCGTATTTCTTCACGTTGCCCAGCATGCCTTCGAGAATGGCACCGAAGTGGTACGCAGCAGCGCCCAGTGCCAAGGCCCAGACGGCCGCGCCGATGCCATTGAGCAGCAAGTAGCGGCGTGGTGGGTAGCCAGACAGGCCGATGGCCACGGGCATGACCGTGCGCAGGCCGTAGACGAAGCGGAAGCTCAGCACCCAGATATCGGGGTGGCGGCGAATATGCTCCAGCGCGCGATCGCCCATGGCCTGCCAGCGCGGCTTGCGTGCCAAAATCTTGCGCCCGTGGCGGCGGCCCATGAAGTACCACAGCTGGTCGCCGGCATAGCTGCCGAAGAACGCCACGATCACCACCAGGCTGATGTCCATGTACCCGCGGAACGCAAGAAATCCTGCAAGCACCAGGATGGTCTCGCCTTCGAAGAAGGTGCCTAGAAAAAGGGCAAAATAGCCGAAATCCTGCAGGAATTGTTGAAGCATTTTCTGAGGTGCTGGCGAAATGAACGCGCAGCCTACCCCTTCGCGGGCATTCGTGAAAGTGTCCAAATGTGTCTCGACGTGAACAATTCCTACAAGGACAATGGCTTTGCCCTCAAGCTGCGGCTTGCGTCAGTCTGTAACACAGGCGTCATAATGGCTGCTTATCGTCCCGCTCAATTGATGATAGGGCGTTAACGTCCTCCAGGAACGTCCAGATGAATAATGAAGTGCTAACACCTGTCGTGATCAAGGATGCCGAGGCAGTCCCTGAAGAAATGGTGCAGACCCCACCAGACCTGCCAGAGCTCCCGGAACCTGTAGTCGAGGCCGCCGTCGCGCCTGCCCCTGTGCATGCGCCCACGCCCGCCATCGCCACCCCGAGCCTGGACGACAGCAGCCTGTACATTCATCGCGAACTGTCGCAGTTGCAGTTCAACATTCGCGTGCTGGAGCAGGCACTGGATGAGTCCTACCCGCTGCTCGAGCGGCTGAAATTTCTGCTGATTTTCTCCAGCAACCTCGACGAGTTCTTCGAGATCCGCGTGGCGGGCCTGAAGAAGCAGATCAACTTCGCCCGCGAGCAGGCAGGTGCCGACGGCCTGCAGCCGCATCAGGCGCTGGCGCGCATCAGCGAGCTGGTGCACTTCGAAGTGGAGCGTCAGTACGCGATCCTCAACGATGTGTTGCTGCCGGAGCTTGAGAAGCACGCCATCCGCTTCATCCGCCGCCGTTATTGGACGCCCAAACTCAAGACCTGGGTGCGCCGCTACTTCCGCGACGAGATCGCGCCGATCATCACCCCGATCGGCCTCGACCCGACGCACCCGTTCCCGTTGCTGGTAAACAAGAGCCTCAACTTCATCGTCGAACTCGAAGGTGTCGACGCCTTTGGCCGCGACTCGGGCCTGGCGATCATCCCGGCGCCGCGCCTGCTGCCGCGGGTTATCCGTGTGCCTGAAGAGGTCGGCAGTGCTGGCGACAACTACGTGTTCCTGTCATCGATGATCCACGCCCACGCCGACGACCTGTTCCAAGGCATGAAGGTGAAGGGTTGCTATCAGTTCCGACTGACCCGTAACGCCGACCTGGCGCTGGATTCGGAAGAGGTCGACGACCTCGCCCGCGCCCTGCGCGGCGAGCTGTTCTCGCGCCGTTATGGCGATGCGGTGCGCCTGGAGGTGGCCGATACCTGCCCGAAACACCTGTCCGATTACCTGCTCAAGCAGTTCAGCCTGAGCGAGAGCGAGCTGTATCAGGTCAACGGCCCGGTCAACCTGACCCGCCTGTTCAGCATCACCAGCCTGGACAGCCACCCGGAGCTGCAGTACACGCCGTTCACGCCGGCGATCCCCAAGCTGCTGGTGAATGCCGACAACATCTTCAGTGTGATCAGCAAGCAGGACATCCTGCTGATGCACCCGTTCGAGTCCTTCACCCCGGTGGTCGACCTGCTGCGCCAGGCCGCCAAGGACCCGCATGTGCTCGCCGTGCGCCAGACCCTGTACCGCTCCGGCGCCAACTCGGAGATCGTCGACGCCTTGGTCGATGCCGCGCGTAACGGCAAGGAAGTCACCGCGGTGATCGAGTTGCGTGCGCGTTTCGACGAAGAGTCCAACCTGCAGATGGCCAGCCGCCTGCAGGCCGCGGGCGCGGTGGTGATCTACGGTGTGGTCGGCTTCAAGACCCACGCCAAGATGATGCTGATTCTGCGCCGTGAGCAGGGCGAGATCGTGCGCTATGCGCACCTGGGTACCGGTAACTACCATGCCGGTAACGCCCGCCTGTACACCGACTACAGCCTGCTGACTTCTGACGACGCGCTCACCGAGGACGTCGGCAAACTGTTCAGCCAGCTGATCGGCATGGGCAAGACGCTGCGCATGAAAAAGCTGCTGCACGCGCCGTTCACCCTGAAGAAGGGCATGCTCGACATGATTGCCCGGGAAACGCAGTTCGCCCTCGAGGGCAAACCCGCGCACATCATCGCCAAGTTCAACTCGTTGACCGATGCCAAGGTCATCAAGGCGCTGTACAAGGCCAGCCAGTCGGGCGTGAAGATCGACCTGGTGGTGCGTGGCATGTGCTGCCTGCGCCCAGGCATTCCGGGGGTGTCGCACAACATCCAGGTGCGGTCGATCATTGGCCGCTTCCTCGAGCACACCCGGGTGTTCTACTTCCTCAATGGCGGCGAAGAGCAGATTTACCTGTCCAGCGCCGACTGGATGGAGCGCAACCTCGACAAGCGTGTCGAGACCTGCTTCCCGGTGGAGGGCAAGAAGCTGCTGCTGCGGGTGAAGAAGGAGCTGGAAGGCTACCTGACCGACAACACCCACGCCTGGACGCTGCAGCCTGACGGGCGTTACGTGCGCAGCACGCCGACCGGTAACCAGAACCCGCGCAGTGCCCAGGCGACCCTGCTGGAGCGCCTGAGCAACCCGGTTCTTAACGTACGCTGAGGACGAAATTGACCCGGGCCAGCCACTCCGCCTCGTTGGCGAAGTCGGCCTGGGTCAGTTGGTTCTCTTCCAGCCAGCCCTTCGGGAAGACCACGTTCAGGCTGTTATCGGCAGCCTCGAGCTGCACCTTCGGCATCTGCTGGGTGCCGCGGATGTGGTGGAACAGGATGGCGAAACGCAGCAGCACGCACAGGCGCAGCAGCTTGACGCCTTCATCGCCCAACTCGGCGAACTTGTCCTTGGGAATGTTGCGGCGGTGGCCGCGCACCAGCAGGGCCATCATCTGCTGATCTTCACGGGAGAAGCCCGACAGGTCGGAGTGCTCGATCAGGTAGGCACCGTGCTTGTGGTAGTGGTAATGGGCGATATCCAGCCCGATTTCGTGAATTTTAGCAGCCCAGCCCAGTAGATCGCGCCAGTTTCCATCTTCCAGGTCCCACGCCTTGGCCACTTGGTCAAAGGCATGCAATGCCTTGCGCTCGACCCGTGCAGCCTGGCCCTGGTCAACGTGGTAGCGCTCCATCAGCGAGTTCAGGGTGCGTTCGCGCACGTCTTCGTGATGGTGGCGGCCCAGCAGGTCGAACAGCACGCCTTCACGCAGGGCGCCATCGCAGTGGTCCATGCGCTGCAGTTCCAGTGCATCGAAGATCGCTTCGAGAATCGCCATGCCAGCCGGGAAGATGGCGCGGCGGTCGGGCTTGACCCCGTCGAAATCGATCTTGTCGGCTTCACCCAGCTTGAACATCTTGCGCTTGACCCAGGCCAGGCCTTCGGCGTTGACCTCGCCACTGCCCAGGCCGCCGGCCTTGATCGCGGCGCCAATGGCACGGATGGTCCCGGACGAGCCGATGGCTTCATCCCAGGTCAGGCGGTGCAGGGCATTCTCGATGCTCATAAGCTCCAGGCGCGCAGCGGTGTAAGCCTGGGCGTAGCGGGCCGGGGTGATCTTGCCGTCGCGGAAATAGCGCTGGGTGAAGCTTACGCAGCCCATTTGCAGGCTTTCACGCAGCAGTGGCTCGAAACGTTGGCCAATGATGAACTCGGTGCTGCCACCGCCGATGTCGGCCACCAGGCGCTTGCCAGGGGTGTCGGCCAGGGTGTGGGACACGCCCAGGTAGATCAGGCGCGCTTCTTCACGGCCGGAAATCACTTCGACAGGGTGCCCGAGAATGGCCTCGGCACGCTGGATGAATTCGTTGCGGTTACGCGCTTCGCGCAGGGCGTTGGTGCCAACGATACGTACGGCGCCAGCGGGCATGCCGTTTATCAGCTGGGCAAAGCGCTTGAGGCATTCAAGGCCCCGTTCCATGGCTTCTTCGCTGAGCTTGCGCGCTTCGTCGATGCCGGCGGCCAGCTGAACCTTTTCGCCGAGACGCTCGAGAATGCGGATCTCGGTGTGGTGAGCCTTGGCCACGACCATGTGAAAACTGTTGGAGCCTAGGTCGATGGCGGCGATCAGAGACAGGTTCTTCGCGGAGGTATGCGGCATGATCTGAGGGTTCTCGGTCGTTAACCTGGCAATCGTGCCACGATACTTGGCTGTCGCCAACGCGCGGCACGCCAAGGGTTGATGCAAGGCAATGTGCCATTCGATGCTATGACACTTATGTGACAGTTTCGATTCGTGGCGTCTTGCACAACTATAGTGACACTCAATCGTCCGCGACTTCCTGTAGGGCGTGGGTGCGGCTATGATGGGCCACGTTTTTTGCTTACGACCCTGGAGATATCCATGAGCAGCGATCTGATCAAACACGTCACCGACGCCACCTTCGAGGCCGAAGTCCTGCAAGCCCAAGGCCCGGTGCTGGTCGACTACTGGGCTGAATGGTGTGGCCCATGCAAGATGATCGCTCCAGTCCTGGACGACATCGCTTCCACCTACGAGGGCAAACTGACCGTCGCCAAGCTGAACATCGACGACAACCAGGAAACCCCGGCCAAGCACGGCGTGCGTGGCATCCCGACGCTGATGCTGTTCAAGAACGGCAACGTCGAGGCCACCAAGGTGGGCGCACTGTCCAAATCCCAGCTGGCCGCGTTCCTCGACGCCCACCTGTGATGAGAAAAGCCCCGGAAACCCCGGGGCTTTTCTTTTCCAACCCACTAGACGTCGAAAAAAGCAAGTGTTACATTCGGCCTCGCACTGCTTCTCCAGTGCCCCCTGCACGCCGTCGCCGACGCACTCCTAATTAGAATCTGTGCGCGATCCTATCGCCTTCTAGCGGCGCGGCTTCATTAAGCCAGAAGCTTAATCCTCCCTTCATACATGATTACGTCACTCCCCTTATGAACCTGACTGAACTCAAGCAAAAGCCGATTACCGATCTGCTGGAAATGGCCGAACAGATGGGCATCGAAAACATGGCCCGTTCGCGCAAACAGGACGTGATTTTCGCCCTGCTGAAAAAGCACGCGAAAAGCGGCGAAGAGATCTCGGGTGACGGCGTGCTGGAGATTCTCCAGGATGGTTTCGGTTTCCTGCGTTCGGCTGATGCGTCCTACCTGGCCGGCCCTGACGACATCTACGTCTCGCCTAGCCAGATCCGCCGTTTCAACCTGCGTACCGGCGACACCATCGTCGGCAAGATCCGCCCGCCAAAGGAAGGGGAGCGTTACTTCGCCCTGCTGAAGGTCGACACGATCAACTTCGATCGCCCTGAAAACGCGAAGAACAAGATCCTGTTCGAAAACCTGACGCCGCTGTTCCCCAACAAGCGCCTGAAGATGGAAGCCGGCAACGGCTCCACCGAAGACCTGACCGGCCGCGTCATCGACCTGTGCGCCCCGATCGGCAAAGGCCAGCGTGGCCTGATCGTTGCTCCGCCGAAAGCGGGCAAGACGATCATGCTGCAGAACATCGCGGCGAACATCACCCGTAACAACCCCGAGTGCCACCTGATCGTTCTGCTGATCGACGAGCGTCCGGAAGAAGTGACCGAAATGCAGCGCACCGTGCGCGGCGAAGTGGTTGCCTCGACCTTCGACGAGCCGCCGACCCGTCACGTACAGGTTGCCGAGATGGTGATCGAGAAGGCCAAGCGCCTGGTCGAGCACAAAAAGGATGTGGTCATCCTGCTCGATTCCATCACCCGCCTGGCGCGTGCTTACAACACCGTGATCCCAAGCTCCGGCAAGGTGCTGACCGGTGGTGTCGACGCCCATGCCCTGGAGAAGCCGAAGCGCTTCTTCGGTGCCGCACGTAACATCGAGGAAGGCGGTTCGCTGACCATCATCGCCACCGCGCTGGTAGAAACCGGCTCGAAGATGGACGAAGTGATCTACGAAGAGTTCAAGGGTACCGGCAACATGGAACTGCCCCTGGACCGCCGCATCGCCGAGAAGCGCGTGTTCCCGGCCATCAACATCAACCGCTCCGGCACCCGCCGCGAAGAGCTGCTGACTGCCGATGACGAACTGCAGCGCATGTGGATCCTGCGCAAGCTGCTGCACCCGATGGACGAGATCGCCGCCATCGAGTTCCTGGTCGACAAGCTCAAGCAGACCAAGACCAACGACGAGTTCTTCCTGTCGATGAAGCGCAAGTAAGCGGTTAGATCGGTCAAGTAATGATTGGGGCTGCTTCGCAGCCCATCGCCGGCAAGCCGGCCCCCACAGGTCCTCTGCGAGCCTTGTGGGGGCTGGCTTGACGGCGATGGGAGGCGAAGCGGCCCCAAGTCATTTTTGGCCATTGCACGCCGTTCGGCGCTACACTCTGCACCCCGACCGATACGGCCAACACGAGGCTCATGCATGCAGTATCGCGATTTGCGCGACTTCATCCGTGGCCTGGAGCAGCGCGGCGAACTCAAGCGCATCCAGGTTCCTATCTCCCCTGTCCTGGAAATGACCGAGGTGTGCGACCGCACCCTGCGTGCCAAGGGCCCGGCCTTGCTGTTCGAAAAGCCCACAGGCTTCGATATGCCAGTGCTCGGCAACCTGTTCGGCACCCCGCAGCGGGTGGCCATGGGCATGGGCGCCGAATCGGTCGATGAGCTTCGCGAGATCGGCAAGCTGCTGGCCTTCCTCAAGGAGCCAGAGCCGCCGAAGGGCCTGAAAGATGCCTGGTCGAAGCTGCCGATCTTCAAGAAGGTCGTGTCGATGGCGCCGAAAGTGGTCAAGGATGCGGTGTGTCAGGAAGTCGTGGTCGAGGGCGATGATGTCGACCTCGGCCAGTTGCCGATCCAGCACTGCTGGCCAGGTGACGTGGCACCGCTGATCACCTGGGGCCTGACCGTGACCCGCGGCCCCAACAAGGACCGCCAGAACCTGGGCATCTATCGCCAGCAGGTCATCGGCCGCAACAAGGTCATCATGCGCTGGTTGAGCCACCGTGGCGGCGCGCTGGACTATCGCGAGTGGTGCGAAAAGAACCCTGGCCAGCCGTTCCCGGTTGCCGTGGCCCTGGGCGCGGACCCTGCGACCATTCTCGGTGCAGTGACGCCGGTGCCCGATACCCTGTCCGAATACGCCTTCGCCGGCCTGTTGCGCGGCAACCGTACCGAACTGGTGAAGTGCCGTGGCAGCAACCTGCAGGTGCCGGCAACTGCCGAGATCATCCTCGAAGGCGTGATCCATCCAGGCGAAATGGCGCCAGAAGGCCCTTACGGCGATCACACCGGCTACTACAACGAAGTGGACAGCTTCCCAGTGTTCACTGTCGAGCGCATCACCCATCGGCAAAAACCGATCTACCACAGCACCTACACCGGGCGGCCGCCTGATGAGCCGGCGATCCTCGGTGTGGCGTTGAACGAAGTGTTCGTGCCGATCCTGCAAAAGCAGTTCCCGGAGATCATCGACTTCTACCTGCCACCGGAAGGCTGCTCGTACCGCATGGCGGTGGTGACCATCAAGAAGCAGTACCCAGGCCACGCCAAGCGCGTGATGCTGGGTGTGTGGTCGTTCCTGCGACAGTTCATGTACACCAAATTCGTTATCGTCACCGACGACGATATCAATGCCCGTGACTGGAATGACGTGATCTGGGCCATCACCACGCGCATGGACCCCAAGCGTGATACGGTGATGATCGACAACACGCCGATCGACTACCTCGACTTCGCGTCGCCGGTATCGGGCCTGGGGTCGAAGATGGGCCTGGATGCCACGCACAAGTGGCCGGGCGAGACGACACGCGAATGGGGCCGGGTCATCGTCAAGGACGAGGCCGTCACCCGCCGCATCGATGAGCTGTGGGATCAGTTGGGAATAGATTGATGCAGGTAACGTTGCAGCCGTCCGGGGCAGTGCTGGCGCTTGAACCCGGGGAACGGATCCTGGATGGAGCGCGGCGGCTGGGCTATGACTGCCCGAACAGCTGCCGCAATGGCAATTGCCATGTCTGCGCCGCATTGTTGGTCGAAGGTCGCGTTCTACAGAACGGTGAAGAACGCGATCATGGCGAGCTGTTCACATGCATCGCCGAACCGCTGGAGGACTGTGTTTTGCTCTGGGATGGTGTGCTGGCCCTGGGCGAGCTGCCAGTGCGAAAGCTGGCATGCAGCGTTACTGAATGCGTTGATGTCGGCGGCGACGTCTGGCGCGTGCGCTTGCGCGCGCCGGCTGGCAAGCCGCTGCGCTATCACGCCGGGCAGTACCTGATGATCGAGCGCGAAGGTGGCAAGCAGGCGGCGTTTTCGCTGGCTTCGGCACCCCATAGCGGGCGTGATCTGGAGCTGCACGTGCTGGCGCGTGAAGCCAGCGCCTTGCAGTTGCTCGAGCAATTGCAGCGCGACGGCCTGGCACGCATAGAGATGCCTTTCGGTGACACTCATCTGGCCGAGCTACCCGATGGGCCGCTGGTGCTGATCGCCGCCGGTACCGGCATGGGGCAGATGCACAGCTTGGTAGAGCACTGCCGCGCCCAGGGTTTCAAGCACCCGGTGCACCTCTACTGGGGTGTGCGCCGCCCCGAAGACTTCTACGCCATCGAACACTGGGACGAATGGGAACGCTTGCCCAACCTGTTCCTGCACAAAGTGGTGAGTGATCTGTGTGGTTGGGAAGGCCGCTGCGGCATGCTGCACGAAGCGGTGTGTGAAGACGTTCAGGACCTCAACACGGTCCACGTCTACGCCAGCGGTTCACCTAACATGGTCTATGCCACCCTCGACGCCCTGGTCGAAGCCGGTATGGATGCCCACCGCATGCGTGCCGATGTGTTTGCCTACGCGCCGCGTGGTTAATAACCAAAGTTTCAGGTAGTGGGTATAAGGCGGTAATTATTACCGCCTTGGCTAATAACTTTCACTATACTCGGAACAATGCTCTCCAATCGTCGGAAGTTCGCGTAAAACTTAGGTCTCGGGGCTTGAGTGTTGGCGTGTTTCTATCCTAAGGTGAAGGCAAGCACCCTAGGTGTGGGGCTCTGGCCCCGTCTCGCAGCGACTTTCGCTACATCGGTAGTTCACAGGGAATAATGGCGGCAGCTTATGTCGGCAATTGAAAGTTTGTCCTGGAAAAGTGCTTATCCTCCGGCGCTCGACTTCGGCCAGCAATTGACCCGCGAGCAATTGATCAACTCCATGCAGATGACCATGTCACGCCATGAAGGTGGCCCGGTGTGGCTGTTTGCCTATGGTTCGTTGATCTGGCGCCCGGAATGCAGTTCGGTTGAACGCCAGCGCGCGCGCGTGCATGGCTATCACCGTGGGCTGTATTTGTGGTCGCACGAGCACCGTGGCACCCCGGAAACCCCGGGCCTGGTGTTCGGCCTGGACCGCGGCGGTTCGTGCAGTGGTTTTGCCTATCGCCTGGATGAGAGCAACCTCGATGACTCGCTGATGGCCCTGTGGCAAAGGGAGATGCCGTTCCCCGCCTATCGTCCGCATTGGCTCAGTTGCCGGTTGGGTGATGGCAGCAAGGTTCAGGCACTTGGTTTTGTGCTGGAACGGCACCTGCCGTGCTACGCCGGTAACCTGCCGGACACCTTGCTCAGCCAGATCCTGGCAAGCGCCAAGGGGCGTTATGGCACCACACGCGAGTATGTCGAGCAGACGTTGAATGCACTGCGCAATCACCAGATGCCGGATCGCAACCTGGAGGCGCGCTTCAGGCGCTGCCATAACCTGCGCGAGGTTTGATCCAGCCTGTTGCGGCCTCATCGCCGGCGAGTCGCTTAGGATTACGCCGGCACCTGGAGGCGCCAGCTTGCCGGCGATAGGGCCGGTGGAGGCACAATGGATCAGGACGCTTACCTGGCCAGCACCACCAACTTACCCACAGCCTTCCTTTGCCCCAATTGCTCGATTGCAGCACCCGCCTCGGCCAGTGGGTAAGTCTGAGAAACCAGCGGTTTCAGCTTGCCCTCGGCATGCCAGGCAAACAGCTGCCGGAAGTTGCCGGCATTATCCTCTGGCTGGCGCTGGGCGAACGAACCCCAGAACACCCCGAGCACCGCTGCGCCCTTGAGCAGCACCAGGTTAGCCGCCACCTGCGGGATCGTCCCGCTGGCAAAGCCCACCACAAGCAGCCGGCCATTCCACGCCAGCCCACGTACGGCCTGCTCGAACAGCTCACCCCCAACCGGGTCATAGATCACATCCACGCCTTGGCCACCGGTCAGGCGCTTGATTTCTTCCTTGAGGCTGACCTGGGTGTAATCGATCAGCTCATCCGCCCCGGCCGCCTTGGCGACGGCCAGCTTCTCGGCGCTGCTGGCCGCAGCGATCACCTTGGCGCCCATGGCCTTGCCGATTTCCACTGCCGCCAGGCCGACCCCACCGGATGCACCCAGCACCAGCAGGGTTTCCCCAGGCTGCAGCTGACCGCGTTGCTTGAGTGCATGCATCGAGGTGCCGTAGGTCATGCCAAAGGCGGCGGCGGTGGTGAAGTCCATGCTTTCGGGAATGGGCATCACGTTGTAGAACGGCACGGCCACCTGTTCGGCAAATGCACCCCAACCGGTCAGGGCCATCACCCTGTCGCCCACCTTGAACGCCCCAGCGCGCTCACCCACCGCGGCAACGACACCGGCAGCTTCGCCACCCGGCGAGAACGGCAGGGGCGGCTGAAATTGGTATTTGCCTTCGATGATCAAGGTGTCGGGGAAGTTGACCCCGGCTGCATGCACATCCAGCAGGATCTCGTTTTTCTTCGGCGCCGGGCTGGCCACCTCTTCCAGCACCAGGTCGCGTGCCGGGCCCAGGGTTTTGCACAACACAGCTTTCATCGGGGCTATTCCTTTGCGTGTAGTGGCCGATAAGTGTAAGAGGGCCGCCCGCCGGGTCAACGAGCATGGCCCGCCCTGATGGGCTGGCATAAGCCGGGGCTTGGGTTTGAGCGGTGTGCTGGGTAAGCTGGCGCCAATTGTTTTGAGGAGCGAATGAGTGAAAGCGTGGATCTTGATGGTGCTGGCCCTGATGCTGCCAGCGGCGGCCATGGCCGAAGAAGCCAAGGAAGGAGCCCCCAAGGTTTCCTACATCAGCCTGAGCCCGCCCTTCGTCGGCAACTACGCCCTCGACGGTGGCCCCAAGCTGCGTGTGTACAAGGCCGACGTCGCCCTGCGCGTGACCGGTGACGAAGCTGCCAAGGCGGTGAAGCACCACGAACCGCTGATTCGCAACCAGCTGGTGGCGCTGTTCACCCAACAGGGTGTGGATAACATGAGCAACGTCGAAGCCAAGGAGGCGCTGCGTCAGCAAGCGCTGAAGCAGGTGCAGCAGGTGATGGAAGCGGAAGAGGGCAAGCCGATTGTCGAGGACCTGCTGTTCAATAATCTGATTGTGCAGTGATCTGAGCAAACCGGGTTTGCGCGGTCCCTGGGCGGGCACTGCCCATGCGATAAGTGAAGGGGCCGCCGCTCACCGCGCCAGTGCGACAATAGCCGCCCACTGCTCCTCGGTAACTGGCATCACCGACAACCTCGTCCCTTTCTGCACCAGCGGCAACTCCGCCAGTGCGCTCTGCTGCTTGAGCAGCCCCAGCCCCAATACCTGCCTGAATGTCTTCACATGCGCCACATCCACTGCGCTCCACGGATTCTTATCGGGAGTGGCCTTGGCGTCGTGGTAGTGGCTTTGCGGGTCGAGCGCGGTCGGGTCCGGGTAGGCCGCCGCGATGATGCGGCCGATCCCGGCAATGCCCGGTTGCGGGCAGCTGGAGTGGTAAAAGAAGAACTCATCGCCTACGCTCATGGCCCGCAGGAAGTTGCGGGCCTGGTAGTTGCGTACGCCATCCCAGCGCGCCTCGCCCAAATGGCCCAGCCCTTCGATCGAGAGCTCGTCGGGCTCGGATTTCATCAGCCAGTAGGCCATGGATGCTGCTCCTGAAAAGGTTTGAAATAACCTGTTGCACGAAACCGACAGCCGGTTGGCGTCAACGTTTGCGTGTGGGCTCAGGTTGTCGGAAAATGCGCCGATTTTAACGCTAGCTGCTCCGGCGACACCAAAAAAGTCGTCGAGCCAGAACAGTATGCCGGGGGGGCATTCTTCGATGAATCAACGTAAACCGGACCTCCTTTGGGTCCTGGTCTTCATCTTTGGTCTGGGTGTGGTCACCACCGGTTATGCTCAGGGTATCTGGGAGCGCAAGCTCGATACCGCCTACCAAACCCCGGTCGACGCCGGCCAGCCGCAGCGCTGATCCCCTGCTGGCGCCGCTCAGTTCGGTGCCAGGTACCAGCCACGGTCCGAGACCGTGCCCTGCAGTGGTACATCCCAACTGGCTTGCGCCAGCCGCTCGACCTTCTGGCATTCATGCGCCAGCCCTAGCAGCAGCGGTTTTTTCCACGTTTTACGGCGTGCCTGGTAAGCCAGGCTGCGGTCGTAGAAACCGCCGCCCATGCCGAGCCGCCCGCCGACCTCATCAAAGCCCACCAGCGGTAGCAGGATCAGGTCCAGCGCCCAGACAGGGCGTTGGCGCCTGCGGTCGGTCAATGGCTCTGGAATACGGAAGCGGTTGGGCTTGAGTTTTTCACCCTTTTCAAAACGCTGGAACACCATGCGTGTGCGCGGCCAGGCGTGCAATACCGGCAGGTAGACGCGTTTACCGCGGCGCTGGGCCTCGCGCAGCAGCAGCTGCGGGTCGATTTCACCGTCGTTGGGCAAGTACAGGGCAATGTGCCGGGCGCGCCGGAACAGTGGGTTCTGCGCCAATTGGCGATACAGGCCCAGGGAGGCTTGCTGTTGCTGTGCGGGGGTGAGTGCGCGGCGGGCATTGCGCAGCAGGCGACGAAGCTGGGGGCGGGTGAGCGGCGCGGTGTCGGTCATGGCACAGGCGTCCCAGTTGTCGCCACTGGTGTGGAATCTGCCTGCGGCAGGGCAGGCAAAGAAGAATGAGGCTCCCCGATAAGACCGCTATCGGTGTAGCCCTTGAACCCGAAAGTTCAAGGTGGAGATTGCAGGGGGCGTTAAGGCTTTCCGTCGGGCGGACATGCACACCGGCCCCAGCGTGCAACCCCCGTGGTTGTGCGTATCGGCTCAGGGACATAACCGACTGGCGCATCCCCCAGGGAGTGGCGCCAGTATACCAATCTCAGCCGATTTTGGTATCCGCATCGTCGGACAACGCCTTATCGACGCGATCGAGCAAGTCACGAACCTGCTCGCGGGTGGCGTTGCCAGCGGGGGCGTCGGTGCGATCTTCCTGGCGGTGCAGCATCTCGTGGGTGATGTTCAATGCGGCCATCACAGCGATACGGTCGGCACCGATCACCTTGCCGCTGCTACGGATCTCACGCATCTTGCCGTCCAGGTAGCGTGCGGCGCTGACCAGGTTGTTGCGTTCTTCCGGCGGGCAGATGATCGAGTACTCCTTGTCCAGAATCTGCACGGTGACGCTATTGCTTGAACTCATGAGTCTTGCTCCAGGGCCTTGAGGCGTAAGATCATCGACTCGACCTTGCGCTTGGCGATCTCGTTCTTTTCGATGAGGTGGGCGCGCTCTTCGCGCCAGGATTTTTCCTGAGCTACTAGGAGTGCATTCTGCCGTTTTAGTTGCTCGACGCGTTCGATCAGCGACTCAAACCGGCTCATCAATGCTTGCAGGTCGTTCTCTTGCGTGGGTTGCACTCGATTCGCTCCGTCATTGAATCACCCGTCGATGATGCCTCTCCCTGAGCGGTGACGGCCAGTGCCGATGGTCTTGGCGCGCCTGCCGGTGCTAGGATACAAGGCCTTCATTCTAGTCAAATGCGCCGCCTGGCGCCTAGCCGACCATGCCTAATACCCAATCGCCTTACGTTGCCTTCGCCATGCTGCTTTCGAGCAATGGCCATCCTGTCACTCCTGCCGAGCTGCATGGCTTGCTGGTCGGGCGCAGTTGCGCCGGTGCCGGCTTCGATGCCGATGCCTGGCTGGCCGACGCCGCCCAACTGCTTGAAATCGAGCCCGGTGACACTGTCCGCAACGCCCTGATCGGCCTGCAAGAGATGGTCAAGGGCGAGCTGACCAGCGATGACATGGCCATCGTCCTGTTGCTGCCGACCGATGACGCTGCGCTGGCCGACCGTGCTGCCGCATTGGGCCAGTGGTGCCAAGGTTTCATCGCCGGTTTCGGCCTGAACTCCGGTGGCAAGGACCTTTCCACCGAAGCCAAGGACGTCCTGCAGGACCTGGTTGCGATTTCCCAGGTTCAGGAAGCCCTCGAAGAGTCCGAAGACGGCGAGAGCGACTACATGGAAGTCATGGAATACCTGCGCGTGGCGCCTCTGCTGCTGTTCTCCGAGCTGGCCAAGCCAGCGGCACCCGCGTCCAAGCCATCGCTGCACTGATCAACCGGGGGTAGTTCTGCCCATGAGCCATATACCCAAGGCCGAGTATGCCCGTCGGCGCAAGGCGCTGATGGCGCAGATGGTCCCCAACAGCATCGCCATCCTGCCGGCGGCCGCAGTTGCCATCCGTAACCGCGATGTCGAGCATGTGTACCGCCAAGACAGCGATTTCCAGTACCTCAGCGGCTTTCCCGAGCCCGAGGCGGTTATCGCCTTGATCCCGGGGCGCGAGCATGGCGAGTACGTGCTGTTCTGCCGCGAGCGCAACCCTGAGCGCGAGCAATGGGACGGCCTGCGTGCCGGCCAGGAAGGTGCAGTCCGCGACTTTGGCGCGGATGATGCCTTTCCGATCACCGACATCGACGAGATCCTGCCGGGCCTGATCGAAGGCCGCGAGCGGGTGTACAGCGCCATGGGCAGCAACCCCGAGTTCGACCGCCGGCTGATGGACTGGATCAACGTGATCCGCTCCAAGGCCCGCCTCGGCGCGCAGCCACCGAACGAGTTCGTTGCGCTGGATCACCTGCTGCATGACATGCGTCTGTATAAATCGGCGGCAGAGGTGAAGGTGATGCGCGCCGCGGCGGACATTTCTGCGCGCGCCCATGTGCGGGCGATGCAGGCCTGCCGTGCGGGCCTGCACGAGTACAGCCTCGAAGCCGAACTGGACTACGAATTCCGTAAAGGCGGGGCGAAGATGCCCGCGTATGGTTCGATCGTCGCCGCTGGCCGTAACGGCTGCATCCTGCACTATCAGCAGAACGATGCGCCACTCAAGGACGGCGACCTGGTGCTGATCGACGCTGGCTGCGAAATCGACTGTTATGCCAGCGACATCACCCGCACCTTCCCGGTCAGCGGGCGTTTTTCGCCCGAGCAGAAGGCCATTTACGAGCTGGTGCTAAAGGCCCAGGCCGCAGCTTTCGCCGAAATTGCCCCGGGTAAGCACTGGAACCACGCGCATGAAGCGACCGTGCGGGTCATCACCGAAGGCCTGGTGGAACTGGGCCTGCTCAAGGGCGAGGTGCAGGCGCTGATCGACAGCGAAGCCCATCGTGCGTTCTACATGCACCGCGCCGGGCACTGGCTGGGCATGGATGTGCACGATGTAGGCGAATACAAGGTGGGTGGCCAGTGGCGGGTGCTGGAGCCAGGCATGGCATTGACCGTCGAACCGGGCATCTACATTGCCGCCGACAACCAGACTGTCGCGAAAAAATGGCGCGGCATCGGCGTAAGGATCGAGGACGACGTGGTGGTGACCAAGCATGGTTGTGAAATTCTGACCTCGGGCGTGCCCAGGACGGTCGCCGAGATCGAGGCGCTGATGCAGGCGGCACGTAAGGACGCGGCATGAACCGAGTCAACCTGGCGATCATCGGCGGCGGCCTGGTCGGCGCCAGCCTGGCCCTGGCCCTGCAGGCCGGCGCAAAGGCGCGTGGCTGGAAAATCCTGCTGATCGAGCCTTTCGCCCCTGGCGACAGCTTCCAGCCCAGCTACGACGCGCGCTCCTCGGCATTGTCGTTCGGTACCCAGCAGATCTATCAGCAACTGGGCCTGTGGCAGGCCATCAGCCCGCGCGCCGAGCCGATTCGGCAGATTCAGGTTTCCGACCGCGGCCGCTTCGGCTCCACCCGCCTTGATGCAATGGAAGAAGGGGTGCCGGCGCTGGGCTACGTGGTCGAGAACGCCTGGCTTGGCCAATGCCTGTGGCAAGGCCTGGACAGTGAGGTGGTGAGCTGGCGTTGCCCGGCCGAAGTGAAGGCGATGCAGGCGATTGCCGGTGGTTATCGCTTGCAACTGGACGACGACACCAGCCTGGAGTGCGACCTGGCGGTGCTGGCTGACGGTGGCCGGTCCGGGTTACGCGAGCAACTGGGCATTCATGTGCGCCGAACGCCCTACGAGCAGAGTGCCCTGATCGCCAATATCACCCCGGGCGAAGCCCACGGTGGCCAAGCCTTCGAACGCTTCACCGAGCAAGGCCCCATGGCCCTGCTGCCGCTACCTGATAACCGCTGCGCACTGGTATGGACCCGGCAAGGGATGGACGCCAAACGCCTGGCCGAGGTCGACGAACGCAGCTTCCTGCGTGAGCTGCAAAACGCCTTTGGCTATCGTCTTGGCGCTCTGCGCCAAGTCGGTGTGCGGCACCTCTACCCGCTGGCGCTGGTCGAGGCCGATGAACAAGTGCGCCCGCACCTGGTGGTGCTGGGTAATGCCGCGCATAGCCTGCACCCTATCGCCGGGCAGGGGTTCAACCTGTCGTTGCGCGATGTGCAGTCGCTGGCCGACGCGTTGCTTAAGGGCCCGCAGCAGCCAGGCGACCTTGCGACCCTGCAGGCGTACCACCAGCGTCAGCGGCTTGATCAGGCCCTGACCATCGGGTTCTCCGACCAGGTCACGCGGCTGTTCGGCAGCAACCAGCCGCTGCTGGCTGCTGGCCGCAACATCGGCTTGCTCGGGCTCGACCTGCTGCCACCGGCCAAAAGCTGGTTCGCCCGCCAGGCCATGGGCCTGGGCACTCGCCCAGATCCGCGAGGCCAGGCATGAGCAGCCCGCGCCGGCTGGCGCGTCGGGCGCGCATGTTGCGTTGGCTGCTGAATTTCTACCCGCCGTACCTCGGCGCTGGCATACGCATCCAGCACATCAGCCCGGACATGCGCAGCGTCAAGGTACGCATGAAACTCACCCGCTGGAACCGCAATTACGTCGGTACCCAGTTCGGTGGCAGCCTGTACTCCATGGTCGATCCGTTCTACATGCTGCTGCTGATCGAACAGCTGGGGCGTGAGTACATCGTCTGGGACAAGGCTGCCAGTATCGACTTCATCAGCCCGGGCAAGGGGCCGGTGTACGCCGAATTCCACGTCGATGACGCACTGCTGGAAGAAATTCGCCTGCAGACGGCCAGCGGCAAGAAGTACCTGCCACGTTTGCAGGTCGATATCCGCGACGGCGCCGGCGAACTGGTAGCGCGGGTCGATAAAACTTTATACGTGCGGCTCAAGCCGCAAGCGAGGCAGGCGTAAGGCATGGAAATGCGCGCAGATCTGTTGATTGTCGGTGCCGGTATGGTCGGCAGCGCCCTGGCCTTGGCATTGCGCCACAGCGGCCTGGAAATTCTCCTGCTCGACGGTGGCCCGCTGTCGGTGAAGCCGTTCGACGACGCTGCACCGTTCGAGCCGCGGGTCAGTGCCCTGTCGGCGGCCAGCCAGCGCATTCTCGAGCGCCTGGGCGCCTGGGATGGCATCGCCAGGCGCCGCGTTTCACCGTATTCGGACATGCATGTGTGGGACGGCAGCGGCACCGGCCAGATCCACTTTTCGGCGGCCAGCGTGCATGCGCAGGTGCTCGGCCATATCGTCGAGAACCGGGTAGTCCAGGATGGCCTGCTGGAACGCCTGCACGACAGCGATATCGGCTTGCTGCCCAACGCCCGCCTGGAGCAGATGCGCCGTTCTGGCGATGAGTGGCTGCTGACCTTGGCCGATGGCCGCCGCCTGCGCGCCCCGCTGGTGGTGGCTGCCGACGGTGCCAACTCGGCGGTGCGGCGCCTGGCCGGTTGCGAAACACGCGAGTGGGACTACTTGCACCACGCCATCGTCACCAGCGTGCGCTGCAGCGCGGCCCACCAGGCCACGGCCTGGCAACGCTTCACCGATGAAGGGCCGCTGGCCTTCCTGCCGCTGGCGCGTGACGGCCGGCAGGACTGGTGCTCGATTGTCTGGTCGACCACGCCGGAGCACGCCGAGCAGCTCATGGCGTTGGATGATCAAGCCTTCCTCAAGGCGCTGGAACGCGCCTTTGAGGGGCGATTGGGCGATGTGCTGCAGGCCGACCCGCGAGTGTGCGTGCCGCTGCGCCAGCGCCACGCCAAGCGCTATGTGGACGAAGGGCTGGCGCTGATCGGCGATGCCGCACACACCATTCACCCGCTAGCCGGGCAGGGCGTCAACCTGGGCTTCCTCGATGCCGCGGTGCTGGCCGAGGTGCTGGTCAATGCCTGTGACCGCGCAGAGCGGTTGGCGGATGTGAAAGTGCTCAGCCGTTATGAGCGCCGGCGCATGCCGCACAACCTGGCGTTGATGGCGGCAATGGAGGGCTTTGAGCGGCTGTTCCAGGCCAACCCGCTGCCGCTGCGCTGGTTGCGCAACAGTGGCTTGAAAATGGTCGAAAAGCTGCCGGAGGCCAAGGCGTTGTTCGTGCGGCAGGCGTTGGGCCTGACAGGGGATCTGCCAGAACTGGCCAAGCCCTGAAGGTCATCTGCAACATCCGGTAACTGCTGGGTGGATGAGTCGTAAAATGGGATTCACTACCATTTGCGCCTCTCATACGATCCGAGGAGTGCTTTCCATGTTGCCACGCAAGCCCCTACTGGCCGCCCTGGCCCTGACCCTGTTCGGCGGTACAGCCCAGGCGGCGGACGAAGTGGTGGTGTACTCCTCGCGCATCGACGAGCTGATCAAGCCGGTGTTCGACGCCTACACCGCCAAGACCGGCGTCAAGATCAAGTTCATCACCGACAAGGAAGCCCCGCTGATGCAGCGCATCAAGGCCGAGGGCGAAAACGGCGTGGCCGACCTGCTGTTGACAGTTGACGCCGGTAACCTTTGGCAGGCGGAGCAGATGGGCATCCTGCAGCCGATCAAGTCGGACGTCATCGACCAGAACATCCCGCCGCAGTACCGTGCTTCGTCCCACGACTGGACCGGCCTGAGCCTGCGCGCACGGACCATCATCTACTCCACCGAGCGGGTCAAACCGGCAGAGTTGAGCACCTATGAAGCCCTCGCCGACCAGCACTGGGAAGGCCGCCTGTGCCTGCGCACGGCCAAGAAGGTCTACAACCAGTCGCTGACCGCCACCCTGATCGAAAACCACGGCGAAGCCAAGACCGAACAGATCGTCAAAGGCTGGGTGAACAACCTGTCTACCGATGTGTTCTCCGATGACAACGCGGTAATCCAGGCCATCGAGGCCGGCCAGTGCGACGTGGGTGTGGTCAATACCTACTACTACGGCCGCTTGCACAAGCAGAACCCAAGCCTGCCGGTGAAGATCTTCTGGCCTAACCAGGGCGACCGTGGCGTGCACGTCAACCTGTCGGGTATCGGCCTGACCAAACATGCCCCGCACCCGGAGGCCGCCAAGAAGCTGGTGGAATGGATGACCGGCGAAGAGGCGCAGAAGCTGTTTGCCGACATCAACCAGGAGTTCCCGGCCAACCCGAAGGTCAAGCCATCGGATGAAGTTGCGGCATGGGGCAGCTTCAAGGCTGACAGCATTCCGGTGGAAATCGCTGGCAAGCGCCAGGCAGAGGCGATTCGTCTGATGGATCGGGCTGGCTGGAACTAAGCGCCAGGGCTTATCCTTCCGGGGCCTGCAAAGGCCCTATCGCGAGCAAGCCCGCTCCTGCAGGCCAGCGCCTATCCCTGTAGGAGCGGGCTTGCCCGCGAACGACCGCGCAGCGGTCGCAAACCGCCACCGAGACATTCGCCTTGCCCCACACCCCCCAACGCCGCTGGTACCTCCCGGTCACCCTGACCGCCGCCCTGGTGCTCCTGCCCATAAGCGTCCTGCTGCTGTCCTGGCAGTCGATAGACCTGCAAATCTGGTCGCACCTGCTCGACACCCAGATGAGCCGCCTGCTCGGCAACACCCTCACGCTGGTGCTGGGTGTCGGCGTAGGCGTCACCGTGCTCGGCGTAAGCCTGGCCTGGCTCACCAGCCTCTGTGAATTCCCCGGGAGGCGCTGGCTGGACTGGGCACTGATGCTACCGTTTGCGATCCCGGCCTACGTGCTGGCATTCGTCTTTGTCGGCCTGCTGGACTTTGCCGGCCCTGTGCAAAGCGCCTTGCGCGAAGTGTTCGGCCCGATGCGCCTGCCGCGGGTGCGTTCCACCGGTGGGGTGATCATCGTTCTGGTGTTGGTGTTCTACCCCTACGTCTACCTGCTGGCGCGCACTGCCTTCCTGGCCCAGGGCAAGGGCCTGATGGAAGCGGCGCGGGTGTTGGGCCTGTCGCCACTGCAAGCCTTCTGGCGGGTTGCCCTGCCCATGGCCCGGCCGGCCATTGGCGCCGGCATCGCGCTGGCGCTGATGGAGACGCTGGCAGATTTCGGTGCCGTCGCGGTGTTCAACTTCGATACTTTCACCACGGCCATCTACAAGACCTGGTACGGGTTCTTCAGCCTGTCCAGCGCGGCGCAGCTGGCCAGCCTGCTGTTGCTGGCGGTGATGCTGGTGCTGTACGGCGAACGGCGTGCCCGCGGCGCGACGCGCAGCAGTAACGAACGCCCACGCGGGCAGGCGCTGTACCACCTGCGTGGTATCAAGGCACTGCTGGCCAGCGGCTGGTGCCTGCTGGTGTTCGCCTGCGCCTTCGTCATCCCGCTGCTGCAGTTGCTCGCGTGGTTCTGGCAACGTGGGCGGCATGACCTGGACGAGCGCTACATCGGGTTGGTACTGCACACCCTGTACCTGGGGGGCATGGCGGCCTTGATCACGGTCTGCGTGGCATTGTTGCTGGCATTTGCGCGGCGTCAGGCGCCAACCGGGGGTATCCGTGCCGGCGTTGGCCTGGCCAATCTGGGTTATGCATTGCCCGGTTCGGTGCTGGCAGTGTCGATCATGCTGGCCTTCAGTTACCTCGACAATCACTTGGTGATTCCGCTTTCCACGTGGCTCGGCGGAGCTGGCAAGCCACTGCTGCTGGGCAGCCTGGCGGCCTTGCTGCTGGCCTACCTGGTACGCTTCATCGCTGTGGCCTACGGGCCGCTGGAAGGCAGCCTGGAGCGTATCCGCCCGTCGTTGCCGGAGGCTTCGCGCAGCTTGGGCGTCGGTGGTGCGAGATTGTTTTTCAAGGTGTATCTGCCGCTACTGGTCCCCGGCGCGCTCAGCGCCGCGCTGCTGGTTTTTGTCGATGTGCTCAAGGAGATGCCCGCCACCCTGCTGATGCGCCCGTTCGGCTGGGACACCCTCGCCGTCCGCGTGTTCGAAATGACCAGTGAAGGCGAGTGGGCGCGCGCCTCGCTGCCCGCGTTGACCTTGGTGCTGGTGGGCCTGCTGCCAGTCATCGGCCTGATCCGCCGTTCAGCCAAACGCCCCGGTCACAGTCACTGAGGGTGCCAGCCTGCGCCCATGCGGCTACAATGCGCGGCATTCGCGCGACGGGTCCTACAAGAAGAGCTGACGACCAAACGTCATCGACCGCCGCCGCTTCGCCACGCCCGGAAGGAGAAACCCATGGGACAGCGCACGCTTTTATACGACCTGCACCTGGCGCTTGGCGCCAAGACAGTCGATTTCGGTGGCTGGGACTTGCCCCTGCACTATGGCTCGCAGGTCGAGGAGCACCATCAGGTGCGCAGTGACTGTGGGGTCTTCGATGTTTCCCACATGACCGTGATCGACGTCGATGGCAGCGACGCCACCGTTTGGCTACAGCGCCTGCTGGCCAACGACGTTGCCCGCCTCGACAGTGTCGGCAAAGCACTCTACAGCCCGCTGCTCAACGAAGCGGGCGGGGTGATTGACGACCTGATCGTCTACCGTACGGAAAATGGCTACCGCCTGGTCACCAACGCCGCCACCCGCGCCAAGGTACTGGCTTGGCTGGAAAGTCAGAGTGCCGATTTTTCGGTCGGTATCGAGGTCCGTCCCGACCTGGCCATTCTCGCCATCCAGGGCCCCCAGGCCCGCGACAAGGTTGCAGCCTTGCTCAGCGCCTCGCGCGCCGCGCTGATTCGGGAGCTACGCCCGTTTGAAGGGCTGGTCGAGGGGGACTGGTTCATTGCCCGTACCGGCTACACCGGTGAAGACGGGCTGGAGATCATTTTCCCGGGGAATGAGGCCGTGGCGTTCTACAACGACCTAGTTGGCGCCGGTATCGCCCCCAGCGGCCTGGGCGCCCGCGACACGCTGCGCCTGGAGGCCGGCATGAACCTCTACGGCCAGGACATCGACGAAAGCCACACCCCGCTGACGTCCAACCTGGGCTGGAGCATCGCCTGGGAGCCGGCTGAGCGCGACTTCATCGGCCGCGCTGGCTTACTGGCGGAAATCGAGCAAGGCGTGCAGGACAAGCTCGTCGGCCTGGTACTGGAAGAGCGCGGTGTTTTGCGTGCCCACCAGGTGGTTCGTGTGGCCGGGATTGGCGAAGGGGAGATCACCAGTGGTAGTTTCTCCCCTACGCTGAGCAAATCCATTGCCCTGGCGCGTGTACCCATGGCCACCGGCGACCGTGCCGAGGTCGAAATTCGCGGCAAGTGGTACCCGGTGCGGGTGGTCAAGCCGACCTTCGTGCGCCACGGCAAGATTCTGATCTGAAACTTTAACGGCGGGCCGACCGCTGACCCAATCGAGGAATACAAGACATGAGCAATATCCCCGCCGATCTGCGTTTTGCCGAAAGCCATGAATGGGCCCGCCTGGAAAGTGACGGCACAGTGACCGTTGGCATCAGCGACCACGCTCAGCAAGCCCTGGGTGATGTGGTGTTCGTTGAACTGGCAGAAGTTGGCAAGGTGTTCGCCGCTGGCGATGCGGCGGGCGTGGTCGAGTCGGTAAAGGCGGCTTCGGACATCTACGCCCCGGTGGGTGGTGAAGTGATCGCCGTCAACGAAGAGCTCGCCGACAGCCCGGAGCAGCTCAACGATGAACCTTACTCCGCGTGGATCTTCAAGCTCAAGCCAAGCAACCCGGCTGAGCTGGACAAGCTGCTGGATGCTGCCGGTTACAAAGCCGCTATCGGCGAGTGATAGCGCGCTGGCTTCATCGCGGGCAAGCCCGCTCCTGCAGGTTCAGCTCCGGCCTATAGGAGCGGGCTTGCCCGCGAAAGGGCCGGTACTGCCAAAGCAAGTTTTCCCGCAGTATCGGCAATCCTTCCTAGACTTATAAGTCTCCATGAGACCTGGTCTAGGAAGAGAGCGTCGTCATGTCCCAGTCGCCATCCCTGCATCAACTGCAAGAGCTCAACCCTTTCCTGCGCCGCCACCTGGGGCCCGATGCCTCGGAGCAGCAGGCCATGCTCAGCGCCCTTGGCCTCGCCAGCCGCAGCGAGCTGATCGAGCAGACCGTCCCGCCGGGCATCCGCTTCAACCGCGCACTCGACCTGCCGCCGGCACTGGACGAACAGGCCGCGCTGGCCAAGCTCGCCGGCTACGCCGAGCAGAACCAGGTGTGGACCAGCCTGATCGGCATGGGCTACCACGGCACCGTCACGCCCACCGTCATCCTGCGCAACGTGCTGGAAAATCCTGGCTGGTACACCGCCTATACCCCTTATCAGCCGGAAATCGCCCAAGGCCGGCTGGAAGCCCTGCTCAACTTCCAGCAGATGGTCATCGACTTGACCGGCCTGGCCCTGGCCAATGCCTCGCTGCTCGATGAAGCCACTGCAGCTGCCGAAGCCATGGCCCTGGCCAAGCGCGTGGCGCGCAACAAGAGCAATGCGTTCTTCGCAGACGAGCACTGCCACCCGCAGACGCTTTCGGTACTGAAAACCCGTGCCGAGGGGTTTGGCTTCGAGTTGATCGTCGACTCTGTGGATAACCTGGGCAAGCATGCGGTCTTCGGCGCCTTGCTGCAGTACCCGGACACCCACGGCGAGGTGCGCGACCTGCGCCCGCTGATCGAGCAGTTGCACAACCAGCAGGCGCTGGCCTGCGTGGCGGCTGATCTGCTCAGCCTGGTGGTGCTGACCCCGCCTGGCGAGCTCGGTGCCGATGTAGTGTTGGGCTCGACCCAGCGCTTTGGCGTGCCCATGGGCTACGGTGGCCCGCATGCCGCCTATTTTGCCTGCCGCGACGACTACAAGCGGGCGATGCCGGGCCGCATCATCGGTGTCTCGCGCGATGCGCGTGGCAACACGGCTCTGCGCATGGCCCTGCAGACCCGCGAACAGCATATTCGCCGCGAGAAGGCCAACTCCAACATCTGCACGGCGCAGGTGCTGCTGGCCAATATCGCTGGGTTCTACGCGGTGTACCACGGCCCTGAAGGCTTGCAGCGCATCGCCCAGCGTGTGCACCGGCTTACCTTCGTGCTGGCTGCCGGCCTCGAAGCCAAGGGCATCAAACGCCTCAACCAGCACTTCTTCGACACCCTTACCCTGGATGTCGGCGGCGCGCAGGCGGCAATTATCGAAAGCGCGGAAGCGGCGAGGATCAACCTGCGCATTCTTGGACGGGGCCATTTGGGCGTGAGCCTGGATGAAACCTGCAATGAGGCCACCGTGTTGCGGCTGTTCGACATTTTCCTCGGCGTGGACCACGGCCTGGACATCACCGCACTCGATCAGCAGGCCCTGCCGGAGGGCATCCCCGCCGCGCTGGTGCGGCGCACGCCGTTTCTCGCCCACCCGGTATTCAATTTGCACCACAGCGAAACCGAGATGCTGCGCTACCTCAAGCAGCTGGAGAACAAGGACCTGGCGCTGAACCAGTCGATGATCCCGCTGGGCTCCTGCACCATGAAACTCAATGCCACCAGCGAGATGATCCCCATCACCTGGCCAGCGTTCGCCAACCTTCATCCCTTCGCCCCAGCCGCGCAGGCTACGGGTTACAAGGCAATGATCGACGAGCTGGAAAGCTGGTTGTGTGCCATCACCGGGTTCGACGCCATTTGCATGCAGCCCAACTCCGGCGCCCAGGGTGAATACGCCGGGCTCATGGCGATCACGCGCTATCACCGCAGCCGTCATCAGCCCCAGCGCACCCTGTGCCTGATCCCGTCGTCGGCCCACGGCACCAACCCGGCCTCGGCGCAGATGGCTGGCATGGAGGTAGTGATCGTCGACTGTGACGATGCCGGCAACGTCGACCTCCAAGACCTCAAGGCCAAGGCCCATGCCGCGGGCGACAAGCTGTCATGCCTGATGGTCACCTACCCTTCTACCCATGGCGTCTACGAAGAAGGCATTCGTGAAATCTGCGAAGTCGTGCATCAGCACGGCGGCCAGGTGTACATGGACGGCGCCAACCTCAACGCCCAGGTCGGCCTGGCGCGGCCGGCGGACATCGGTGCCGACGTGTCGCACATGAACCTGCACAAGACCTTTTGCATCCCCCATGGTGGTGGCGGCCCTGGCATGGGGCCGATTGGCATTCGCGCCCACCTCACACCCTTCGTCGCCAGCCACCCGGTGGTGCCGGTACCGGGCCTGGACCCGAACAACACTGCGGTCAGCGCCGCCCCCTGGGGCAGCGCCAGCATTCTGCCGATCAGCTGGATGTACATCGCCATGATGGGCCCGCAACTGGCGGATGCCAGCGAAGTGGCGATTCTCTCGGCCAACTACCTGGCCAGCCAGCTGGGCGGTGCCTTCCCGGTGTTGTACCGGGGCCGCAACCAACGGGTGGCGCATGAGTGCATTCTTGACCTGCGGCCGCTCAAGGCACAGACCGGGATCAGCGAGGAGGATGTCGCCAAGCGCTTGATGGACTATGGCTTCCATGCCCCGACCATGTCATTCCCGGTACCGGGCACCCTGATGGTCGAGCCGACCGAGAGCGAGTCGAAGGCTGAGCTGGACAGGTTCGTCGAAGCGATGCTGGCGATCCGCGCGGAGATAGGCCAGGTGCAGGACGGCAACTGGCCGGCGGAGGACAACCCGCTGAAGCATGCCCCCCATACCCTGGCTGATGTGCTGGCACCGTGGAACCGGCCGTACAGCCTGGAGCAGGCCGTCGCCCCCAGCGCTCACGTACGCAAACACAAGTATTGGCCAGCGGTGAACCGGGTCGACAATGTGTATGGGGACAGGAACCTGTTTTGCGCGTGTGTGCCGGTGGAGGCGTATCGCTGATATCGGTGTTGGCGTCATCGCCGGCAAGCCGGCACCCACAGGTTCTGCACTGGATTTGAAGCGGCGGGGTTCTGTGGGAACGGGCTTGCGCGCGAAAAGGGCCGCGCAGTTATTCGGCTAACGAATTCTTGGCCAGAATGGCATTGGCCAGCTCCATGTCGCTGGCTTGCAGCCCTGGGTTCTCGGCCCGTACCTGGCGCATCGCTGCCTCAAGGTAGGGCCCGCGAATAGCGCCTTCGCTGGCCACGAAGCTGCCGGCGTCATCCTGCGCCGCGATGACCAGCTTGTGGTCCCTGGAGGTCAGGTAGGTCGATCCCGTGGTCGCGCCGGAAGAAATCACGTTGCGCCAGAAGGTGTCGGCAAAGGCGGAGCCAATGGGCAGCGAAAGCAGGGCAGCGGCTGCGATGGCGGTTTTGAGACGCATGATGAAACACCTCGAAGGGTGAGGGCTGATGTTGCCCGCTTTGATCGTGCCGGACGGGCGCAAGTTCCTTGTGCACAAGGGTTTTTCGCTCACGCGCAAACCCGCAACACCTCCTCGTAAAGGGTCAGCCCCCGAGCCACTTTGGCCTCGCCACAGCGGCGCAGATCCACTAAGCCTTCAGCCACGGCCTGTTGCCGCAAACTGGCCAGATCGACCCCGGCGCCGATTCGGGCACGCAGGTTTTCACTCGGCACCAGCAACTCGAACAGGCCTGTGCGGCCATGAAAGCCGGTACCCCGGCATAGCTGGCAGGGTTGGCTGCTGGCCGACGATGCGCTTCCCTGGCACTCACGGCACAGCAAGCGCACCAGGCGCTGGGCCATTACCCCGCCCAGGGTGGCCTTGATCAGGTAATCGGCCACGCCCAGTTCCAGCAGGCGGGTGATGGCGCCACAGGTATCGTTGGTGTGCAGGGTCGACAGCACCAGGTGCCCAGTGAGGGCCGCCTGCACCGCCACCAGGGCGGTTTCGCGATCGCGGATTTCGCCGATCATGATGATGTCAGGGTCCTGGCGCAGCAGGGCGCGCACGCCGTTGGCAAAGCCAAGGTCCAGCGCCGGTTGCACCTGCAGCTGGTTGAACGCCGGTTCAAGGCGCTCGATCGGGTCTTCGATGGTGCACAGGTTCACCTCGGGCGTGGCCAGCAGCTTGAGGCTGGCGTAGAGCGTGCTGGTCTTGCCCGAGCCGGTGGGGCCGGTGACCAGCAGGATGCCCTGGCGGCGCTGCAACAATGCTTGCCATTGCGCCAGTTGCTCACCTTCAAGGCCCAGGCGGTCAAAGTCTTCCTGCAGCTGCCGCGGATCGAACAGGCGCAGCACGATTTTTTCGCCGAAGGGAGTGGGCAGGGTCGACAGGCGCAGTTCTACTTGATTGCCACCTGGCAAGCCGGTGTTCACGCGGCCGTCCTGCGGGCGGCGTTTTTCCGCTACATCCATCCGCCCCAGGTGTTTCAAGCGGCTTACGACAGACAGCGTCACACTCGCCGGGAAGGCATAAACCGTGTGTAACAGCCCGTCTATGCGGTAGCGCAACCGGCCCTGCTCGCGGCGTGGCTCAAGGTGGATATCGCTGGCGCGCTGTTCGATAGCGTACTGCAGCAGCCAATCGACGATGTGCACGATATGCGCATCGTCGGCTGTCGCATCGCCCTGGCGTCTGCCGAGCTCCAGCAACTGCTCGAGCTCACCCAGGCTGGCCGACTGTTGATGCTGTGCGCCCTGCACTGAATAGGCCAGGCGGAACAGCGACTGGCCCAGCTGGCGCAGCTGCAGCGGGCTGGCCAGCACGCGTCGAATCGGTTTGCCCAGGCTGCGGGTCAGGTCGGTTTGCCAGTCGCACTGGTAGGGCTGGGCGCTGGCTACGGTGATGCCATCACTGTCGCTGGCCAGGATCAGAATGCCGTGGCGCTGAGCGAAGGCTGGCGATATCAGCCCGTTGATCTGGGACAGGTCGAGCTGCAGGGGGTCGATGCGTTGAAAGGGTTGGCCCACTTTGCTCGCAAGCCACTGGCACAGGGTGTCCAGATGCAGCCGTTGGCCGGTGCGCCGGCGGTCTTCGAGGTCAAGGGCAGCGATGGTTTCGAGGGGATGGCGGCCAGGGTGGGTGGTAGCCAGCTCCAGTACCTTGCCTGCGTCGCGGGCGCTCAGGTGCTGGTCGGCCTGCAGGGCATCCAGCAGGCGGTTGAGATCAAGGGATCGATCGTCGCAATTATGCATGGCGGCATCCGTGCCAGGTGATGAGTTCCTGGTGAAGGCTAGCCGGGGCAGCGTAAGCGCGCGCTGGTAAAGCGTTTCGGGATCTTGCCGAATGATGCTCAGGCGATTGCCAGTTCCACACGTGCCTGGTTCTCCAGGCTGACCTCTACGACGCACACCAGATTGCGCAATTTTTGCGCAATTACCTCGGCCCGATGCCAGCTCAACCCGCCGATACCGATTTCGACATCGAGCAGGTCTTCTTGTTGGCTCACTTGCACGCTGTGCGGTGTAAGAAACTGCAGGGCGAACAGGTTGAGTACGCGGCACAGGGTGTCTGGCTCGGCTTCGGCCTGCAGGTGATAACGCACGTTGCTGTGGCTGGCGTTGGCGGCCCAGACATCGGATCGGGGCAGGGGGCGTTCGAGTGCATTCATGCTGGTCTCCGCAATGGTGGGAGAAATTCTTGCACGTCCTTTCGGGCATTTTTTCGCTATGATTCAATCAATTTGCTTAGTACGCAGATTGATTGATTCGGTTAAGTGCGTTCAGAGGAATAAATAATGCAGGGCGAACTGGATGCTTACGATCGGCGCATTCTTGAACTGCTGCAAGAGGACGCTTCACTGTCCAGCGCACAGATTGCCGAGCGCGTGGGCTTGTCGCAGTCGCCCTGTTGGCGGCGGATTCAGCGGCTGAAGGAGGAGGGTGTGATCCGTGGCCAGGTCACCTTGCTCGACCGCAAGAAGGTCGGCCTGAACACGCAGATTTTTGCCGAGGTGAAACTCAACGCTCACGGCCGCTCCAACTTCACCGAATTCACCGAGGCGATCCGTGGCTTTCCGGAGGTACTGGAATGTTATGTGCTGATGGGTGCGGTCGACTTCCTGCTGCGTATCGTCACGCAGGATATTGAAGCCTATGAGCGGTTCTTCTTCGAAAAGCTGTCGAATGTGCCCGGGATTCAGGAGGTTAATTCGATAGTGGCGCTGTCGGAGATCAAATCCACCACCAGCCTGCCGCTGGGGCGCTGAAACTGGATGGAAGCAGCCTTGCCGGTCCGGGGGCCCGGCAAGGCTGCTCCTGCAGAGGCGGTCAAGCCTTCAACAAATGCTTCCAGCCACGGCTCTGATCAATCGCACGCGCCTGCTCGATACGGGCCTCCAGCAATTCGCCAGGCTCTTCGCCCAGTGGCAGCTCAGCCAGCTCATGCAGCTTTTTCAGGTCGCCATACAGGCGGTCCATCTGCGGCGCTTCAAGCACCTGGCGTGCATGGTGCAGCCAGGCGAGCAACTGCTCGATACGCGGCAGCTGTTCAGCCAGGTCTTCCGGGCGCTGGGTATACAGCGGCAACTTCAGTGCGCGCCCTTCTTCACCCAGCAGGTGTGCCAGCCAGCTGGCCAATTGTGCCTTGCCCTGGCGTTCGCCACGGCCCTTGCGCTCTGCGGTCCAGGCACGGGCCAGCAGCCAGCGCGAGGTTTCCAGCGAGAACTGGCCCCAGCGCACATCTTCGAGCTCTTCGAGGAATTGTTCGGGTGCTGCGCGACGGATGTCTTCATCGTCATTGCCGGCCTGCACCAATGGGCGCCAGTCTTCCAGCAGCGCGTCGAGGCTCGCGCGCAGGTCACGGGTGGTGGCGCGCGGCGCGGCCTGGCCAAGGCTGGCGACCAGGGCACGCAGTTCGGCCAGGGCCTGTACCCAATCCTGCAGCAGGCGCCAGTGGCCATTGTGGCGGTATTGCTCAGCCAGGCGCTGGCTGCTGCCGAGCAACTGCCAGGCCAGGGCGGTGAAGGCATCGTCCAGGGCCATTTCGGCGTCCAGTTCGGTGCTTGGCAGGCCCAGCTCGTAGCTGTCCGGCTGCAACAGGCGGTAGCCACGCTCGGCCTTGCTGATGTCGCACGGCATCAGCGGCAGGCTGGCAGCCAGCTCGGCAGCCAGTTCCAGCAGGGCTTCCGGGGCCCCTTCGCGCAGTTCCAGCTCCAGCTCGCAGATCTCTTCCTTGCGTTTACCAGCGATCACGAAGCCCTGGTCCAGCGCGGCCTCGATCACTACTTTGGATTTGCCACGGCCCCAGGCGATTTCAGCGAATTCGCGGGTGAAATCAGTGGTGAACAGCGGCTTGATGGTTTTCTTGTCTAGCTCACCCAGCTGCTCGGGCCAGCAGGTGGCGTCGAGCTTTTTCAGGTCGAGCTTGACCTTGTCCAGGTTCCACTCGAATTCGTTGCGCTCGGACAGCCCCGCGACGCTTTGGCCGCGGCATTTCAAGGTCTGGATGATTGCCTCGCCATCGCGGCGCAGGCGCAGCGCGACACGGGCGGCAGCAAGGTCGCGCTCCGGGGTGTCGAAGTACTGGTTGAGCAGTTCGCGGGTCTGCCAGCCGGACTTGTTGCGCTTTTTCAGCAGAGGGTGCTCGCGCAGTGCGGCCAGGGTGTCGCGGCTGGCGCGAAGCTTGAGTTCAGTTTCTTTGTGCATCGCAGGCTCGAAGGGAGGGCGTGATTGCCGTGCAGTCTACAGGACTGGGCCGGCTACGGTTTATTCCTTACGGCGGATGGCCCTATGATGGGCAACGCTTTCGAGGAGTACGCGCATGCCGTTGCCAACGCTGAAAGACCAGTTTGCCGCTTTGATTGCCGCGCCCTCGGTCAGTTGCACCCAACCCGCCCTGGACCAGTCCAACCGCCAGGTCATCGACCTGCTGGCCGGCTGGCTGGGTGACTTGGGGTTCAGCTGCGACATACAGCAGGTCAGCCCTGGCAAGTTCAACCTGTTGGCCAGCCGTGGCACTGGCCCGGGTGGGCTGGTGCTGGCCGGCCATAGCGACACGGTGCCGTATGACGAGCAGCTGTGGGCCAGCGACCCGCTCAAGCTGACTGAGGTCGACGGCCGCTGGGTGGGCCTGGGCAGCTGCGATATGAAAGGCTTTTTTGCGCTGGTTATCGAGGCGGTGATTCCACTGCTTGAGCATGATTTCAAGCAACCCTTGCTGATCCTTGCCACCTGCGATGAAGAAAGTTCGATGTCCGGCGCCCGCGCCCTGGCAGAGGCCGGCCAGCCGCTGGGCCGCGCCGCGGTGATCGGCGAGCCGACGGGCCTGCGGCCGATCCGCATGCACAAGGGCATTCTGATGGACCGCATCGATATCCTCGGGCGCAGTGGCCATTCGTCCGACCCCAGCCTGGGCCGCAGCGCGATGGAGGCCATGCATGAGGTGATGGGCGAGCTGATGGGCCTGCGCCGGCAGTGGCAGGAAACCTACCGCAACCCGCAGTTCACCGTGCCCACGCCGACCATGAACTTCGGCTGCATCCACGGCGGCGACAACCCCAACCGCATCTGCGGCCAGTGCGCCCTGGAATTCGACCTGCGCCCGCTACCGGGCATGGACGCCGAGCAACTGCGTGCCGCAATCCGTGAAAAATTGCGGCCGGTTGCCGAGCGCCATGAGGTGCGCATCGACTACGCGCCGCTGTTCCCCGAGGTGCCGCCGTTCGAGCAGGCGGCCGATGCCGAGCTGGTGCAAGTGGCCGAGCGCCTCACCGGCCATCGCGCCGAAGCGGTGGCGTTCGGCACCGAAGCGCCTTATCTTCAGCAGCTGGGTTGCCAGACCATCGTGCTTGGCCCAGGCGACATCGCCTGCGCCCACCAACCCGGCGAATACCTTGAAATGTCACGAATCGAGCCTACCGTGCGTCTATTGCGTGACTTGATCCGGCACTATTGCCTGAATTAAACGTCCACCTTGCTTATTCGTTCTTGCCTAGAGGAGACCGCGCGTGACCGCAAGCCTGTTCCGACGATGATCCTGAACGCCGTGTGATCCAACGTTCTCCGTCCACTTTATCCACAGGCCCTGTCATGCCCGATTACGTCAACTGGCTGCGTCATGCCTCCCCGTACATCAATGCCCATCGCGACTGCACTTTTGTGGTCATGCTCCCCGGCGATGGGGTAGAACACCCGAATTTCGGCAATATCGTCCATGACCTGGTGTTGCTGCACAGCCTCGGCGTACGCCTGGTGCTGGTGCATGGTTCGCGCCCGCAGATCGAGAGCCGCCTGGCGGCCCGTGGCCTGACCCCGCACTATCACCGCGGCCTGCGCATCACCGATGCGGCCACCCTGGACTGCGTGATCGACGCCGTGGGTGCCTTGCGCCTGGCCATCGAGGCTCGCCTGTCGATGGACATCGCGGCCTCACCGATGCAGGGTTCGCGCCTGCGTGTGGCCTGCGGCAACCTGGTGACGGCCCGCCCCATCGGCGTGCTCGAAGGGGTTGATTACCACCACACAGGCGAAGTCCGTCGCATCGACCGCAAGGGCATCAGCCGGCTGCTCGACGAGCGTTCCATCGTCTTGCTGTCGCCACTGGGCTACTCGCCAACGGGCGAGATCTTCAACCTGGCCTGCGAAGACGTGGCCACCCGTGCAGCCATCGAGCTGGGTGCCGACAAACTGCTGTTGTTCGGCGCCGAGCCCGGCTTGCTGGACGAGCAAGGCAAGCTGGTACGCGAGCTGCGTCCGCAGCACATCGCACCGCACCTGGCACGGCTGGGCAGCGATTATCAGGCTGAGCTGCTGGATGCCGCAGCCGAGGCCTGCAAGGGCGGCGTTGCCCGTAGCCACATCGTCAGCTACGCCGAAGACGGCGCGCTGCTCACCGAGCTGTTTACCCGCGGCGGTGGCGGCACGTTGGTGTCGCAGGAGCAGTTCGAGGTAGTGCGCGAGGCGACCATCGAAGATGTGGGCGGTTTGCTGGAGCTGATCAGCCCATTGGAAGAGCAGGGCATCCTGGTGCGGCGCTCGCGTGAGGTGCTGGAGCGGGAGATCGAACAGTTCAGTGTGGTCGAGCGCGAGGGCATGATCATCGCCTGCGCGGCGCTGTACCCGATTGCCGATTCGCAGGCCGGTGAACTGGCTTGTCTGGCGGTGAACCCGGAGTACCGCCATGGCGGGCGCGGTGACGAACTGCTGGAGCGGATCGAGAGTCGGGCGCGGCAGATGGGCCTGAATACGCTGTTCGTGCTCACCACGCGGACCGCGCACTGGTTCCGCGAGCGTGGTTTTGCGCCGAGTGGGGTGGAGCGGCTGCCGGCGGCGCGGGCTTCGCTGTACAACTACCAGCGTAATTCGAAGATCTTCGAGAAGACCCTGTAGGCGCGTGCCGGCCTATTCGCGGGCGACACCCATCCCAAGTAAAAACGCCGCCCCAGAGGGCGGCGTTTTCAGTTACACAGTATGCAGATACCAGTTGTACTCGAGGTCGGAGATCGAGTGCTCGAACTCTTCCAGCTCGCTCTCCTTGCACGCGACAAAGATGTCGATGTACTTCGGATCGATGTACTTGTTCAGGATCTCGCTGTCGTCCAGCTCGCGCAGGGCATCACGCAGGTTGTTCGGCAGGCTCTGCTCAAGCTGCTCATACGAGTTGCCTTCGATCGGCGCACCCGGCTCGACTTTGTTGGTCAGGCCATGGTGAACACCGGCCAGCACGGCCGCCATCATCAGGTACGGGTTGGCGTCGGCGCCGGCCACGCGGTGCTCCAGGCGTACGGCGTCTGCCGAACCTGTCGGCACGCGCAGGGCCACGGTGCGGTTGTCCAGGCCCCAGCTCGGCGCATTCGGCACATAGAACTGTGCGCCAAAGCGGCGGTACGAGTTGACGTTCGGGCAGAGGAACGCCATGGACGCTGGCAGGGTCTCGAGCACACCGCCGACAGCGTGACGTAGCGCGGCGTTCTGCTCGGGATCCTCGCTGGTGAAGATGTTGTTGCCATCCTTGTCCAGCACGGAAATGTGTACATGCAGGCCGTTGCCTGCCTGGCCCGGGTAGGGCTTGGCCATGAAGGTGGTGTCCATTTCATGGTCGTAGGCGATGTTCTTGATCAGCCGCTTGAGCAGCACTGCGTAGTCACAGGCCTTGAGCGGGTCGGCAACGTGGTGCAGGTTGACTTCGAACTGCGCCGGGGCGCTTTCCTTGACGATGGCATCGGCCGGAATGCCTTGCTCCTTGGCACCTTCGAGGATGTCCTGGAGGCAGTCGGCGTATTCGTCGAGGTCGTCGATCAGGTACACCTGGGTCGACTGCGGGCGCTTGCCCGAGATCGGCGAGCGGGGTGGCTGCGGGCGGCCATTCACGTTCTCCTGGTCGATCAGGTAGAACTCCAGCTCGAAGGCAGCGCAGATGGTCAGGCCCAGGTCGTCGAACTTGCTCACCACCTGACGCAGCACTTCACGCGGGTCGGCGAAGAACGGCTCGCCTTCGAGCTCGTGCATGGTCATCAGCAGCTGGGCGGTGGGGCGTTTCTGCCACGGCTCATTGCAGAGCGTGTCAGGGATCGGATAGCAGATGCGGTCAGCATCGCCGATGTCCAGGCCGAGCCCAGTGCTTTCGACGGTGGAACCGTTGATGTCCAGGGCGAAGAGGGAGGCCGGCAGGTTGATGCCTTTCTCGTAAACCTTGTGGAGGCTGGTGCGCTCAATGCGCTTGCCACGCACCACACCATTCATATCTGCAATCAGAAGGTCAACGTAGAGAACCTCAGGATGTTCCTTAAGGAACGCGTTCGCTTCGTTAAGCTGAACGGCACGCGGGGGTACCGACATGATGCAACACCTTTGTTGTTAAAAATATCAATCAAGGGGGGCTTGCAGGACCAGTCAATCGAAAAGCCCTACTGATGTCAAGCCAACCACATGATGCCCTGAAATGGCACATCTACGGCAGATTTGCTGCATATCGGGGCGTGCCATTATCCGCTATTTCCCTGTGAAAGGGCTATCTCCGACATGCCGTGTTTTATTTTTTACGGAGTGGTTGTGTAAAAAAATGAACAAGGCTAAGCTCGGTCACAACCCAAAACACAATAATACGAGGGTCACATGGTCCGCTTGTCGCGACCTGAAAGCACTGCCTTTGCAGTGTGCTCGGGCATCCCTGTCGTTCCTGCAAGCAGCAATCGCGCTGTGGCCGCCGTGGCCGCAATAATTGACGTTTTGCGCGCCTTGCCCACCCCTCGTAGCGCCGTTTCGCTTCCTTCGTTGTCTTGCTGCCCTCCACACTCATTTCGGACACGCTTGTTTTCAGTGTATCCACTGCGCTCCTGCGTGGGGGTTTTTGCTTTAGCAACTCACTCCATCCAGAATCAATGCGCGGACCACATTACCTCCTGAGGTATCTATGAGTAACAACCTCGACCAGCTCACCGATTGGTTGAAAGAGCACAAGATCACCGAAGTCGAATGCCTGATCAGCGACCTGACCGGCATCACCCGCGGCAAGATCTCACCGACCAACAAGTTCATCGCCGAAAAAGGCATGCGCCTGCCCGAGAGCGTGTTGCTGCAGACCGTGACCGGCGATTACGTCGATGACGACATCTATTACGAACTGCTCGACCCGGCCGACATCGACATGATCTGCCGCCCCGACGAGAACGCCGTGTTCCTCGTGCCGTGGGCCATCGAGCCGACCGCGCAGGTTATCCACGACACCTACGACAAGAAGGGCAACCCGGTCGAGCTGTCGCCGCGCAACGTCCTCAAGAAGGTCCTCCAGCTCTATAGCGAGAAGGGTTGGCAGCCGATCGTAGCGCCAGAGATGGAGTTCTACCTGACCAAGCGCAGCGAAGACCCTGACTTCCCGCTGCAACCGCCGGTTGGCCGTTCGGGCCGCCCGGAAACCGGCCGCCAGTCGTTTTCGATCGAGGCCGCCAACGAATTCGACCCGCTGTTCGAGGACGTCTACGACTGGTGCGAATTGCAGCAGCTGGACCTCGACACCCTGATTCACGAAGATGGCACGGCGCAGATGGAAATCAACTTCCGTCACGGTAACGCCCTGCACCTGGCCGACCAGATCCTGGTGTTCAAGCGCACCATGCGCGAGGCGGCGCTCAAGCACAATGTGGCCGCGACATTCATGGCCAAGCCGATGACCGGCGAGCCAGGCAGCGCCATGCACCTGCACCAGAGCGTGGTGGACGCGGTCACCGGCAAGAACATCTTCAGCAATGAAGACGGCAGCATGAGCGAGCTGTTCCTCAACCACATCGGTGGCCTGCAGAAGTTCATCCCCGAGGCGCTGCCGCTGTTCGCGCCCAACGTCAACTCGTTCCGCCGCTTCCTGCCCGACACCTCGGCGCCGGTGAACGTCGAATGGGGCGAGGAGAACCGCACCGTCGGCCTGCGCGTACCGGATGCCGGCCCGCAGAACCGCCGCGTTGAAAACCGCCTGCCCGGCGCCGATGCCAACCCCTACCTGGCCATCGCCGCCAGCCTGCTGTGCGGCTACATCGGCATGGTCGAAGGTATCGCTGCCAGCGCGCCGGTGCAGGGGCGTGGCTACGAGCGGCGCAACCTGCGCCTGCCGCTGACCATCGAAGATGCTCTGGAGCGCATGGAAGTCAGCCGCGCGCTGACCCAGTACCTGGGCAAGAAATTCATCACCGGCTACGTCGCCACCAAACGCGCCGAGCACGAGAACTTCAAGCGAGTCATCAGCTCCTGGGAGCGTGAGTTCCTGCTGTTTGCTGTGTGATCAACCCCTGAGGCCGCCCACCGGCGGCCTGTGGAACATGGAGAAGCACATGAGCGTCAAAAACCCGCAAACCCGTGAATGGCAAACCCTGAGCGGTGAGCACCACCTTGCACCTTTCAGTGACTACAAGCAGCTGAAGGAGAAGGGGCCGCGCATCATCACCAAGGCGCAGGGCGTGCATTTGTGGGACAGCGAGGGGAACGAGATCCTCGACGGCATGGCCGGCCTGTGGTGCGTGGCGGTCGGTTATGGCCGTGAAGAGCTGGTGCAGGCTGCCGAGAAGCAGATGCGCGAGCTGCCGTACTACAACCTGTTCTTCCAGACTGCCCACCCGCCCGCGCTGGAGCTGGCCAAGGCCATCGCCGACGTGGCGCCCGAGGGCATGACCCATGTGTTCTTCACCGGCTCCGGCTCTGAAGGCAACGACACCGTGCTGCGCATGGTCCGCCATTACTGGGCACTCAAGGGTAAACCCCACAAGCAGACCATCATTGGCCGCATCAACGGCTACCACGGCTCCACCTTCGCGGGTGCCTGCCTGGGCGGCATGAGCGGCATGCACGAACAGGGCGGCCTGCCGATCCCGGGCATCGTGCACATCCCGCAGCCGTACTGGTTCGGTGAAGGCGGCGACATGAGCCCCGACGAATTTGGCGTATGGGCTGCCGAGCAGCTTGAGAAAAAGATTCTGGAAGTCGGCGAAGACAATGTTGCTGCCTTCATCGCCGAGCCGATCCAGGGCGCCGGCGGCGTGATCATCCCGCCTGAGACCTACTGGCCGAGGGTGAAAGAGATTCTCGCGAAATACGACATCCTGTTCGTCGCTGACGAAGTGATCTGTGGTTTCGGCCGCACCGGCGAGTGGTTCGGCTCCGACTACTACGACCTCAAGCCCGACCTCATGACCATCGCCAAGGGCCTTACCTCCGGTTACATCCCCATGGGCGGTGTGATCGTGCGTGACAAGGTGGCCAAGGTGATCAGCGAAGGTGGCGACTTCAACCACGGCTTCACCTATTCAGGCCACCCGGTGGCGGCCGCAGTGGGCCTGGAAAACCTGCGCATCCTGCGCGACGAGAAGATCGTCGAGAAGGCCCGCACGGAAGTGGCACCCTACTTGCAAAAACGTCTGCGTGAGCTGCAGGACCACCCGCTGGTGGGCGAGGTACGCGGCCTGGGCCTGCTCGGCGCGATCGAGCTGGTCAAGGACAAAGCCACCCGCAGCCGTTACGAAGGCAAAGGCGTGGGCATGGTCTGCCGCAACTTCTGTTTCGACAACGGCCTGATCATGCGCGCGGTGGGCGACACCATGATCATCGCACCGCCTTTGGTGATCACCCATGCAGAGGTGGATGAGCTGGTGGAAAAGGCGCGCAAGTGCCTGGACCTGACCCTCGAAGCGATCCGGTGAGCCTTTGCTAGGCTAGCGTTGTGACATTAGTTGGTTACAAGGGGCTGCTTTCCTTGAAACAGCGCCTTGTAACTTGCCAGACTAGCGGCTGTTCCAGTCGCCCGGCGCTCTGCACCGTAGGTCCTGGCTGCTGAACAGATGGCTAAATAAAAATTCTGGAGCATGACGCATGAAGAAAATGGGCAAGACGTTGCTGGCCGCCGCCCTGATGGGTGCCATGGCCACCGCTGTACAGGCTGAAGACAAGGTGCTGAACGTCTACAACTGGTCGGACTACATCGCTCCGGACACCATCGCGAAGTTCGAAAAGCAGACCGGCATCAAGGTCAAGTACGACGTCTTCGACAGCAACGAAACCCTGGAAGCCAAGCTGCTGGCAGGCAAGTCGGGTTATGACGTGGTCGTACCGTCCAACAACTTCCTGGCCAAGCAGATCAAGGCTGGCGTTTACGAAGAGCTCGACCGCTCCAAGTTGCCGAACTGGAAAAACCTCGATGCAGACCTGCTCAAGGCCGTCGGTGACGCCAGTGACCAGGGCAACAAGCACGCCTTCCCGTACATGTGGGGTTCGATCGGCATCGGCTACAACCCCGAGAAGGTCAAGGCCGCACTGGGCGTGGACAAGATCGACTCGTGGGACGTGGTGTTCAAGCCTGAGAACATCGCCAAGCTCAAAAGCTGCGGCGTAAGCTTCCTGGATGCACCGACCGAGATGATCCCGGCCGCGCTGCACTACCTGGGCAAGCCGACCAACAGCACCACCAAAGAGGACCTGAAGGCCGCCGAGGACCTGTTCCTCAAGATCCGTCCTTCGATCACCTACTTCCACTCGTCCAAGTACATCGGCGACATGGCCAACGGCAACATCTGCGTAGCCGTCGGTTACTCGGGTGACCTGGAGCAGTCCAAGGCCCGCGCCCATGAAGCTGGCGACAAGGTCAAAGTGGACTACGTCATTCCGAAAGAAGGTGCAGGTACCTTCTACGACATGGTCGCCATCCCGAAAGATGCCGAGCACAAGGATGCCGCCTACCAGTTCATGAACTTCCTGCTGCAGCCGGAAATCATGGCTGAAATCACCAACGCCGTGCGCTTCCCGAATGGCAACGAGGCTGCTACCCCGTTGGTCGACAAGGCCATCACCAGCGACCCGAGCATCTATCCGCCGGCTGACGTGAAAAAACAACTGTACGCGATCGCCGCTCCCGAAGCTGCCGCCCAGCGTTTGATCACCCGCAGCTGGACCAAGATCAAGTCGGGCAAGTAAGCCTGATGCACAACCTCTGGGCCGGGGTTTTCCGGCCCAGAGCCAGTGAATGGCAATTGATGATTGCGGCATCGAGGCTGCGAAGGTAAGTTGCGCGCCGGTTTTGCCTCCGCCGCAGCGCTGCGCCGTTACCAAGGCACTGATTGTGAGGACACCCACTTGTCTATTTCTGTATTACGCAAAGCCTTGATGGCTGGAGCGGGCCTGACGCTGGCATGCAGCGTCCAAGCGGCGCCTACGGTGCATTTGTACAACTGGTCCGATTACATCGGCCCGACCACGTTGGCGGACTTCGAGAAGGCCACGGGGATCAAACCCGTGCAGGACGTTTTCGACTCCAACGAAACCCTGGAAGGCAAACTGTTGGCCGGCAACACCGGCTATGACGTGGTGGTGCCGTCCAACCATTTCCTCGGCAAGCAGATCAAGGCGGGCGCGTTCCAGAAGCTCGACAAGAACCTGCTGCCCAATTATTCCAACCTCGACCCAGCGTTGATGAAGCGCCTGGAGAAGAACGACCCGGGTAACCAGTACGCCGTACCTTACCTGTGGGGCACCAATGGCATCGGCTACAACGTCGACAAGGTGAAGGCCGCGCTGGGCGTGGACACCATCGACTCCTGGGCCGTGCTGTTCGAACCCGAGAACATGAAGAAGCTCTCCAAATGCGGCGTGGCCTTCCTCGACTCGGCGGACGAAATGCTGCCAGCGGTGCTCAACTACATGGGCCTCGACCCCAACAGCACCGACCCCAAGGATTATGCAAAGGCCGAGAAGAAGCTGCTGGCAGTGCGCCCGTACGTGACCTACTTCCACTCGTCCAAGTACATCACCGACCTGGCCAACGGCGATATCTGCGTCGCGGCAGGCTTCTCCGGTGATGTGTTCCAGGCCAAGGCCCGCGCTGAAGAAGCGAAGAAGGGCGTGAACCTGGCCTACGCCATTCCCAAGGAAGGCGGCAACCTCTGGTTCGACGTGCTGGCGATTCCCAAGGACGCCAAGAACGTCAAAGAGGCCCATGCCTTCATCAACTATTTGCTGAAACCTGAGGTTATCGCCCAGGTCAGTGATTACGTCGGTTACGCCAACCCGAACCCCAAGGCTGGCGACCTGATGGACCAGGCCGTGAGGACTGACGCCGCGGTTTACCCACCGCAGGAAGTGCTGGACAAGATGTTCGTCAACAGTGAGTTGCCGCCCAAGGTGCAACGTTTGATGACCCGCAGCTGGACCAAGGTCAAGTCGGGCAAGTAACAATCCAGGCCCGCCGCCAAAGCGGGGGCGGGCACACAAATCTTGTTGGGAGTTTCACTCATGGCAGTTGCCTCCGGTGCCTATAAGAAAGCCCTCGAGGGTGGCCAGCAACCCAAGCAGGTGCTGGTCAAGATCGACCGGGTCACGAAGAAGTTCGACGAAACCATCGCCGTAGACGATGTGTCGCTGGAAATCCGTAAAGGCGAGATCTTCGCCCTGCTGGGTGGCTCCGGTTCCGGCAAATCGACCTTGCTGCGCATGCTCGCCGGTTTCGAGCGGCCTACCGAAGGGCGCATCCTGCTCGACGGCGTCGACATCACCGACATGCCGCCTTACGAGCGGCCGATCAACATGATGTTCCAGTCCTACGCGCTGTTCCCGCACATGACCGTGGCGCAGAACATTGCCTTTGGCCTGCAGCAGGACAAACTGCCCAAAGCTGACATCGACGCCCGCGTGGCCGAAATGCTCAAGCTGGTGCACATGACCCAGTACGCCAAGCGCAAGCCGCACCAGTTGTCCGGTGGCCAGCGTCAGCGTGTGGCCCTGGCCCGTTCGCTGGCCAAACGCCCCAAGCTGCTGCTGCTCGACGAGCCGATGGGCGCGCTGGACAAGAAGCTGCGTTCGCAGATGCAGCTGGAGCTGGTCGAAATCATCGAACGCGTAGGCGTGACCTGCGTGATGGTGACCCACGACCAGGAAGAGGCCATGACCATGGCCCAGCGCATCGCCATCATGCACCTGGGCTGGATCGCCCAGATCGGCTCGCCTGTGGATATCTACGAGACGCCAACCAGCCGCCTGGTGTGCGAATTCATCGGCAACGTCAACCTGTTCGAGGGTGACGTGGTCGACGACGCCGAAGGCCACGCGATCATTGCCAGCCCGGAACTGGAGCGCAAGATCTACGTCGGCCACGGCATCACCACCTCGGTGGAAGACAAGCACATCACTTATGCGCTGCGCCCGGAAAAGCTGCTGGTAACCACCAAGCAGCCCGAGTTCGAGCACAACTGGTCGCGCGGCAAGGTCCACGACATCGCCTACCTGGGCGGCCACTCGGTGTTCTACGTCGAGCTGCCGAGCGGCAAGGTGGTGCAGTCGTTCGTCGCCAACGCCGAGCGCCAGGGCACGCGCCCGACCTGGGGCGATGAAGTGTACGTGTGGTGGGAAGATGACAGCGGCGTGGTACTGCGGTCATGAAACTGCGCAAGCTCAAGCGAGCCTTCCAGCGCTTGACCCCGGAGGGGCGGCACCTGGTGATCGGCGTGCCGTTCATCTGGCTGTTCCTGTTCTTCATGCTGCCGTTCTTCATCGTGTTGAAGATCAGCTTTGCCGAAGCCGACGTGGCGATCCCGCCGTATACCGAGATCTACAGCTACGTCGAAGACAAGATCCAGCTGGTGCTCAACCTGGCCAACTACGGCCTGTTGACCGAGGATGAGCTGTACATCTCGGCCTACCTGGGCTCGTTGAAGATGGCCTTCTTCAGCACCTTGCTGTGCCTGCTGATCGGCTACCCGATGGCCTACTCGATCGCCAACGCCAAGAAGGAAACCCAGACGGTTCTGCTGCTGCTGATCATGATGCCGACCTGGACCGCGATCCTGATCCGCGTCTATGCCTGGATGGGCATCCTCAGCAATAACGGGCTGCTCAACGGTTTCCTGATGTGGACCGGGCTGATCGACCAGCCGCTGCAGATCCTCAACACCAACCTGGCGGTGTATATCGGCGTGGTCTATTCGTACCTGCCGTTCATGATCCTGCCGCTGTTCGCCAACCTGGTGAAGCATGACCAGAGCCTGCTCGAAGCAGCATCGGACCTGGGCTCGAGCACCTTCAACAGCTTCTGGAAAATCACCGTGCCACTGTCGAAAAACGGCATCATCGCCGGCTGCATGCTGGTGTTCATCCCGGTGGTGGGCGAGTTCGTGATCCCGGAACTGCTGGGCGGCCCGGAAACCCTGATGATCGGTAAAGTGCTGTGGCAGGAGTTCTTCAACAACCGCGACTGGCCGGTGGCATCCGCCCTGGCGGTGGTGATGCTGGCGATCCTGATCGTGCCGATCCTGCTGTTCAACCGCAGCCAGGCCAAAGAAATGGAGGGCCGCGCATGAAACGCTTCAGTTTCTCCAAGCTGATGCTGGTGCTCGGCTTGCTGTTCATCTACCTGCCGATGCTGATTCTGGTGATCTACTCGTTCAACGCCTCCAAGCTGGTGACGGTGTGGGGTGGCTGGTCGATCAAGTGGTACGTCGGCCTGCTCGACAACACTCAGCTGATGGGTTCGGTGATGCGTTCGCTGGAAATCGCCTGCTATACGGCGGTGGCAGCGGTGGCGCTGGGTACCCTGGCGGCCTTCGTGCTGACCCGGGTCACCCGCTTCAAGGGCCGCACGCTGTTCGGTGGCCTGGTCACCGCGCCGCTGGTGATGCCCGAGGTGATCACCGGTCTGTCGCTGTTGCTGCTGTTCGTGGCGATGGCACAAATGATCGGCTGGCCGCAGGAGCGCGGTATCGTCACCATCTGGATCGCCCACACCACGTTCTGCGCGGCCTATGTGGCGGTGGTGGTGTCGGCGCGGCTGCGTGAGCTGGACCTGTCGATCGAAGAAGCTGCCATGGACCTGGGTGCCAAGCCGTGGAAGGTGTTCTTCCTGATCACCATCCCGATGATCGCGCCGTCGCTGGCAGCGGGCGGCATGATGTCGTTCGCCCTGTCGCTGGATGACCTGGTACTGGCCAGCTTCGTGTCCGGCCCTGGCTCGACCACCTTGCCGATGGAAGTGTTCTCGGCGGTGCGCCTGGGCGTCAAACCGGAAATCAACGCCGTGGCCAGCCTGATCCTGCTGTCGGTGTCGTTGGTGACCTTCTTCGTCTGGTTCTTCAGCCGCCGGGCCGAAGAACGTCGCCGCAAGGCGATCCAGCAGGCGATCGAAGAAGGTGCGGCGGCGAACGCCTCGCAGCCGCAGGTCAAGCGCCCGAGCCAGCTCACGGTTTCAGCGTGAGATAAAGCCTGTTCGCGGCCAGCCAGTGCCGCGAACAGGCCCGTGCAAGCTCCGCAATTGCCTGGCTCATACCCTCCAGTAAGTTTAGCGTCGTCGGCATATCATTATTGTCGACGCACAGTCGGCACCCTGGTGCTGAGCCAGCGTTGTCTGACGGTGTTACTAGTAGAGTTGGTAAAGGGTGAATTCAAAGCTCGGGCAGCGTCTACATAAGTGGGTGGGGGGACATCTAAAATTGGCGCTGGCTGAGCGCCATTAGACACAGAGCTATAAGGTGGAGGCATCTCATTGAGCCCGTACGCCGACCCTTCTGTATTCGAGAAACCCCAGCGATTAGTGACGTTATTGGACAGGCGTGGTTGGAGTTCCATAGATTGAGTGGGCCGAAGTCCGGCTGATTGACGTCGGAATGGTGAAAAATTGAATCTTCTTGCTGCAATGGCACCTCCCGTTAGAGCTAAACCGACGCCAGTTAAAACATAAGCTGCTATGGCCAAGTCCTTACGTGCTGTATCGGACTTTACAACATTCGCTGCAATTTCCAGTGCGGTTGCCGTTGCAAACGTGACCATTGATGCAGCGAATAAGAGCGTGTGGAAGGCAAAATGCCCCGAGGGATCAACGCGATTGACCGGATCCCCCGAGCAGTATCCATAAGCGTTCAGCCCGCCTTTATCGAACGGGCTAAGGTTATCAGCGTTGCAGAACCGCTTGAGCGTGGGGTTGAACAGGCGATAACCATTCCCCAACAAATAACCACCTGTTGCTGAGTCTAGTGGCTCGCCGTTGAATGCCAAGGGGTTATTCGCTTCGCTCTGGGGTGGGCGTCTGCCATAAGGGGTGTACGGGAACTGCGCCTTACCGGCAAGCCCCAACTCGGTGATGACCGTATTGGCGCTGTTCACCGCCATGATGGTATGCGTTGCCTCAGCACCTGATGTGGATTGTGCCAAGAGGCCATTTTTATGCTGGAAAACGGAGCGTGTTTCCGCGCCGCTGAGCTCGGTGGCTAAACGACCGTTTTGGTAAAAGCGGGAGGCTTTTTTAATGGTGGCCACGGGACTTTTCTCTCAGTCAAGGTCTGGCGAAAGAGCGCTTATCCAACGGTGCATTTGTCGAAGCGATCAGGTTGAGTAAATTGTGGAATGGCGGGCGACACCCGACTACTGGCAGAAATACTAGTTTTTCAATGACCTGACCTTGTTGGCGCTGCCTTGTGCCGGATGCACTGGCACCCCTCACCTCACGCACCCTCGCTCGTGATCTTTAGCGAACCCTGAACTACGCTGACTGTCGCATCTCACAAATCATTTGTGCGCAAGCTAGGAGCCTGCATGAGGGTGACGCGTCCACTGGTGCTGGCAGGCCTGAGTGTGCTGTACATGCTCACCGGCTGTGGCAAGCAAGAAACCCCCGAGACGCTGCCGCGGGTCGGCGTGCTGCAAGTACAACCTACTGACTTCGCGGCCAGGGTCACCCTGACCGGCGACGTACAGGCGCGGGTACAAACCGACTTGTCGTTCCGTGTCGGCGGCAAGATCATCTCGCGCAGCGTCGATGTGGGCGATCACGTCAAGGCCAACCAGGTGCTGGCGCGGCTCGACCCGAAAGACCTGCAGAACAATGTCGACTCGGCCAAGGCCGAGGTGTTTGCCGCCCAGGCACGTGTGACGCAGACCGCCGCCGCGTTTGTGCGCCAGCAAAAACTGCTGCCCAAGGGCTATACCAGCCAGAGCGAGTACGACGCCGCCGAGGCCGCGCTGCGCAGTAACCAGAGCGCGCTCAAGGCTGCCCAGGCGCAACTGGCCAACGCCAAGGAACAACTGAGCTATACCGCCTTGGTGTCCGAAGCCGATGGGGTGATTACCGAGCGCCAGGCCGAGGTCGGCCAAGTGGTGCAGGCCACCCAGCCGATCTTCGGCCTGGCCCGCGATGGCGACCGCGATGCGGTGTTCAACGTCTACGAATCGCTGCTGGTGGCACCGCCCAGCGACGCTGGCGTGATCGTCAGCCTGCTCGACGACCCCAAAGTGCAGGCCCAGGGCTTTGTCCGCGAAGTTACCCCGACGGTATCCGCGCAGAGCGGCACGGTGCAGGTCAAGGTGGCGCTGCGCAATGTGCCGCCAGCCATGCAGCTGGGCTCGCCCGTGACGGCCACGGCCAACGCCCAGGGGCGGCCTAGCATCGAACTGCCCTGGTCGGCCCTGACCAAGGAAGTGCACGCGCCGGCGGTATGGGTGGTGGGTGAGGGTGACAAGGTTGAATTGCGCAAGGTCCAGGTTACCCGCTACCTGACCGGCAAGATCGTCGTCGCCCAAGGCTTGAAAGGGGGCGAGACCGTTGTGGTCAGTGGTGGCCAGCTGTTGCATCCGGGCATGCAGGTTGAAAAAGTCGATGCCAAGGATGGAGGCTCCGCGCCATGAAACGACTATTGCTGATGTGCGCGGCCGGCTTGCTGTTGACCGCCTGTGGCAGCGAAGAAGAGCAACCCGAAGCCGTGCGCCCGGTGCTGTCGACCTTGGTCGAGGCCCAGGCGCAGTCACAACTGGGCCGCTTCGCCGGCACCATTCAGGCGCGTTTCGAAAGCACCTTGGGCTTTCGCGTATCCGGGCGCATCGCCCGGCGTTGGCTGGATGTCGGCGCCCAGGTGAAGCCCGGTGATACCCTGGCCACCCTTGACCCGACCGACCAGCAGAACCAGCTGCGCGCCGCCGAGGGCGACCTGGCCAGGGTTCAGGCGCAGTGGATCAACGCCCAGGCCAACGCACGCCGCCAGCAGCAGCTATATGACCGCGGCGTCGGCGCCCAGGCCCAGCTGGACATTGCCCAGACCGACCTGAAAACCACCGGTGCCAGCCTGGAGCAGGCCCGCTCGGCGGTCAGCCAGGCGCGCGATCAGCTCGATTACAGCACCTTGCGCAGCGACCATGCGGCGGTGATCACCGCCTGGCAGGCCGAAGCCGGGCAGACCGTCACGGCCGGGGAGGCCGTGGTCACCCTGGCCCGTCCAGACGTCAAGGAAGCGGTCATCGACCTGCCGATCAGCATCGCCGAAGCGTTGACCAAGGACCTTACGTTCACCGTTGCCTCGCAGCTGGATAGCAGCATCAACACCACGGCTACCCTGCGCGAGCTGGAACCCCAGGCCGACGCCGCAACGCGCACCCGCCGTGCCCGGCTGACCCTGGCCAGCACCCCGGCGGCGTTCCACCTGGGCACTGCGATCAGCGTAACCCTGACCTCGGCGATCACCCCACGCAGCGAACTGCCCCTGAGCGCGCTGCTCGAACGTGATGGCAAAACCCAGGTCTGGGTGATCGACCCACAACAGAAAACAGTCGCCACCCGTGACGTTACGCTTACCGAGCGCACTGGCGACAGCGTCCTGGTGAGCGCCGGCCTGCAACCCGGCGAGCGGGTGGTGACCGCCGGCGTGAACAGCCTCAAGCCCGGCCAGAAAGTTACATTCGACGAGGACGCGCAATGAAAGGAAGCTTCAACCTGTCCGAATGGGCGTTGCGCCACCAGTCCTTCGTCTGGTACCTGATGTTCGTCGGTTTGCTGATGGGGATTTTTTCCTATTTCAACCTGGGCCGTGAGGAAGACCCGTCGTTCACCATCAAGACCATGGTGATCCAGACCCGCTGGCCGGGTGCGACCCAGGACGAGACCCTCTACCAGGTCACCGACCGCATCGAGAAGAAGCTCGAAGAGCTCGACTCCCTCGACTACACCAAAAGCTACACCCGCCCCGGCGAGTCCACCGTCTACGTCTACCTGCGCGACACCACCAAGGCCGGCGACATCCCGGACATCTGGTACCAGGTGCGCAAGAAGATCCAGGACATTCGCGGCGAATTCCCCCAAGGCATCCAGGGGCCTGGTTTCAACGATGAATTCGGCGACGTGTTCGGTTCCATCTACGCCTTTACCGCCGACGGCCTGACTATGCGCCAACTGCGCGACTACGTGGAGCAGGCCCGGGCCGAGGTGCGCGAAGTCCCCAATATCGGCAAGATCGAACTGGTCGGCACCCAGGACGAGGTGTTGTACCTGAAGTTCTCCACCCGCAAGCTGGCGGCCCTGGGCATCGACCAGCGCCAAGTCATGCAGGCGCTGCAGCAACAGAACACGGTAACCCCAGCCGGGGTGATCGAAGCCGGGCCAGAGCGCATTTCTGTTCGTACAACCGGGCAGTTCGCCTCCGAGAAAGACCTGCAAACCGTCAACCTGCGGATCAACGACCGCTTCTTCCGCCTGGCCGATATCGCCGATATCGAGCGCGGCTACGTCGACCCGCCTTCGCCGATGTTCCGCTACAACGGCCAGTCCGCGATTGGCCTGGCGATCGGCATGAAGGCCGGTGGCAACATTCAGGTCTTCGGTGCCGCGCTGAAGCAGAAGATGGACAGCATCGTCAGCGAGCTGCCAGTTGGCGTAGGCGTGCACACCGTGTCCGACCAGGCGGTGGTGGTCAAGGACGCAGTGGGCGGCTTCACCAGCGCCCTGTTCGAGGCGGTGGTGATCGTGCTGGCGGTAAGCTTCGTCAGCCTGGGCGTACGCGCCGGGCTGGTGGTGGCCTGCTCGATCCCGCTGGTGCTGGCCATGGTCTTCGTGTTCATGGAATACAGCGGCATTACCATGCAGCGGATTTCGCTGGGGGCGCTGATCATTGCGCTTGGCCTGTTGGTGGACGATGCGATGATTACCGTCGAGGTAATGGTCACACGGCTGGAAATGGGCGAGAGCAAAGAGCAGGCGGCGACCTTTGCCTACACCTCTACGGCATTCCCCATGCTCACAGGCACCCTGGTGACCGTGGCCGGCTTCGTGCCGATCGGCCTCAATGCCAGTTCCGCCGGCGAGTACACCTATACCCTGTTCGCGGTGATCGCCGTGGCGTTGATCGTATCGTGGGTGGTGGCGGTTTTCTTCGCGCCGGTGCTCGGGGTGCATATTCTCAAGGCCGACAAGCTCAAGGCCCACGAGGCGGAGCCCGGCCGTGTCGGGCGGGCGTTCGAAGGCGGTTTGCTGTGGTGCATGCGCAACCGCTGGCTGACCATCATCGGCACCATCGTGCTGTTCGTCCTGGCGTTGGTCTGCATGCGCTTCGTGCAGAACCAGTTTTTCCCGTCTTCCGACCGCCCGGAAATCCTCGTCGACCTCAACCTGCCGCAAAACGCCTCGATCGAAGAGACGCGCAAAGTGGTCGACCGCCTGGAAGCCAGAATCAAGGACGACCCGGACATGGTGCGCTGGAGTACCTACATAGGCCAGGGCGCGATCCGCTTCTACCTGCCTCTGGACCAGCAACTGCAGAACCCGTACTACGCCCAGCTGGTCATCGTCAGCAAAGGCTTCGAGGAGCGCGCGGGCATGATGGCGCGCCTGCAGAAGTTGCTGCATGAAGAGTTCGTCGGCATCGGCAGCAATGTGCAGTCGCTGGAAATGGGCCCGCCGGTAGGCCGGCCGATCCAGTATCGCGTCAGCGGCAAGGACATCGACCAGGTGCGCAAGCACGCGATCGAGCTGGCCACATTGCTCGATGCCAACCAGCACATCGGCGAGATGATCTACGACTGGAACGAGCCCGGTAAGGTGCTGCGCATCGAAATCGCCCAGGACAAGGCGCGCCAGCTTGGGCTGTCGTCCGAAGACGTGGCCAACGTGATGAACAGCATTGTCAGCGGCGCACCGGTGACCGAGGTCAACGACAATATCTACCTGGTGGATGTGGTCGCCCGCGCCGTGGACAGCGAGCGGGGCTCGCCGGACACGCTGCAGAACCTGCAGATCGTCACCCCAAGCGGCACCTCGATACCGCTACTGGCCTTCGCCACCGTACGCTACGAACTGGAGCAGCCGTTGGTATGGCGCCGTGACCGCAAGCCGACCATCACGCTCAAGGCGTCGGTAAACGGGGACATCCAGCCCACCGACCTGGTGGCCCAGTTGAAGCCGAAGATCGATGAGTTCGCCAGCCAGTTGCCGGTCGGCTACGAAGTGGCCACGGGCGGTACGGTGGAGGAGAGCAGCAAGGCCCAGGGCCCGATCGCCAAGGTCATTCCGCTGATGCTGTTCCTCATGGCGACCTTCCTGATGGTCCAGCTGCACAGCGTGCAGAAGCTGTTCCTGGTGGTCAGCGTGGCGCCGCTGGGGCTGATCGGTGTGGTGCTGGCGCTGGTGCCGACCGGCACGCCGATGGGCTTTGTGGCGATTCTCGGGATTCTCGCCCTGGCCGGCATCATCATTCGTAACTCGGTGATCTTGGTGACCCAGATCGACGAGTTCGAAGCCCAGGGCTATTCACCGTGGGATGCGGTGGTGGAAGCTACCAACCACCGCCGCCGGCCAATTCTACTGACCGCCGCGGCAGCCAGCCTGGGCATGATCCCGATTGCCCGCGAAGTGTTCTGGGGCCCGATGGCCTACGCCATGATTGGCGGCATCATCAGTGCAACGTTGCTGACGCTGCTGTTCCTGCCGGCGCTGTATGTGGCCTGGTACAAAATCCGCGAACCTGAAAACGCTAGTAAAACCTGATTCTGAACCCTGTGGGAGCGGGCTTGCCCCGCGAATGCGATGGTGAATTCACCTAAGCATTCGCGGGGCAAGCCCGCTCCCACAAGTCTTCATGGCAAGTTTTTAAAATGGTTATATAAACATTCTTAAACAGTATTTTTAAGAATATCCGCGCCTCACTACTATTGCCCTCAAGCCAGGCGCAAACCCCTTCAAACCTCTGCCCGGCACCCTCACTCCAAGGAGAACGAGCATGAGTGCATCTCTGCGTAGCATCGACGGTCAGGACGAAGCCACCATTCTGCGTGAGATCCAGAGCGCCCTGCGCGATCTGCGTTTCGGTGCGGTGGAGATTACCGTGCATAACGCTCAGGTCGTGCAGATCGAGCGCAAGGAGAAGTTCCGCCTGCAACAGCCCGGCAACAAGCCCGGCTGATACCGCACCACACTCAAAACTAGAAAAATGCCAATCGGGAGCTTCACCATGTCCATCCGCCGTTATGCGCTCGCCGCCCTGGCCAGTGCCGTTTTTGCCGGTTCCGCCATCGCCAAGGACTACGAACTGTTGAACGTGTCCTATGACCCGACGCGCGAGCTGTATCAGCAGTACAACGCCGAATTCATCAAGCACTGGCAGCAAGCGCACCCGGACGACAAGGTGAAGATCCAGCAGTCCCACGGCGGCTCGGGCAAACAGGGGCGTGCGGTAATCGACGGCCTGCGCGCCGACGTGGTGACCCTGGCCCTGGCCGGCGACATCGACGAAATCGCCAAGCTCGGCAAGACCCTGCCGGAGAACTGGCAGACCCGCCTGCCGGACGCCAGCACCCCGTACACCTCGACCATCGTGTTCCTGGTACGCAAGGGCAACCCGAAAGGCATCAAGGACTGGGGCGACCTGATCAAGAAGGACGTCTCGGTCATTACTCCGAACCCTAAAACCTCCGGCGGCGCCCGCTGGAACTTCCTCGCAGCCTGGGCCTATGGCCTGAAGCAAGGTGGCGAAGCCAAAGCCACCGAATACGTGAAAGAGCTGTTCAAGCACGTGCCTGTACTGGATACCGGCGCCCGTGGTTCGACCATCACCTTCGTCAACAACGGCCAGGGCGATGTGCTGCTGGCCTGGGAAAACGAAGCGTTCCTGGCGCTGAAGGAAGACGGCGGCGCCGACAAGTTCGAAATCGTCGTGCCTTCGCTGTCGATCCTTGCCGAACCGCCAGTGGCTGTGGTCGACAAGAACGCGCAGAAAAAGGGTAACGAACAGATCGCCGAGGAATACCTCAAGCACCTGTACAGCCCGGCCGGCCAGAAAATCGCCGCCGAAAACTTCTACCGCCCACGTGACGCGAAAGTCGCTGCCGAATTCGGCAAGCAGTTCCCGAAACTGGATTTGGTAACCATCGACAAGGACTTCGGTGGCTGGAAGACTGCACAACCCAAGTTCTTCAACGACGGTGGTGTGTTCGACCAGATCTATCAGGCCCAGTAACTGGCCGAGGAAAAGCGGGGCCGCTTGGCGGCCCATCGCCGGCAAGCCAGCTCCTACAGGAATCGCGCAGCGCTCAGGCCTGTGGTAATCCTTTGGGAGCTGGCTTGCCGGCGAAGGGCTGCCCAGCTGCCCCGGGATTCAGAAGCTTGCACCAGCCCGGAATTATTTCCGGGCTTCGTGCGTTCAACCAGGGATATTTATGTCACGTCGCATTTCCCCCGTCATACCCGGCTTCGGGCTGACACTGGGCTACACCTTGGTGTACCTCAGCCTGATCGTGCTGATACCGCTCGCGGCCATGTTCATTCATGCCTCGCAGCTCACCTGGGAGCAGTTCTGGAACATCATCAGCGCGCCACGGGTCATCGCCGCGCTCAAGCTGAGTTTCGGCACCGCCCTGTTCGCCGCCATCATCAATGGCGTCATCGGTACCCTGCTGGCCTGGGTGCTGGTGCGCTATACCTTCCCTGGGCGCAAGATCATCGATGCGATGATCGACCTGCCGTTTGCCCTGCCCACCGCCGTAGCCGGTATCGCCCTGACCGCCTTGTATGCCCCTGCTGGCTGGGTGGGCCAGTTCGCCACCGACCTGGGCTTCAAGATCGCCTACACACCGTTGGGCATTACCCTGGCACTGACCTTCGTCACCCTGCCGTTCGTGGTGCGTACGGTGCAGCCGGTGCTGGCAGACATCCCGCGTGAAGTCGAAGAGGCTGCGGCCTGCCTGGGCGCAAAACCCCTGCAGGTGTTCCGCCACATCCTGGCGCCGGCTCTGTTGCCCGCCTGGCTCACCGGCTTTGCCCTGGCGTTTGCCCGAGGCGTCGGCGAGTACGGTTCGGTGATCTTCATTGCCGGCAACATGCCGATGAAAACCGAGATTCTGCCGCTGCTGATCATGGTCAAGCTCGACCAGTACGACTACACCGGCGCGACCGCCATCGGCGTGCTCATGCTGGTGGTTTCCTTCATCCTGCTGCTGCTGATCAACCTGCTGCAGCGCCGCATCGAAACCCCTTGAAGGAGGCCCGGCTATGTCCAGTTCATCCCTGAGCGCTACCGCCGCCGCCAACGCCGCACGGCGTGGCAGTGCCACCTCGCGGCGCATCCTGATCGGCCTTGGCTGGCTGGTGTTCGCGCTGTTCCTGTTGCTGCCGCTGGTGATTGTGGTGTCGCAGGCCTTGAAGAACGGCTTTGGTACGTTCTTCGAGGCGATCTTCGAGCCTGACGCGCTGTCTGCGCTCAAGCTGACCTTGCTCGCGGTGGTCATTTCCGTGCCGCTGAACCTGGTGTTCGGCGTAAGCGCTGCATGGTGCGTGAGCAAGTACACCTTCCGTGGCAAGAGCGTGCTGGTGACCCTGATCGACCTGCCGTTCTCGGTGTCGCCGGTCATTGCCGGCTTGGTCTACGTGCTGATGTTCGGCGCCCAGGGGCTGTTTGGGCCTTGGCTGCAGGACCACGATATCCAGATCGTCTTTGCCCTGCCGGGCATCGTGCTGGCGACCATCTTCGTCACTGTGCCATTCGTTGCCCGTGAACTGATCCCGCTGATGCAGGAGCAGGGCACCCAGGAGGAAGAAGCCGCACGCCTGCTGGGTGCCAACGGCTGGCAGATGTTCTGGCACGTGACCTTGCCGAACATCAAGTGGGGCCTGATCTATGGCGTGGTGCTGTGTACTGCGCGAGCCATGGGCGAGTTCGGCGCGGTGTCGGTGGTGTCGGGGCACATCCGCGGCGTCACCAACACCTTGCCGCTGCACGTGGAAATCCTCTACAACGAGTACAACCACGTCGCGGCCTTCAGCGTGGCCAGCCTGTTGCTGATCCTGGCGCTCTTCATCCTGCTGCTCAAGCAGTGGAGCGAGAACCGTATTAACCGCCTGCGCCATAGCGCCGCGGAGGAATGATTCATGTCGATCGAAGTTCGTAACGTCAGCAAGCGCTTCAACAGCTTCCAGGCCCTGGACAACATCAACCTGGATATCCACAGCGGCGAGCTGGTGGCCCTGCTGGGCCCGTCTGGCTGCGGCAAGACCACCCTGCTGCGTATCATCGCTGGCCTGGAAACGCCGGATGACGGCAGCATCGTGTTCCACGGCGAGGATGTGTCCGGCCACGATGTGCGTGATCGCAACGTCGGTTTCGTGTTCCAGCACTACGCGCTGTTCCGCCACATGAGCGTGTTCGACAACGTCGCGTTCGGCCTGCGCATGAAGCCCAAGGGCGAGCGCCCGAGCGAGAGCAAGATCGCCGAGAAGGTGCATGAGCTGCTGAACATGGTGCAGCTGGATTGGTTGTCCGACCGCTACCCTGAGCAGCTCTCCGGGGGCCAGCGCCAGCGTATCGCCCTGGCCCGTGCCCTGGCGGTGGAGCCCAAGGTGCTGCTGCTCGACGAGCCGTTCGGCGCCCTCGATGCCAAAGTGCGCAAGGAGCTGCGCCGCTGGCTGGCACGGCTGCATGAAGACATCAACCTGACTTCGGTATTCGTGACCCACGACCAGGAAGAAGCCATGGAAGTGGCGGACCGCATCGTGGTGATGAACAAGGGCGTGATCGAGCAGATCGGCTCGCCGGGCGAAGTGTACGAGAAGCCGGCCAACGACTTCGTCTACCACTTCCTCGGCGACTCCAATCGCCTGGCGCTCAGCGAAGGCAACCACGTGCTGTTCCGCCCGCACGAGGTGTCGTTGTCCCGCCATGAGACTGAAGGGCACCATGCCGCCGAGGTTCGTGATATTCGCCCGCTGGGGGCGACTACCCGGGTGACGTTGAAGGTGGAAGGGCAAAGCGAGTTGATCGAGGCCGAGGTGGTCAAGGACCACGACAGCCTGACTGGGCTGGCGCGGGGCGAGACGCTGTTCTTCAGGCCGAAGGTCTGGCAGAAGGTGGCGGATATCTGATCCCTCGGATCATCGAAAAGCCCGGGCATGGTCCCGGGCTTTTTTATTGCCCGTGTAAGAATCGCCGCCGCCCCCCTGTAGGAGCGGGTTTACCCGCGATCGAGGGCGCAGCCCTCGCGGCAAGCCGATGCCTTACAAGAATATTTTCCATGCCTGCAATGCATCGGTTTTGCGCTGCTATTACGAAACCCGCGAATCACGTGGCTTCCAAGCAACCACCCAAAACCAATATGCCTAAATGATCTAACTTTAATTTTAAACATTACTTTAAGAGATAAGCCTCTGGCCCCGATGATTCAGCCACACACCTGAATCAAGAACCCCAGGAGTTTGATCAATGGGTAATGTCCAGACGGCCGTCAGGGCCTACGACCAGCCATGGCGCCCGGCCCCGGGTGACCTGGTCGAGCTTGGACGGACACTTCGCCTGCCGCTGGGCCAGCTGCGGCTGCAACGCACGCCGGTCAGCGGCCTCAAGCGCCGCGACAAGCTGGCGTTGGGCTTGCTGGTGCTGGCCTTGCACGGCGCCGCCGCCTACTGGGTAAGCCAAGCCCCGACGCCTGAGCTGCCGGTAGTGCCGCCACAGATCCCACCCATGACCATCGAGTTCGCCGCACCTGCGCCGCCCGTGGTCGAGCCGCCACCACCGGCCCCGGCACCGCCGGTGGTGGAGCCACCGCCACCGGTCGTTGACGAGCTGGCCGCCAAGCCTAAACCCAAGCCAAAGCCGCTGCCCAAGCCCGTGGTCAAGCAGGCGCCCAAGCCGCCGCCCAAACCGGTCGAGGCACCACCCCCAGCGCCTGCGCCGGTGGCGGCCCCCGCACCGCCTGCGCCACCCGCGCCGGCGCCGGTAACGCCCGCTTCGGCCAACGCCGCGTACCTGAAGAACCCGGCGCCGGAGTACCCGCAGATGGCCCAGCGCCGCGGCTGGGAAGGCACCGTGCTGCTGCGAGTCGAGGTCTTGCCCAGCGGCAAGCCGGGGCAGATCCAGCTGCAGAAAAGCAGCGGTCGCGATGCCCTCGACGCCGCCGCCCTGGCTGCGGTCAAGCGTTGGAGTTTCGTACCCGCCAAGCAGGGCGATGTGGCCCAGGCCGGCTGGGTCAGTGTGCCGATCGATTTCAAGCTTCGTTGATTTTCGCCAGACCATTATTTGCAGAACATAGGAAGACACTCTCATGAGCCTGTTGGCATCCCCCCTCGAGTCCGTTGAAAGCGCAGTCATCTGGCTGCTGGTAGGTTTTTCTGTCGCTACCTGGGGCTTGGCCCTGGTCAAGGTCGTGCAGTTCGTGCGGCTGAAGAATCAGGACAAACGCTTCCACCAGCAATTCTGGGCAGCCTCGAGCCTGGATGCGGCGGCGCAAATCAGCCATGAGCTGCCTGGCCCGGCGGCCCGCGTTGCTCAGTCCGGTTATGCCGCGATTGCTGTCGGCGAGGCCCAGGCCAACGACCTGAGCCACGCGATCAACCACCAGGACCGCCTGGAACGTGCCCTGCGCCAGCAGATCGTGCGTGAGCGCCGCTCGCTGGAAACCGGCCTGGCCGTGGTGGCCAGTATCGGCAGCACCTCGCCGTTCATCGGCCTGTTCGGCACGGTGTGGGGCATCATGGAAGCCCTCAAGGGCATCAGCGCGGCAGGCTCGGCCAGCCTGGAAACCGTGGCGGGCCCCATCGGCGCGGCACTGGTCGCCACGGGTGTGGGTATCGCTGTCGCGGTGCCGGCGGTGTTGGTCTACAACTACTTCCTGCGCCGCCTCAAGCTGACCGCCGCCGACCTGGATGATTTCGCCCACGACTTCTATAGCCTGGCGCAGAAGAGTGCCTTCCGCGTACTGGTGCACCCCGCCGTGCAAAAGGCGCAGACCGGTTTCACCCAGCCGGTGAAGGAGGCGTCCTGATATGGCCTTTTCGACCCAGGACAACGACGAAGTCCTCAGTGAAATCAACGTCACGCCCCTGGTAGACGTCATGCTGGTGCTGCTGGTGGTGTTTATCGTCACCGCACCACTGCTGACCAACGCCATCCCCATCAACCTGCCCAAGACCGAGGCCGTGGCGCCGGTGGAGCAGAAGGACCCGCTGGTGGTGAGCATCGATGGCGGCGGCAAGCTGTTCATCAACAAGGACGAGATCCAGCCGGAGCTGCTGGAAACCAGCCTCAAGGCGGCCAAGGCCAAGGACGAACAAGTGCGTGTGCAGCTGCAGGCTGACGACGGCGTGAATTACGGCGAGGTGGCGCGAGCCATGGCCGCGATCGAACGTGCAGGCATCAGCAAACTGGCGGTGATCACCGCGCGCTGATCGGCAAACCCTCTTCAGGCAAGTGCTTATGGGCCTTATCTCTTGGCAGGGGTAGGCCCTTTTTTTATGGCAAATGAGTTTCCCAGAAATGCCTTATGGTTATTAATAAATAGCTTCTTATTCCTTTACGAATATAAACACCTCCCTATACTTGTCTCCAAGCACGCAAACTTACTGGAGGCGTCCCCATGCGCAATGAGTCGATTCGCTACCTGATTGTGCCGGGCTGGCAAGGATCGCCAGACAACCATTGGCAGAGTCACTGGCAGCGCACCTTGCCCAACAGCGCCCGGGTCGAGCAGCAGGACTGGCTGACTCCGCAGCGCCAGGACTGGGTGCAGGCGTTGGAGCAGGCGATCGCCGCTGAACGCTCGCCGGTGATTCTCATCGCCCACAGCCTGGGCTGCATCACGGTCGCCCACTGGGCCGAGCAGGCCAGCCCGGCCTTGCTGCGCCGAGTGCGTGGCGCGCTGTTGGTGGCACCGGCTGACGTCGAGCGGCCGACCTGCTCGCCCGCCTTGCGCAACTTCGCGCCGATCCCGCTGCAGGCGTTGCCATTCCCAAGCCAGGTGGTCAGCTCCGATAACGACCCGGCGGTGAACGTTCCGCGCGCGCTTTTCCTGGCCCAGGCCTGGGGGGCTGAAGCAGGGTTGTTGAGCAACGCCGGGCACATCAATGTGAAGTCTGGGCATGAACGCTGGGAGCAGGGCTTCGCCTACCTGTATCGCCTGCAAAGCCGGGTTGAGCAGCGCGCACTGCGCCGCGCCTGATCGGCCCTCCTGTTTATCGTTAGCCTGACGCCCGGCCGCTGGAGGCATGGGGCGGGAGTTCGTCATGACCTTTCAAAACCCGTTCGGCCAGCCCCTGCTGACCTTCCCTGAACTGGACAAGAGCCCACTGAGCATCCGTGCCAAGGCACTGGTGTTCATCGACCCGCGCTCGCAGCAGTTGCGCAAGGCCCTCGAGCGGTTGGCGCCGCAACCGCTGCCGGTGCTGATCCGCGGCGAGACCGGCACCGGCAAGGAGCTGCTGGCCCGGCAGATCCATCGCGCCAGCGACCGCGGCGGGCTGTTTGTTTCGGTCAACTGCGCGGCCATCAGCCACACCTACGCCGACGCCGAGCTGTTCGGCTACAGCGCCGGTGCTCACGGGGGAACTGCCAGCAGCCGTGCGGGTTGGTTCGGCTCGGCCAACGGCGGCACGCTGTACCTAGATGAGATCGCCGACTTGCCGTTGGCTATCCAGGGCAAGCTGCTGGCCGCACTGGAGAACCGCGAAGTCACCCGTGTCGGTGCGCAACAGCCGCAACCGGTAGATGTGCGCCTGGTGGCGGCGACCAGTATCGACCTGGCGCGGGTGGTGAAGGCCGGCAGGTTCAACGAACGCCTGTACCAGTACCTGCGCGAGGGTGCTTTGGAGCTGCCGCCGCTGCGTGAGCGCCGCGGCGATATCCTGCCGTTGGCTGAGTACTTCGTGGGTATCTACACCGCACGCCTGCAACGCCCGGTGCCACTGATCAGCGAAGCGGCCCAGCAGGTGCTGGAAGCCCACGCCTGGCCCGGCAACACTCGCGAGCTGGAGAACATCATCCACTTCGCCCTGCTGGTCAATGACAGTGACGAGATCCAGCCAGAAGACCTCGACCTGCCCAACCCCGCAGGCTAGACATCGCTCATAAGCAAAGTCGGTAATGGCAGTTTGTTTTTGGAATAAGTAGCTAATTAAAAGGTATTGTTGCGGAATAAAAAATCTCGGTATCTTCCGCCTCACGCCCGCTGATGAAACGGTTGGGCACCGACTTCGCCATCGCCGATGGCCAGAAACAGAACAAGGACCACCATGAAGAAGACCCTGCTGACCACGGCCCTGGCCGCCGCCCTGTCGTTCTCCGGCCTGGCTGCTGCCGCCGAGAAACTGGTGGTTGCCGCCACCCCGGTACCCCACGCTGAAATCCTCGAGCTGATCAAGCCGACCCTGGCCAAAGAGGGCGTGGACCTGGAAATCAAGGTCTTCACCGATTACGTGCAGCCAAACGTGCAAGTGGACCAGAAGCGCCTGGACGCCAACTACTTCCAGACCCTGCCGTACCTGAAGAGCTTCAACGAAGGTAAAGGCACCCACCTGGAAACCGTGATCGGCGTGCACGTGGAGCCATTCGGTGGCTACTCGAAGAAGATCAAGAACCTGTCCGAGCTGAAGGACGGCGCAACCGTTGCCATCCCTAACGAAGGCAGCAACAGCGGCCGTGCCCTGATCCTGCTGCAGAAGGCTGGCCTGATCACCTTGAAAGACCCGAAAAACGCCCTGGCCACCCCGAAGGACATTGCAGAGAACCCGAAGAAGCTGAAGTTCAAGGAGCTTGAATCGGCCATGCTGGCGCGGGTACTGGACCAGGTCGACCTGGACATGATCAACACCAACTACGCGCTGGAAGCTGGCCTGAACCCGGCCAAGGACGCGCTGGTAATCGAGGGTAGAGACTCGCCCTACGTGAACTTCCTGGTTGCCCGCCCGGACAACAAGGACAGCGAGGCTATCCAGAAGCTGGCCAAGGCCTTGACCAGCCCAGAGGTGAAGGAATTCATCGCCAAGAAGTACAGCGGTGCGGTGCTGCCGGCGTTCTGATTCGGCCCTGCATGAAAAACGCCGGCGCATTGCGTCGGCGTTTTTTTTGGTGCTGGCAGTGGTTGATGGGGTGGGTTCAGCGGCCCTTCGCGGGCAAGCCCGCTCCTACAGGCACCGCTTTGAGCGTACTCTGCGCCGGAATAACCCCCATCTGTGCCCGCTGGTACCGCCCCTCGATGTACCCCTCGGCCTGATCCGCATAGTGCCTGTCGAACGGCACCCCACTTTGCCCTACCGGGTTACTGGTCAGCGCCTGCCCGGCATCGGCAAAATCGATCAGCCGCCGGGTCGAAGGTCCATACGTCACTGGCCAGGGTGCCGGCCCGATCTTCGCCGACAGGTTATTGGGCACTTCATGAGTGCCGGGCGCCGCGAACGGCCCTACGTTGAACAGCAGGTTCAGCGGCTTCTTCACCCCCAGCGGATGGTTGTGCGTCAGCGTATGCGCCTTGCCCCATTGCCAGCTGGCCGGGTCTTTGCCGATGGTTTCACGCAGGTGCTTGAGCGTCTGCTGCCAGGCGTCACGCACGACGGCGGTGCGGTCGGTTGGTTGAGTGGCCCCGCGGGTGTTCCACCACGGCGATTCGGCATCGGCGGCCAGGCGTGGCAGGGCGGCGTCGATGGCGCGGGTGCTGATCAGCACCGGGAACCAGGTATCGCCGAGCTCGTCGTGCAGCGCGCCATACGCCAGCTGGTACAGGAACTGGTTGAACAGCGTGGCGCTGGTCGAGTCCAGCGGGTAGTCACCGCGCCAGGCTGCCAGTTGCTCGACCAGCTCCTTTTCCTCATCGCCCTGGGCGATGCCGCGCAGGGTCGCCAGTAACGGCGCCAGCGTGCGAGGGCCGTAGTCGTTGGCGGTGTCCAGTTGCAGCGCCTGGCTGTTTTCGGTGTCCCATTGCACATCCGGGTTGGCCAGCTGGCGGTCCAGCTGTCGGCCCCGGTCCGCAAGGTTGTAGTAGCCCGGTACCGGCACCACCGCTGGCGGCTGGTAGTTGGCCGAAACGATGTAGCCACTGGCCGGGTTTTCCTGCTGCGGGTTGACGCTGAAGGGGTAGAACCCCAGCTTGTCGGCCTGTGGGCTGGCACCCTCGAGGATGAAGGTCGGGTTGACGCCCTCCGGGCGGATCGGCAGTTGTGCCGCTGCCCACCAGCCGATATCGCCACGCGCGTTGGCCCAGACGAAGTTCAGCCCTGGCGCGTGTACCTTGGCGGCCGCCTCGCGCATCTTGGCCAAGGTGTCGGCGCGGTTGAGTTGGTAGAAACCTTCGAGGATCGGGTTGTGGGTCTCAAGGAATGCCCACCACATGGCGATGGGTGTGGCGCCGGCGGTTGCCCCTAGCACCTCGTTGACGATCGGCCCGTGAGGGGAGCGGCGCAGCTCGACGGTGACGGGCGGCTGGCCTTTGACGGCGATCTTCTGCTCGGTCTTTTCCAGGGTTCGCCATTGGCCATCGACCATGACCTGGTCGTTGTCGGCCGGGTTGACCTTCTCGGCAATCAGGTCCACATCGTCGTTCTGGAACATGGTCAGGCTCCAGCCGAAGTCGCGGTTGTGCCCGAGCAGCGCGAACGGGTTCAGCGCCTGGAAATAGCCATACAGGTTGAAGCCAGGCGCCGACAGCTCTGCCTCGTACCACACGGCCGGCACCGCGAAGCTGATGTGCGGGTCACCGGCCAGCAATGGCTTGCCGCTGCGAGTACGGCTACCTGCAATGGCCCAGGCGTTGCTGCCCTCGAACTGCGGGATACCGGCATCGCCAAGGGCCTCGTGGCTGAGCCGCGCCAGAGCTTCTAGGCTTTGCCAGTCTGCGGCGGCCAGTGGCGTGCGGATCGCACCGTCAGGGTGCCAGTCGAGGTCAAAGATTTTCAGGTACTGCGGGCCGAGCTGATCGCGGATGTAGGTGAGTGCAGGCTCGGTGCGGAACGCGGCAGCGAAGCTGTAGGCCAGGTAGCCGGCGATGCTCAAGGTGTCTTCGGCGGTGAACGGCCTGGGGGTGATGCCGATCAGGTCGAACTCCATGGGCTTGGGGTGGCTGGCCTGCCAAGCGTTGATGCCGTCAAGATAGGCTTGCAGGGCTTGCCATGCCGGTGACTGGCGGTCCAGCCGCTGCACCATCAAGGCAGCCTGGTCGCGGATGCGCAGGCTGCGAAACAGGGTGTCGGTGGGCAGCAGCTTGTCGCCCAGCACTTCGGCCAACTCGCCACGCGCCAGGCGGCGCATGATTTCCATCTGGAACAGCCGGTCCTGGGCATGCACGTAACCGAAGGCGCGGTACAGGTCCGCTTCGTTCTGCGCCTGCAGGTGCGGCACGCCGCGGGCGTCATAGCGCACGCTGACCGGGGCCTGCAGCCCGGCAATCGCCACCTCGCCGTCACGCTGCGGCAGCTTGCCATGCACGTACCAGTAACCAGCGCCGGCGGCCACGGCTACGACCACGGCCAACAGGGTCAGGCTGCGCTTCATCGAGACTCCTTGTGCATTCGAGCGGAAAATGTGGTCCGATCTTCGACGTATTCGCGAACAGAGCATAGCCCCCGACAGGAGATTCCAATGTTCCTCAGCGAAAAACAGAAAATGCTCAGCGGCCAGCCCTACCATGCCAGTTGCCCCGAGCTGCAGGCCGAGCAAATTGCCAGCAAGCACTGGATGCACCGTTACAACAGCAGCTTCGAGTTGCTCAATGGCCTTGGTTGACGGTTTTCTTGAGCTGGAACGCTCAAGTGGAAAATTGGAGTGGAGCGCCATCCTGCAGAAGATGGCGAGCGACCTTGGATTCTCGAAGATCCTGTTCGGCCTGTTGCCTAAGGACAGCCAGGACTACGAGAACGCCTTCATCGTCGGCAACTACCCGGCCGCCTGGCGCGAGCATTACGACCGGGCTGGCTACGCGCGGGTCGACCCGACGGTCAGTCACTGTACCCAGAGCGTACTGCCGATTTTCTGGGAACCGTCCATCTACCAGACGCGAAAGCAGCACGAGTTCTTCGAGGAAGCCTCGGCCGCCGGCCTGGTGTATGGGCTGACCATGCCGCTGCATGGTGCTCGCGGCGAACTCGGCGCGCTGAGCCTCAGCGTGGAAGCGGAAAACCGGGCCGAGGCCAACCGTTTCATAGAGTCGGTCCTGCCGACCCTGTGGATGCTCAAGGACTACGCACTGCAGAGCGGTGCCGGACTGGCCTTCGAACATCCGGTCAGCAAACCGGTGGTTCTGACCAGCCGGGAGAAGGAAGTGTTGCAGTGGTGCGCCATCGGCAAGACCAGTTGGGAGATATCGGTTATCTGCAACTGCTCGGAAGCCAATGTGAACTTCCATATGGGAAATATTCGGCGGAAGTTCGGTGTGACCTCCCGCCGCGTAGCGGCCATTATGGCCGTTAATTTGGGTCTTATTACTCTCTGAATGAAGCCCGCAACGGCTTGCTCGCCGAGCACTTCGGCCATGTGGGCGAGGGCACCGTGATTCGCCCGCCGTTCTTCTGTGACTACGGCTACAACATCAGTGTCGGCCGCAATACCTTCATGAACTTCAACTGCGTGATTCTCGACGTGCTGCCGGTGCGCATCGGCGATGACTGCCAGATCGGCCCGGCGGTGCAGATCTACACCGCCGACCACCCGCTTGACCCCGAGCAGCGCCGCAGCGGGCTGGAAAGCGGGCGGCCGGTGACCATCGGCGACAACGTGTGGATTGGCGGTGCGGCGATCATCCTGCCCGGGGTGACCATCGGCGACAACGCGGTGGTCGGCGCGGGCAGTGTGGTAACCCGCGATGTGCCGGCGGGCGCGGTGGTGGTGGGTAACCCGGCGCGGGTGCGTCAGCCGGCCCAAGGGCAGTAACAGCCAACTGCAAGCGTATTGGATGCGCTGACCTGGCGATCATCGAGCAGCGCTTTGAGGATCGGCTCGATGAAGCTGTTGCTGGCGTTGCACACCGCGCCTTCGCTGTAGGGGCCGAAATAGGCAAGGTTGCCCTGACGGTCCCAGATCGCCACGGCGGGGGAGGCGGGCAGCTGCTCGCTACCAGGCAGGTTGGCGATGGGTTGCAAGCGGGTGAGGTTGGCCGGCAACTGGCCCTGGCTACCGGGTTTTTGCACGAAGTGGAACGTGACATCAGCGCCTGCAAAGTGGCTGACCAGGTCGGCCAGATGCTGCTGGTTGCCGACATTGCAGGGGCAGGCCGGGTCCCAGAAATGCACCACGCGGATCGGGCCAGGGCCTGCGAGTGCCGCGGGCAGGCGCAACTGGCTGCCGTCGAACAGGGTGGCCTGGTTGTCGAAGGGGCGCAGGTAGCGGGACTGGAAATTGTCGTAGGCCCACCAGAGCACGGCGGCGCCGAGCAGCACCGCGGTGGCCATGATTACCCGTTTGATTGGCGTCTGCATGAAGAATTCGCTGTTGTTTTTGCTGGCCTCATCGCCGGCAAGCCGGCTCCCACAGGTACAGCGGCGGCTGTGGAGAACATGCGGTTCTTGTAGGAGCCGGCTTGCCGGCGATGAGGCCAGTTCAGGCAATAAAAGTGCCCAAGCTTGCCACGATGGAGCCAAGAGCTGAATATCCCAGATCAATACTCGCTTCGCTTTGGATGTACTTGATGCCTGTTGCTTTTCAGCCCGACCGCCTGCGCCCCACCCTCGAGCCCTTGAGCGCTCGCCAGCCCCTGTCTGCGCTGGCCCAGGACTACCAGCGTTTCTATGGCCTGGACCTGTCGGCGCAGAGCTGGCTGGGTGGCTTCCAGGCAGCGGGCTTCGAGCTGGTCGGGCAAGCCTGGCTGCCGCCGCAGCCTGTTGCGACGCTGTTTCTGCTGCATGGCTATTACGACCACATGGGCCTGTACCGGCATGTGATCGAATGGGCGTTGAAGCAGGGCTACGCAGTCATCAGTTGCGACCTGCCTGGGCACGGGTTGTCCAGCGGCGAGCGCGCCAGCATCACTGATTTCGCGCTGTACCAGCAGGTGCTGGACGCTTTGTTCGAGCAGGCGCGGAGCCTTGACCTGCCGCGACCGTGGCACATGTGCGGGCAAAGCACGGGCGGGGCGATTGCCGTGGACCACCTGCTGCACCAGGGCGCAAAAAGCCCGATCGATGGCCAGGTGATCCTGCTGGCGCCGCTGGTGCGCCCACGCGCCTGGCTGTGGTCGAAAGTCAGTTATCGGGTGCTGCGCCATTTCGTCAATGGCATCGAGCGGCGCTTCAGCGAAAACACCAACGACCCGGCGTTCCTGCCGTTTCTGCAGGCCGACCCGCTGCAACCGCGTCGCTTGCCGACCGCTTGGGTCGGCGCGCTGATGGCTTGGGTCAAGCGTATCGAAGCCGCACCGTGCAGTAAGCGGCAGCCTTTGATCGTTCAGGGGGAGGCGGATGGCACCGTGGACTGGCCCTATAACCTCAAGGTGCTCAAGGCCAAGTTCAGCGAACCGCAAATCCTCATGCTGCCCGAGGCTCGCCACCACCTGGCCAACGAGCTGCCGGGCATTCGCCAGCGCTACTTCGACTTCATCGATCAGCGCCTGGGCTGATTACTTGAGGTTGGCGCCGTTCTGGCCGACCGCCAGCCCTGCGCGCACGGCAGCCACGGCAGCCTGGTAATACGCCTTGCCTTCCGGCGATTCGGCAAAGGTGGCGAACTGCTCGAGTTCGGCGTCGGACAAGTCTCGGTAGACGTACAGCAAGGTGTTGTTGAGGTCCTCGCCAATCTGGCTCATCAGCCGCTGGCGCTGGCCGTCGAGCAGGCCCTGGGCCTGGCCGCCACCAAACAGGCCGGGGATCATCGAGCTCAAGCTGTCGGCAGCCACCCCGGCGATCGCCAGGCTGACCTCGGCACCCGCTTCGCGGGCCGGGAGTGCCTGGGCCAGGTGGCCGATGATCAGCAGGCGGTTGTCACTGGCCTGGATCTTCGGCAGGCCTTTGGCGTTCTTGGCCAACTGGTCCTTGCGCGTGGCCAGCAATTCGGCGGCGACGATCTTGCGCCCCAGCGGCGACTGGAAGAAGGCCAGCGCCGGCGCAGGGTTGGGCAAGGCGCTACGCAGCTGCGCCAGGGCACGGCGATCCATACCCTCGGCCTGGAAGCGCTGGTTGCTGTTGTTGACCAGCGCCTGGTAAACGGCAGGCGGCAGGCTGTTGCGGTAGCGCTGCTGGGCGGCGCTCACGGCATCATTGAAATGGGCGCGCTGGTCGGGCCAGCCGGCGGCCTTGTACAGTTGATCGAGGCTGTCTGCCCAGACAGGCATGGTGCAGATCATCAGCAGAAGCAGGGAAAACAGACGGCGCATTCAGGACTCCTGTCGGCAGATGGCTATTGTCCTTGGCTCGGCGTCGGTTTGTCGAGATACGCGCGTGATTCTCAGCCAAGTGGCGCTGTGCGAGTGCAGGGCTAATGGATATGATGCGCGCCATGCACATATCCCCTGAACACCCGATGCTTGCGGCCGTCGTCGACGATCTGGCCACCCATGGCTGGTCGCAGCAGGCCCTTTTTCTGCCTGGTGAACTGGTGCGTGCGCTAGCGGCCGAATGTCGGCGCCGTGATGCAGAAGGCCAGCTCAACCCTGCCGGGGTTGGGCGTGGCGTTTCCCAGGAGGTGCGCGAGGCGATCCGTGGCGACCAGATCGAGTGGATCGACCCCGGCCAGGCCGAGGCGTGTGACCAATACCTGGCGGCCATGGACCACGTGCGCCTGGCCATCAATCAGGGCTTGTTCCTCGGCCTTGAAGACTTTGAGTGCCATTTCGCCCTGTACCCACCGGGGGCGTTTTATCGCCGGCACCTGGACCGTTTTCGCGATGACGACCGGCGCATGGTTTCGGCGGTGCTCTACCTCAATGAGGACTGGCAGCCAGAGGATGGCGGCCAGTTGCGCATGTTCCTGGCTGACGATGTGGTGCACGACGTGCAGCCGGTGGCCGGCAGCCTGGTGATTTTCCTGTCGGGCGAGGTGCCGCACGAAGTCTTGCCGGCCGGACGCGAAAGGCTATCGCTGACAGGCTGGTTCCGGCGCCGTGGCAATGACCCGTTCTGACTTGCCCAGGGTGCTGGTCAGCGCCTGCCTGCTAGGGCAGCCGGTGCGTTATGACGGCCGAGCCAGCGGCCATCCTGATCTGTTGCAGCGCTGGCAGGCCGAAGGGCGTGTGGTGCCGTTGTGCCCGGAAGTGGCCGGCGGTTTGCCGACACCGCGCCCGGCGGCGGAAATCCCGGGTGGGCAGGGTGGCGCTGTGCTCGATGGTGGCGCGCAGGTAATCACGGTGAGTGGCGAGGATGTCAGTGCTGCGTTCCTGGCCGGTGCGCAGCAGGCGCTGGCGCTGGTGCGTCGGCATGGTATCCGGGTGGCGGTGCTCAAGGCTGGCAGCCCTTCGTGTGGCAACCGGTTGACCTACGATGGCACGTTTGCCGGGGTGAAGGTGCCGGGTGAAGGGGTGACTACGGCGCTGTTGCGGCGCGAGGGCGTGCTGGTGTTCAGCGAATTGGAGCTGGAAGAAGCGGAGCGAGCGTTGGCTGGGCTTTCAGCTTGATCCTGCTCCGCCCTCTTCGCGGGGCAAGCCCGCTCTCACAAATACCGCGCAATTCTGGGGAACTGTGACATATCTGTGGGAGCGGGCTTGCCGCGCGAAGAGGCCGGTACAGGCGACAAATCAGTTATTGCCCGGCAGCAGTCTCCTGCACACCCTTGAACCACTTCTGCTCAAGCTCTGCAGTACGGCCACTGTCCTTCAGCCGCTGCAGCGCGTTGTTCACTGCGCCCTCGAACGCGGGGTTGCCTTTCTGGAACGGGATCACCAGTTTCTTCTCGCCGAATGGCTGGCTGACATCGAACGGGGTGTCGGCCTTGGGTGCGCTGTCTGCCGGGGTCAGGGTGATGTCGTAGGTTCCACTTTGCACCCCTGGCAACGCTTCGGCGGCAGGGGTTTCGATGAATTCGGCGCGCAGGTCCAGCTCTTTTGCCAGCTCCTGGCCAAATTCGATGTCGAAACCGGTCAGGTGGTCGTTTTCCTTGAAGGCATAAGGCGAGTTGTCGGCCTGCACGGCAATGCGCAGTTCGCCCCGGTCGGCTATTTCGTCTATCAGCTCGGCTTGAGCCAATGGCGTGATGAGTACTGCCAGCAGTACGCCTATGGTCGAACGCATGTAAAGCCCCTTTCTTTGGCAAATGAATAACTTTCGCCACGACTTTCTTCCTCGTCGTGGTCGAGCGCAGCCTATGACCTTGAAGCCTTGGCGAGGTTTAACCCTAACTGAAATATTTCTCTTTGTGGGCTATGGTGAACGACCGCTGCCGTAGGAATTTTCTGGCGGCGGCTTTCAAGTGAATCACAGGAGAAGTGAATGAACAGCCTATTTTCGCGTGCTGCCGTTGCCGGTCTGCTGATGGGGGCCTCGCTATTGGCCACCGCTGCGGATGCGCTGAAGAGCCAGGAGCCGCCCAAGGATGCCAAGGTCTTCATCGTTTCCCCCGCCGATGGTGCAACGGTCGACAAGACCTTCACCGTCAAGTTCGGCATCGAAGGCATGGGGCTCAAGCCTGCGGGCGACCAGACGCCTCACACCGGCCACCACCACCTGCTGGTGGATGTCGACAAAGAACCGTTGGCTGACCAGCCACTGCCCACCAGCCTGATGCCCGAGAGCGGTGTTGCGCTGCCGGCGGGCCCACAGGTGCTGCACTTCGGCAAGGCACAGACCGAGGCCACCATTACCTTGACGCCGGGCAAGCACACCTTGCAGCTGGTGCTGGGCGACCAGTATCACGTGCCGTTCAAGCCAAGCGTCGAATCGAAGAAGATCACCGTTGAGGTGAAATAACCATCGCGAGCCTGTCTTCTGTAGGCGCGGCATTGCGTCGCGAAAGGCCTGCGAAGCGGGCCCAGGGCACAGAAGAACGAAAAAGGGAGGCCACCTGGGCCTCCCTTTTTTATGCAGCAATCACGCTCAGAACAGTACGCGCGAGCGGATGGTGCCTTTGACGTGCTGCAGTTTTTCTTGCGCCAGGTCGGAGTACTCGGCATCGACGTCGATGACCACGTAACCCACTTTCTCGTTGGTCTGCAGGAACTGACCGGAGATGTTGATCCCGTTCTCGGCGAAGACTTTGTTGATCTCGCTGAGCACGCCCGGGATGTTTTCGTGGATGTGCAGCAGGCGGTGCTTGCCTGGGTGCGCCGGCAGGGCCACTTCAGGGAAGTTGACCGAGGATACCGAGGTACCGTTATCGCTGTACTTGACCAGTTTCTCGGCCACTTCCAGGCCGATGTTGGCCTGGGCTTCGGCGGTGGAACCACCGATGTGCGGGGTCAGGATCACGTTATCCAGGCCGCGCAGCGGGCTTTCGAACTCTTCGTCGTTGGAACGCGGCTCGACCGGGAACACGTCGATGGCGGCGCCGATCAGGTGCTTGTCCTTGATCGCGGCGGCCAGGTGGTCCAGCTCGACAACGGTGCCACGGGCGGCGTTGATCAGGATCGCGCCCTTCTTCATCGCGCGGATTTCTTTCTCGCCGATCATCCACTGGGTGGATGGCAGCTCAGGCACATGCAGCGAAACGATGTCGGCCAGGCCCAGCAGCTCGTTGAGGCTCGCGACCTGAACGGCGTTACCCAGCGGCAGCTTGGTCAGCGGGTCGAAGAAGTACACCTGCATCCCGAGGTTTTCAGCCAGTACCGACAGTTGAGTACCGATCGAGCCGTAGCCGACGATGCCCAGCTTCTTGCCACGGATTTCGAACGAGTTGGCCGCGCTCTTGATCCAGCCGCCACGGTGGCAGGAGGCGTTTTTCTCGGGGATGCCGCGCAGCAGCAGGATGGCTTCGGCCAGCACCAGCTCGGCTACCGAACGGGTGTTGGAGTACGGGGCGTTGAATACGGCGATACCGCGCTCGCGGGCAGCTTCCAGGTCGACCTGGTTGGTGCCGATGCAGAAGCAGCCGACAGCGACCAGTTTCTTGGCGCAGTCGAAGATCTCTTCAGTCAGCTGGGTGCGCGAACGGATGCCGATGAAGTGGGCATCGGCGATCTTTTCCTTCAGCTCGGCTTCCGGCAGCGAACCCGTGAGGTATTCGATGTTGGTGTAGCCGGCAGCCTTGAGAGTATCGACCGCGTTCTGGTGCACACCTTCAAGAAGAAGGAAGCGGATCTTGCTCTTGTCGAGAGAAGTCTTGCTCATCTGCGTAAACCTGTATCCCGGAGAAAAATGGCGAGGGTGATGCTAGGCGCGGCGTGGGCCTTAGCATGAACAGCGGGAGGGCTATGCTAGCATACGCGACACAATCTGAGCTTATCCCGACAGGTGAAGAGTGCTCAGGGTGACTATGAATAAGTCGAGAGTTCCAGCGATGACCCACCCCGCTGTAATTGATGAACTGATGACCCTTGTCGACCCTGGCAAGGTCCTGACTGACGCGGCTTCCCTGGAAGCTTATGGCAAGGACTGGACCAAGCATTACCCGCCCGCACCCAGCGCCATCGTGTTCCCCAAAAGCGTGGAGCAGGTGCAGGCCATTGTCGGTTGGGCCAATCGCAATCACGTCGCGCTGGTGCCTTCCGGTGGCCGCACCGGGCTTTCCGGCGGTGCCGTGGCGGCCAATGGCGAGGTGGTGGTCGCCTTCGACTACATGAACCAGATTGTCGACTTCAATGCCTTCGACCGCACGGTGGTCTGCCAGCCAGGCGTCATCACCCGCCAGTTGCAGAACTTCGCCGAAGAGCAGGGCCTTTATTACCCGGTCGATTTCGCCTCCAGCGGCTCAAGCCAGATCGGCGGCAACATCGGCACCAACGCCGGCGGCATCAAGGTGATCCGCTATGGCATGACCCGCAACTGGGTTGCCGGCCTGAAGGTGGTCACGGGCAAGGGCGAGTTGCTGGAGCTGAACAAGGACTTGATCAAGAACGCCAGCGGGTATGACCTGCGCCAGCTGTTCATCGGCGCCGAAGGTACGCTGGGCTTCGTGGTCGAGGCGACCATGCGCCTGGACCGCGCCCCGCGCAACCTCACTGCGATGGTGCTGGGCACGCCGGACTTCGACTCGATCATGCCCGTGCTGCATGCCTTCCAGGGCAAACTCGACCTGACTGCGTTCGAGTTCTTTTCCGACAAGGGCCTGGCCAAGATCCTGGCCCGTGGCGACGTGCCGGCGCCGTTCGCCACCGACTGCCCGTTCTACGCTTTGCTGGAATTCGAAGCCAGCACAGAGGACGTGGCCAACGAAGCACTGGCCACCTTCGAGCACTGCGTCGAGCAGGGCTGGGTGTTGGACGGGGTGATGAGCCAGAGCGAGACCCAGCTGAAAAACCTGTGGAAGCTGCGCGAATACCTATCCGAGACCATCTCGCACTGGACGCCCTACAAGAACGACATCTCGGTCACGGTTTCCAAGGTGCCGGCGTTCCTGCGCGACATCGATGCCATCGTCAGCCAGCACTACCCCGACTACGAGGTGGTCTGGTACGGGCACATCGGCGACGGCAACCTGCACTTGAACATCCTCAAGCCCGAGCACATGAGCAAGGATGATTTCTTCGCCTCGTGCACCAAGGTCAACAAGTGGGTGTTCGAGATCGTCCAGCGTTACAACGGTTCGATCTCTGCCGAGCATGGCGTGGGCATGACCAAACGCGACTACCTGGGCTACAGCCGCTCGCCGGATGAAATTGCCTGCATGAAGGCAATTAAGGCCGTCTTCGACCCTAACGGCATCATGAATCCGGGTAAGATCTTCGCTCCTGAATAAAAAGCAGTAAGCAAAGGAGTCGGCCATGAGTTACCAGCACCAGTACGTAGACGGCACGCGCATTCACTTCCCGCTGGGCAAGGTGGTATGCATCGGCCGTAACTATGCCGAGCATGCCAAGGAACTGGACAACCCTATTCCGAGTGAACCGCTGCTGTTCATCAAACCGGGCAGCTGCGTGGTGCCGTTGGAAGGTGGGTTCAAGATCCCGACCGACCGTGGCTCGGTACACTACGAAGCGGAAATCGCCGTGCTGTTGGGCAAGTCGCTGTCTGCCCACGCCTCGGAAGAGGAAGTGCTGGATGCAATCTCCGGTTATGCCCCGGCGCTGGACCTGACCCTGCGCGACCTGCAGGCCAAGCTGAAGGAAAAGGGCCTGCCGTGGGAACTGGCCAAGAGCTTCGACGGTGCCTGCGTGCTGCCGCCGTTCGTATCGGCTGCCGCGTTCGAGGATGTGACCGATATCCCGGTGCGCCTGACCATCAACGGCGAAGTGCGTCAGGACGGTAATAGCTCGATGATGCTCAACCCGATCGTGCCGATCATCCAGTACATGGCCCGGCATTTCTCGCTGCAGGCGGGCGATGTGATCCTCACCGGTACGCCGGCAGGCGTCGGTCCGTTCAACGTCGGTGATGAGCTGGTGCTGGAATTGCCGGGTGTGAGCCGCTTCGAAAGCCGCGTGCTCTGATCTGATACCGCGCCCTTCGCGGGTAAACCCGCTCCTGCACGTACAGTGCCGCCTGTAGGAGCGGGCTTGCCCGCGATGAAGGCAACGCAATTTACCGATTTTTCACAACCCATCCGGATAATGCGCGAACCTTCGCTCAATCCTCAGGAACCCCTGCATGCCATCGCCTTCCACCGCTCCCGCATCCCCCAAGCGCCGCTTCTACCTGCGCTGGCCGTTTGGCCTGGCCGTGGCTGCGGTGATCGGCTATGGCGTGGCCGTGGCGATGCATTGGGACGACCGTGGCCTGCTGTGGATGAAAGAGAGCTTTGAAACCAGCGCCGAACGTAGCGAAAGCGTGTGGTTGCCGGATTACCAGGTCGACATCGATGCCAAGCCTATGCCCGGCATGGAAGATGACGAAGCCTCAGACGTAGCCTTCAACCCGCATACCCGCACCCTGTTCGTGGTAATGGGCAAAAACCCGTTCCTCGTCGAGCTGAACCTCGATGGCGATGTGTTGCGGCAGATCCCCCTGGTGGGCTGGAACAACCCGGAAGGTGTCGCCGTACTGGAAGATGGCCAGTTGGCAATCACCGATGAGCGCCTGCATGACCTGACCGTGGTCAAGGTAGATGCGCAGACCCGATCGCTGAACCATGCCGATTTCCCGAGCCATGACCTGGGCACGTCGGTAAAGAGCAACAAAGGCTTCGAAGCCATAGCCTGGGACCCGCTGCGCCAGCGCCTGGTGATTGGCGAAGAGCGCCCGCCGAAGCTCTACACCTGGAGCACCGATGGGCGCAGCCCACTCAAGGGTGGCAAGCAGGCGCTGGCCAGCGACGAACTCGACCTGCGCAACTTGTCGGCCCTGGGTGTAGACCCGCGCACGGGCCACCTGTTGGTGCTTTCGGCCGATTCCAACATGCTGCTCGAGCTCGATGAGCAGGGTCAGCAGGTCAGCTTCATGACGCTGCTGGGCGGCTTCAACGGCCTGAAGGACACCATCCCACGCGCCGAAGGCGTGGCCATGGATGACAAAGGCAACCTTTACATGGTCAGCGAGCCCGCGTTGTTCTACCGCTTCAGAAAAAACTGATATCAGAATCAGATCATTCTGATGCTGGCATTAAGCTTTACTTCAGTTGTTCGTGGTTAGATTCGCCGTCCTCAAACCGAGTCTGCCTTTATGCGTCGTTATGTCCGTCTGCCCCTTGTCCTGGCTGCCTGTGGCCTGCTCGCCGTGCTCGCTCTGGGCGTGGCCGAGCAGCAGTTTCGCTGGGCCGAGCGCGGCTGGTTCAACCTCAAGACCTGGTGGCAGCCTGCTGAGCAAAGCATGGGCCTGGACCGCTACCGGGTGGTGATCGAGGCGCAGCCGGTGGAAGGGCTGGACGATGATATTTCGGCACTGACCTACGACCCCGACCGCAAGACCTTGTTCACGGTCACCAACAAGCGTTCCGAGCTGATCGAACTGTCCCTGGACGGGCGCATTCTGCGCCGCGTTCCGCTGACCGGTTTTGGCGACCCGGAGGCGGTGGAGTATGTCGGCCCCAACAGCTTTGTGATCACCGACGAGCGCACGCAGCGGCTGATCCGCGTGCGCCTGGATGACGACACGTTGTTTCTCGATGCCCAGGATGCCGAGCAGCTGAGCCTGGGTATCGGCCTGAACGGCAACAAGGGCTTCGAGGGCCTGGCCTATGATTCAGCGGGCAAGCGCCTGTTTGTGGCCAAGGAGCGCGACCCGATGGTGATCTACGAGATTCACGGGTTTCCCCATTCCAACCCTCAGCAACCCTATGCGGTGCATGTGGTGCAGGATCGCAAACGTGATGCGCGGTTGTTCGTGAGGGATCTTTCGAGCCTGCAGTTCGACGAGCGCAGTGGGCATTTGCTGGCGTTGTCGGATGAGTCGCGGCTGGTGATTGAACTGGACGTGAAAGGCAAACCGCTGAGTACCCTGTCGTTGCGCAAGGGGTATCAGGGGCTGAAGCAGACTGTGCCGCAGGCGGAGGGGATTGCGATGGATGAAGCGGGGACCATTTATCTGGTCAGTGAGCCGAACCTGTTTTATGTGTTCAAGCAGCCGGTTGATTGAGTGTTCTTCTGGCCCCAATCGCCGGCAAGCCGGCTCCCACAGGTAATCCACAGTTATCAAAGGCTTTGGAGATCCGGTGGGAGCCGGCTTGCCGGCGATGGCTTTACTCGGCAGTAAGGTTCTTGACGCCTTCCGAAGTACCCAGCAGCAGCAAGTCCGCCGGCCGCGCCGCGAACAGGCCGTTGGTAACCACGCCGACGATCGCGTTGATTTGCGCTTCCAGCTCCACCGGGTTGGTGATCTGCAGGTTGTGAACGTCGAGGATGACGTTGCCGTTGTCGGTGACCACACCCTCACGGTAGACCGGGTCGCCGCCCAGCTTCACCAGTTGGCGCGCCACGTGGCTGCGGGCCATCGGGATGACTTCCACTGGCAGCGGGAAGGCGCCCAGCACCGGCACCAGCTTGCTCCCATCGGCGATGCAGATGAAGGTCTTGGCCACGGCCGCGACGATCTTCTCGCGGGTCAGCGCCGCACCGCCGCCTTTGATCAGGTTCAGGTGGGCGTCGCTTTCGTCGGCGCCGTCCACGTAGAACTCCAGCTCGCTGACGCTGTTCAGCTCGTAGACCGGGATACCATGGCCCTTCAGACGCTGGGCAGTGGCCTCGGAGCTGGCGACTGCACCGTCGAAGGCGGTCTTGTGCTGGGCCAGGGCGTCAATGAAGAAGTTGGCGGTCGAACCGGTACCGACGCCGACAACGCTCTTTTCATCCAGCTTGGGCAGAATGAAGTCGACAGCGGCCTGGGCGACGGCCTGTTTGAGTTGGTCCTGGGTCATGCGGGCTCCGAAAAGGGGCAGGGCGGTTTTCAAAGTTGCCTAGTATAACGGCTCGGGCGGCTTTGCTGTGGTCGCCCGACGTAGCGCTGGGGTAGACTCGCAGCCCTTGTCCCGCGGCCAGTGATGCTTTCCCGATGCTCGAACAGTACGTCAAGAAGATCCTCACCTCGCGCGTCTACGACGTCGCTGTCGAAACCCCGCTGCAGAACGCCGGGCAGCTGAGCAAGCGCCTGGGCAACCATATTCTGCTCAAGCGTGAAGACCTGCAGCCGGTGTTCTCCTTCAAGATCCGTGGGGCGTACAACAAGCTGGCGCAACTGAGCCCTGAAGAGTTGGCGCGTGGCGTGGTTACTGCTTCGGCCGGCAACCATGCCCAGGGCCTGGCCCTGGCCGCGCGTGAAATGGGCATCAAGGCCACCATCGTGATGCCCAAGACCACGCCGGAGATCAAGGTCGAAGGCGTGCGTTCGCGGGGCGGCAAGGTGGTCTTGCATGGCGATTCGTTCCCGGAGGCGCTGGCCTACTCGCTGAAGCTGGTCGATGAGAAGGGGTTGGTCTATGTCCACCCTTACGACGACCCGCACACCATCGCCGGCCAAGGCACCGTGGCCATGGAGATCCTGCGCCAGCATCCAGGCCAGCTGGACGCGATCTTCGTGCCGGTGGGCGGCGGCGGCCTGATCGCCGGCATCGCTGCCTACGTGAAATACCTGCGCCCGGAAATCAAGGTGATCGGCGTCGAGCCGGATGACTCCAACTGCCTGCAGGCGGCCATGGCCGCTGGCGAGCGCGTGGTACTGCCGCAGGTCGGGCTGTTTGCCGATGGCGTGGCGGTGGCGCAGATTGGCCAGCATACCTTTGATATCTGCCGGCTGTATGTGGATGACGTGGTGACTGTCAGCACTGACGAAATTTGTGCCGCAATCAAGGATATCTACGACGATACCCGCTCGATCACCGAACCTGCCGGCGCGTTGGGCGTCGCCGGTATCAAGAAGTACGTGGAGCTCACCGGTGTGAGCGGGCAGACGCTGGTCGCCATCGATTCGGGCGCCAACGTCAATTTCGACCGTCTGCGCCATGTCGCCGAGCGCGCCGAGCTGGGCGAGAAGCGCGAAGCAATCATAGCTGTGACCATCCCAGAGCGCCCGGGCAGCTTCAAGGCCTTCTGCGAGGCCATCGGCAAACGCCAGATCACCGAATTCAACTACCGCAAGCATACCTCCGACGAAGCCCACATCTTCGTTGGCGTGCAGACCCACCCGGAGAACGACCCGCGCGCTGCACTGGTGCAACAGTTGATCGATCAGGGTTTCCCGGTCACCGACCTGACCGACAACGAGCTCGCCAAGCTGCACATCCGCCATATGGTCGGCGGCCATTCGGCCGGTGCCAGCGACGAGATCGTGCTGCGCTTCGAATTCCCCGAGCGGCCGGGTGCGTTGTTCAACTTCCTCAACAAGTTGGGCGGGCGCTGGAATATCTCGATGTTCCACTACCGCAACCATGGCGCGGCTGACGGCCGTGTGGTCGCTGGGCTGCAGGTGCCAGAAGACGAGCGCCACCTGGTGCCGGCAGCGCTGGCCAAGATCGGTTACCCGTACTGGGATGAAACCGACAACCCGGCCTACCGGCTGTTCCTGGGTTAAGCGGCTAAGCTTGGGCTGATGGCCATTTTCGCGGGCTTACCCGCGAAAGAGGCGACGCGAAATAGCCTGCTGAAGGACAATTTGAAGATGGAACATCTGACCACCCTCAAGGCCCTGCACATCGTCGCTACCGCGCTGCTGCTTCTGGGCGCGCTGGGCCTGGCGATCTGGACCGTTCGCGCGCGCCGCCAGGGCGATGCCGAGGCCTATGCAAAACTGCTGCGTCGGCCGCTGGTGTTCGTCTGGCTGTTGATGGGCGCCTGCCTGGTGAGCATGCCCGTCACCGGCTGGTGGCTGGTGCACCTGGTGGGTTGGCCATTGGGGCAGACCTGGGTGCTGGCTTCAAGCGTCATCTATACGGTGGGCGCGTTTGCCGTGTGGTGGTTGCTGGTGCGCCTCAATCGGCTGCGCAAGGCCGAAGCGGTAGGGTTGCGGTTTACCCTGGCTTTGGCCGTTTTCAGCGGTGTTTGCTTTCTGTCCATTGCCGGGTTGATGGGCGCCAAGCCGGTCTGACAGCCTTCTGCTACACCGGCCGGCCTCTTCGCGGGGCAAGCCCGCTCCCGCAATGTCCTTGCAACACCGATCATTGTGGGAGCGGGCTTGCCCCGCGAAGAGGCCAGAACAGAACTGCCTCAATCTCTCAAAGAAACCACCGGCCAGCCGCGCCGTTCGGCCTCGGCCTGCAGGTTAGGGTCCGGGTCCACCGCCACCGCATGCGTCACGCGCTCCAGCAGGGGCAGGTCGTTCATCGAGTCGCTGTAGAAATAGCTGTCTTCCAGATCGAAGCCGTTCTCCAGCATCCAGCGCGCAAGCCGCGTCACCTTGCCTTCACGGAAACACGGTATATCGGTACTGCGCCCGGTATAGCGGCCATCGTGCATCTCGCATTCGGTCGCCAGCAGCACCCGCACGCCCAGGCGGCGGGCAATCGGTGCAGTGACGAAGCGGTTGGTGGCCGTAATGATCACCAGCTGGTCGCCGGCATCGCGGTGCTGCTGCAGCAAGGCCAATGCCTTGGGCAGGATGATCGGTTCGACGCAGTCACGCATGAAGTCGCGGTGCCATTGGTCGAGCTGGGCCGGCTCGGTCGCCGCGAGGATTTCCATGGAGAAGGCCAGGTAGGCCTGCAGGTCCAGGGTGCCGTTCAGGTAATCCTGATAGAAGGCATCGTTACGTTGTTTATAGGCGATCGGGTCCAGAATGCCCCGTTCGCACAAATAATCACCCCAGGCGTGGTCACTGTCGCCACCAAGGAGGGTATTGTCCAGGTCGAATAAAGCCAGGCGCATCGTGGTCACTCGCATCAGCCACAGGGTAGGCCCGCAGAATACGTAGTTTTCACCGCGCTGCACATAAGCTTGGTGGGCGCGTTGCTGCGCTCGCAGGCTTTGTGGAACAATGCGGTGACATGCGTTTGCGAGGTTGCTGCCGTGATCGACCCGGATGGTTTTCGCCCAAATGTCGGGATCATTCTCACGAATGATGCCGGGCAGGTGCTATGGGCTCGGCGGATCAACCAGGATGCCTGGCAATTCCCGCAGGGTGGTATCAACCCTGACGAGACGCCGGAAGATGCCCTGTACCGCGAGCTGAACGAAGAAGTTGGCCTTGAACGCGATGATGTGGAAATTCTTGCCTGCACCCGCGGCTGGTTGCGTTATCGTTTACCCCAGCGACTGGTCCGTACCCACAGCCAACCGCTGTGCATCGGCCAGAAGCAGAAATGGTTTTTGCTGCGCCTGGTGAGCAATGAGCAACGGGTGCGGATGGACCTGACCGGCAAGCCCGAATTCGACGGCTGGCGCTGGGTCAGCTATTGGTATCCGCTGGGCCAGGTGGTGACCTTCAAGCGTGAAGTGTACCGCCGTGCCCTGAAAGAGCTTGCACCGCGTCTTCTGACGCGCGACTGACGACGGAGTTCGACCCCGAGCCATGCTCAATACGCTGCGCAAGATCGTCCAGGAAGTGAACTCCGCCAAAGATCTCAAGACGGCGTTGGGCATCATCGTCTTGCGCGTGAAGGAAGCCATGGGCAGCCAGGTCTGCTCGGTCTACCTGCTCGACCCAGAAACCAACCGCTTCGTGCTGATGGCCAGCGAAGGCCTGAACAAGCGTTCCATCGGCAAGGTCAGCATGGCCCCCAACGAGGGCCTGGTCGGCCTGGTCGGTACCCGGGAAGAGCCGCTGAACCTGGAAAACGCTGCGGACCACCCGCGTTATCGCTATTTTGCCGAAACCGGCGAAGAAAAATTTGCCTCATTCCTCGGTGCGCCGATCATCCACCACCGCCGCGTGGTCGGCGTGTTGGTCATCCAGCAGAAAGAACGCCGCCAGTTCGACGAGGGCGAAGAAGCCTTCCTGGTGACCATGAGTGCTCAGCTCGCCGGGGTTATCGCCCACGCCGAGGCTACCGGCTCCATTCGTGGCCTGGGCCGCCAGGGCAAGGGCATCCAGGAAGCGCGCTTCGTTGGCGTGCCCGGCTCGCCGGGTGCCGCTGTCGGGCGTGCGGTGGTCATGCTGCCGCCGGCCGATCTGGAAGTGGTGCCAGACAAGACTGTCGAAGACATCGACGCCGAACTCAAACTGTTCAACAACGCCCTCGAAGGCGTGCGCGCCGACATGCGCAAGCTCTCGGCCAAGCTGGCTACCCAGCTGCGCCCCGAAGAGCGTGCGCTGTTCGACGTGTACCTGATGATGCTCGAAGACGCAGCCCTGGGCGGTGAGGTGACCGAAGTCATCAAGACCGGCCAGTGGGCGCAGGGCGCCTTGCGCCAGGTGGTTGGCGAGCACGTCAACCGCTTCGAATTGATGGACGACGATTACCTGCGCGAGCGCGCCTCGGACGTCAAGGACCTCGGCCGCCGCCTGCTGGCCTACCTGCAGGAAGCCCGCTCGCAGTCGTTGGTGTATGCCGACAACACCATTCTGGTCAGCGAAGAACTGACCCCGGCAATGCTCGGCGAAGTGCCGGAAGGCAAGCTGGTCGGCCTGGTGTCGGTGCTGGGTTCGGGCAACTCCCACGTCGCCATCCTGGCCCGTGCCATGGGCATTCCGACGGTCATGGGCCTGGTCGACCTGCCGTATTCCAAGGTCGACGGCATCGAGCTGATCGTCGACGGTTACAAGGGCGAGGTATTTACCAACCCCAGCGATGTACTGCGCAAGCAATACAGCGAAGTGGTCGAAGAAGAGCGCCAGCTGGCCCAGGGCCTCGACGCGCTGCGTGAGCTGCCGTGCGTCACCCTCGACGGCCACCGCATGCCCCTGTGGGTCAACACCGGCCTGCTCGCCGATGTGGCCCGTGCCCAGCAGCGTGGTGCCGAAGGCGTGGGCCTGTACCGCACCGAAGTGCCGTTCATGATCAACCAGCGCTTCCCCAGCGAGAAAGAACAGCTGGCGATTTATCGCGAACAACTGGCGGCCTTCCACCCGCTGCCGGTGACCATGCGCACCCTCGATATCGGCGGTGACAAGTCGCTGTCGTACTTCCCGATCAAGGAAGAAAACCCGTTTTTGGGCTGGCGCGGCATCCGCGTCACCCTCGACCACCCGGAAATCTTCCTGGTCCAGACCCGCGCCATGCTCAAGGCCAGCGAGGGCCTGAACAACCTGCGCATTCTGCTGCCGATGATCTCTGGCATTCACGAACTGGAAGAGGCGCTGCACCTGATCCACCGTGCCTGGGGCGAGGTGCGCGACGAAGGCACCGACGTGCCAATGCCGCCGGTGGGCGTGATGGTCGAAATTCCGGCTGCGGTGTACCAGACCAAGGAACTGGCGCGGCAGGTGGACTTCCTGTCGGTCGGCTCCAACGACCTGACTCAGTACCTGCTGGCAGTCGACCGCAACAACCCGCGGGTAGCCGACCTGTACGACTACCTGCACCCGGCCGTGTTGCAGGCCTTGAATACCGTGGTGCGCGATGCCCATGGGGAAGGCAAGCCGGTGAGTATTTGCGGCGAGATGGCCGGTGACCCCGCAGCGGCAATCCTGTTGATGGCCATGGGTTTCGACAGCCTGTCGATGAACGCCACCAACCTGCCGAAGGTGAAGTGGATGCTGCGCCAGATCAACATGAGCAAGGCCAAGGAATTGCTGGCCGATGCCATGAGCCATGACAACCCGCAGGTTATCCACAGCTCGCTGCAGCTGGCGCTGAAAAACCTTGGCCTGGCGCGGATGATCGGGCCTGGGGCCAACAAGACCCTTTGAGATCCCACTATGGCTCTGCCAACACCGAACATTGTGGGAGCGGGCTTGCCCCGCGAAAGGGCCGGAACAAACACCCTCAAACCCGCAGCTCTACCTCGCCAAGGTGCCCGCCAAACGGCCCGAAACTGCGTTCGGTCAGCCGTCGTTTCCCCTGATCATCCACAATCAGCACTGTACTGGCCCTTGTTCCATAGTTCTGACTGGCAATAAACACACTCGACAACAGCTTTTCCGTTGCCAGGCCCACGCCAGTTTCTGGCAGTTCCCCGTCCGACGCCGGCTCAGCATCAGCCAGCAGCGCCAGCAGTTGCTGCGGTTCAGCTGAGTCCAGCAACCTCTCCAGCCCACGGCGGGCCTTCACCAGTTTCGGCCACGGCGTATCCAGCCCGGCATTGGAAAGCCCGTACACCCCAGGCGCCAGCAGGCGCGGAGCCGCTTCGCGAGCATGCAGGTACCCCAGCTGGCGCCCATCGCCCACCAGCAGGTTGAACCCCGAATACTGTTTGCTGCGGCTTGCGACCTGGTCCAGGTAGGCCTCGACGCCAAGTTCACCCTGCAGATACCCGGCCACCAGTTCGCCGCGTGAGCGCGGACCCAAGGGTTGCCCCGGGTCGCGAATGTTGGTCAGCGCGGCAAACCGCCCCTGCGGCCCCACGCCCAGCCATGTGCCGCCAGCCTCCAGGTCGCGTCCGGCATGCACGCCGGGTGCATCTTCCCAGCCCGTCAGGGCTTGAGTGGGCCGGGCATAGAACTCGTCGCGGTTGGCCGCCACGATCAGCGGCAGGGCATGCCCCGGCCGCCAGGCGAATACGATCAGGCACATCGGTTGGGCCTCTGTGTTTTCTGCCACTCTACCCACTGCGGCGGTGGCGATCCATCCTGTCACAGAGTTCACTAGAGCCTCGTGCCCGGCTTCCGTTACCATGCCGGATTGTTTTTCTCGGGGACGACGAATGGAGTTCGCACTCTATCTGCTGTTGGGCGCCTGCGCAGGCGTGCTGGCGGGGCTGTTCGGCGTGGGCGGCGGCATCATCATCGTGCCGGTTCTGGTGTTCAGCTTCACCCTGCAGGGCTTCGACGCCTCGGTGCTTACCCACCTGGCGGTCGGTACTTCGCTGGCAACCATCGTCTTCACCTCCATCAACGCCGTGCTCGAGCACCATCGCCGGGGCGCGGTGCAATGGCCGATCTTCGCCTGGATGACCGTCGGTATCCTGCTCGGCGCCGGTGTGGGGGCCAAGACCGCCTCGCTGATCCAGGGCCCGCAGTTGCAGAAGATCATTGGCGTATTCGCGCTGATCATCGCGGCGCAGATGGCCTTGGACCTCAAACCCAAGGCCAGCCGTGGCATCCCTGGCAAGCCTGCGCTGATCGGTGCCGGTGGGGTGATCGGCTGGGCATCGGCGATCTTCGGTATCGGCGGTGGGTCGTTGACCGTGCCGTTCCTGACCTGGCGCAGCCTGCCGATGCAGCAGGCAGTGGCCACCTCGTCGGCCTGCGGCCTGCCGATCGCCATCGCCAGCGCCCTGAGCTTCATGTGGCTGGGCTGGCATGAAGAACACCTGCCTGCCCACAGCGTGGGCTACGTGTACCTGCCAGCGCTGGTCGGCATTGCCCTGACCAGCATGTTTTTTGCCCGCTTCGGCGCGCGCCTGGCGCACAAGTTGTCGCCGCGCCTGCTCAAGCGTCTGTTCGCCGCGCTGCTGTTCTGCGTTGGCCTGAGCTTTCTGATTTGAAACGAGAGGAATATGCATGCTGCCTTACCCGCAGATAGACCCCGTGGCCGTGGCCCTCGGGCCACTGAAAATCCACTGGTACGGCCTGATGTACCTGATCGGTATCGGCGGCGCCTGGTTGCTGGCCTCGCGCCGGCTCAACCGTTTCGACCCCACCTGGTCGCGTGAAAAGCTCTCCGACCTGGTGTTCTGGTTGTCGATGGGGGTGATCGTCGGTGGGCGTCTGGGTTACGTGCTGTTCTACGACCTGCACGCCTACTTGGCCAATCCGACGCTGATCTTCGAGGTGTGGAAGGGCGGCATGTCCTTCCACGGTGGCTTCATCGGCGTGATGCTGGCGGCGCTGTGGTTCGGCAAGCGCAACAACAAGTCGTTCTTCGAGCTCATGGACTTCGTCGCCCCGCTGGTGCCGATTGGCCTGGGTGCAGGGCGTATCGGCAACTTCATCAATGCCGAGCTGTGGGGCAAGGCAACCGACGTGCCGTGGGCGATGGTCTTCCCGCCGTTCAGCGACCCGGCCCAGTTGCCCCGTCATCCGTCGCAGCTGTACCAGTTTGCCCTGGAAGGTGTGGCATTATTCGTGATTCTCTGGTTGTACTCGCGCAAACCGCGCCCGACCATGGCCGTTTCCGGCATGTTCGCGCTGTTCTACGGGATTTTCCGGTTTATCGTGGAGTTCGTGCGAGTGCCTGACGCCCAGCTTGGCTACATCGCCTTCGGCTGGCTGACCATGGGTCAATTACTCTGCGTGCCGATGATCGCCGGTGGCCTGTTCTTGATCTGGTTGGCCTACAACCGCAAACCTACGGCAAAACCAGCCGTATGATTTTCACGGCAGGGGCGATCCCCCTGCCGTTCTTGTTACAGGAAAGTCATGAAACAGTATCTAGATCTGGTCCGCGACGTCATCGAAAACGGCACCCTGCAGGAAAACCGCACCGGCATCCGTACCATCAGCTTGCCAGGTGCCATGCTGCGTTTCGACCTGCAGAAGGGCTTCCCGGCCATCACCACACGCAAGCTGGCGTTCAAGTCGGCAATCGGCGAGATGGTCGGCTTCCTGCGGGGCGTGAAAAACGCCGGTGAGTTCCGCGAGCTGGGCTGCAAGGTCTGGGACCAGAACGCCAACGAGAATGCCCAGTGGTTGGCCAACCCGTTCCGCCAGGGCCATGACGACCTCGGCGAAATATACGGCGTGCAATGGCGCCAGTGGCCGGGCTACAAGCGCGTTCCGCTGAACAACCCGGCAGCTATCGCGATGGCTGAAAAAGCCGGCTTCCGCAAGATTGCCCAGGACGAGGAAGACGGCCAGGCGTTCGTCATCCTGTACAAGGCCATCGACCAGGTACGTCAGTGCCTGGACACCATCGCCAACGACCCGGGCAGCCGCCGCATCCTGTTCCACGGCTGGAACTGCGCCCAGCTGGACGAAATGGCGCTGCCGCCGTGCCACTTGCTGTACCAGTTCCACCCGAACGTCGAGACCAGGGAAATTTCCCTGACCCTTTACATCCGTTCCAATGACCTGGGCCTGGGCACGCCGTTCAACCTGACCGAAGGCGCTGCGCTGCTGTCGCTGTTCGGCCGCCTGACCGGTTATACACCGCGCTGGTTCACCTACTTCATCGGCGACGCTCATGTGTACGAGAACCATCTGGACATGCTCAACGAGCAGCTCAAGCGCGAGCCGCTGGAAGCGCCGAAGCTGGTGATCAGCGACCGCGTACCGGCGTTTGCCGAGACGGGCAAGTACGAGCCGGAGTGGCTGGAGAAGATCGAACCGAGCGACTTCAGCCTGGAAGGGTATGAACACCACGCGCCGATGACGGCGCCGATGGCGGTTTGATCGACACGCCGGCAGCCCATCGCCGACGGTGATGGGCTGCGGGGCATCCTTCAGAGCGGAATGTTCGGCCCTCGGATGTCATTCGGCGGCGGTACATCCGGCACGCGCGGCAAGTGCGGTGGCGGCACGTCGGGCTTGAGGGTCACCGGTGGAACCACCGGCATGATGGTCGCATCATGGCCGCCAGCGACCAGCTCCAGCTCTTCGCTGCTGAGCGTGCGTGGGGTAGGCAGGGTTTCGCAAGGCATGGTTGTCACTCCTGTGTGGTCAGAGGTCGCCGGTCCAACCGAACAGCTCGTCAGGCCATTCGGGAAACTGCAGCGGCGGGTCGCTGGGGCGGTGCTCGCCGCCGCTTGCCTGTTCGGCTTCCTCTTCGCTCAGTTCACGTAGTGCGCCAAGGGTTGTGCTCATCGGTAGTACTCCCTGTTGAGAAAAGCCCCCTGATTATCTGCCCATCCCCCACACGTGACTGTAGGGCTGATGCCCTAGAAGCACAGTGCTATCAGTGGCCGTGGCTGCGGCCGACATGGGAGGGCTCGCCCTCAGGCACCGTGACCGCGCCGTTGACCTCCAACTGCTGCAAGATTGCGCATTCTGTGCCCTGGGCATTGCAGCGCCGACGCAGTTCCACCAGTTGTTCCTGCAATGCGACCAACCCGTCGATGCGCGCCTGCACATGCTCGATGTGCTCGTCGATCAACGCATTGACGCTGCCGCATGAGCCTTCCGGGCTGTCGCGCAGGCGCAGCAGGCTGCGGATTTCGTCCAGGGTCATGTCCAAGGTGCGGCAGTTGCGGATGAAGGTCAGGCGCTCGACATGGGCCTGGGTGTACAGCCGATAGTTGCCGTCGGTGCGCGCCGGCTCCGGCAGCAGCTGTTCACGCTCGTAATAGCGGATGGTTTCCACGGCGCAGTCGGTGGCTTTGGCCAGTTCTCCGATCTTCATTGCGAAATCTCCAGCAAGTGGCTTGACCCTATAGTGGCTACAGGGTGTTCACTTGGCAACAGGCGCACATTAAGGATGACCCCATGAACCAGCCTGTCAGCCCCAACCATTCGCACGAGCACGACCACGACCACGCCCATGGCGGCGAGAGCCACTGCCACGACGCCCATGCTCACAGCTGCTGCGGCTCCAGTGCCGCACCGGCCCTCGTGCAACTGAGCGAAAAGGCCAGCGATACGGCCCGGCTCAGCCGTTTTCGTATTCAGGCAATGGACTGCCCCACCGAGCAGACGCTGATCCAGGACAAGCTGGGCAAGTTGGCCGGTATCGAGCAGCTGGAGTTCAACCTGATCAACCGCGTGCTCGGCGTTCGCCACACCCTGGCCGGCACCGTCGACATCGAGCGTGCCATCGACAGCCTGGGCATGAAGGCTGAACCCTTGGCCGATGATCAGGAAGACAGCGCTGCCGCGCCACTACCGGTCAAAACCCGTTGGTTGCAGCTGGCGCTGTCCGGCGCTGCGGCGGTCGCTGCCGAAATCGTCCACTTCAGCGCCCTGGCACCGGAGTGGGTGGTGGCGGCGTTGGCGCTGGCGGCGATCCTCGGTTGTGGTTTAGGCACCTACAAGAAGGGCTGGATTGCCCTGAAGAACCGCAACCTCAACATCAACGCACTGATGAGCATCGCCGTGACCGGCGCCGTACTGATCGGCCAGTGGCCGGAGGCGGCGATGGTCATGGTGCTGTTCACCATCGCCGAATTGATCGAGGCGCGCTCCCTGGACCGCGCGCGCAATGCCATCGGCGGGCTGATGCAGCTCACGCCGGACATGGCCACGGTGCAGCAGGCCGATGGCCAGTGGCGCGAGGTTGAAGTGCGCCAGGTGGCGCTCGGTGCGCAGGTACGGGTACGCCCCGGCGAGCGTATCGGCCTGGATGGCGAAGTGACCAGTGGGCAATCCAGCGTCGATCAGGCGCCGATCACCGGCGAAAGCCTGCCAGTCGAGAAGGCTGCAGGCGACAAGCTGTTCGCCGGCACCATCAACCAGGCCGGCGCGTTGGAATACCGTGTCACTGCTGCCGCAGGGCACTCCACCTTGGCGCGGATCATCAAAGCCGTCGAAGAAGCGCAGGGCGCTCGTGCACCTACCCAGCGTTTCGTCGATACGTTTTCGCGCATCTACACCCCGGTGGTGTTCGCCCTGGCTTTGGCGGTGGCGATCATCCCACCCCTGTTCCTGGCCGGCGCCTGGTTCGACTGGGTCTACCGCGCACTGGTACTGCTGGTGGTGGCGTGCCCGTGTGCGCTGGTGATTTCTACCCCTGTGACCATCGTCAGCGGCCTGGCTGCTGCCGCGCGCAAGGGTATCCTGATCAAGGGCGGCGTCTACCTGGAAGGGGGCCGCAAGCTGGACTTCCTGGCCTTGGACAAGACCGGCACCCTCACCCACGGCAAGCCGGTGCAAACCGATGCAAAGGTCCTCGACCCGCTGTTCGAAGGCCGCGCCCAGGCATTGGCGGCCAGCCTGGCCGACCGCTCCGACCACCCGGTTTCAGCTGCCATTGCCCAGTTTGGCAAGGCGCAGGGGCTGGCTCTGAGTGAGGTCAGCGGGTTCGCCGCCCTGGCGGGGCGGGGCGTGCGCGGCGACATCGACGGCCACACCTACCACCTGGGCAACCATCGCCTGGTGGAGGAGCTGGGCCTGTGCTCGCCGCAGCTCGAGGCGCAACTGGATGAACTTGAGCGTCAGGGCAAGACCGTGGTGCTGTTGCTCGACCGCTCTGGCCCGCTGGCACTGTTTGCCGTGGCCGACACGGTCAAGGACACCAGCCGCCAGGCCATCGCCGAGTTGCACGCGCTGGGCATCAAGACTGTCATGCTGACCGGCGACAATCCGCATACCGCCCAGGCCATCGCTGCCCAGGTCGGCATCGACCGGGCCGAGGGCAACCTGTTGCCTGCCGACAAACTGACCACCATCGAGCAGCTGTATGCCCAGGGCCACCGGGTGGGCATGGTGGGGGACGGCATCAACGATGCGCCGGCCCTGGCCCGTGCCGAGATCGGGTTTGCCATGGCCGCTGCCGGTACCGACACCGCCATCGAGACCGCCGACGTGGCGCTGATGGATGACGACTTGCGCAAAATCCCGGCGTTCGTCAGGCTGTCGCGCCAAAGTGCGGCGATCCTGACGCAGAACATCGTTCTGGCGTTGGGCATCAAGGCCATATTCCTGGCGATCACCTTTGCCGGCATGGCCACCCTGTGGATGGCGGTGTTCGCCGACATGGGCGTCAGCCTGCTGGTGGTGTTCAACGGTCTGCGCCTGTTGCGCAAATGAGGTCATGCAATGCTGAGCGCCGAGCTCAAAGCTTTCTACATGGTGGCCCGCCTGGGCAGCATCACCCTGGCGGCGAAGAAGCTTGGGCTCAGCCAGCCGACGGTGACCACGCAGGTCCGTAACCTGGAGAGCCAGTACGCGGTAGAGCTGTTCTACCGCGGTGGCCGGCGCCTGGTGTTGAGCGAGGAGGGCGTGCGCCTGCTGCCGATGGTCAAGGCGCTGCTGCAGCAGGAGGCCGACATCGAGTTCGAACTGCGCAACAGCGGCCACTCCCAGGGTAGCCTGCGTATTGCCGCCACCGCGCCTTATTACATCCTCGACCTGGTGAAGATCTTCCGCGAGCGCCTGCCCCAGGTGGAAGTGGCGGTTGAGATCGGCAACTCGCAGCAGGTGCTGGAGATGCTCGAGGATTACCGTGTGGATATCGCCGCATCGTCGCAGTTGCTTGAAGACGCCCGCCTGGTACGGCGCGTGCTGGGGACCGACCCGCTGGTGGTGGCCATGCATCGCAATCATCCGTTGGCGCACCGCCAGGCGGTGTCCATCGACGTGGTGGCGGGGCACTGCCTGCTGATGCGCGAAAAGGGCTCGACCACTCGCAAGCTGACCGAACAGATGATGGCGGATGCCGGTGTGAAGGCCTCGGCGTTGCTGGAGATCGGCAGCCGCGAGTCGATCCGCGAGGCGGTGTTGCGCAATATCGGCATCAGCGTAATTGCCCGGCACGAGGTGCCGCACAACCCGGAGTTGCGAGTGCTGACGCTGGATAATGCACCGCTGATGCACGAGTACCTGTACTGCCTGAAGGAGCGGCGCCAGGCCCGACTGCCGGCGGCTTTCCTAGGGGTGGCGCAGGAAGTGGTGGGTTCACGGTTCTAGATGTGCGGCGGCCCTGTCGCCGGCAAGCCCACTCCCACAGGTAGCCCACTGGCTTGGAGACCTGTGGTGAACCTGTGGGAGCCGGCTTGCCGGCGATAGGGCCTCCAGGCCACTACAAAGTCTGCCTATACCACTATCACCCGCTTTTGCCTGAACGCCACAGAACCTTCGCACAGCCTTCCTAGCATGGCCCCATCCGTTCGATGAGGCCTTGCCATGAACCCCGCTACCCCAGGCGCACACATGAAAGTGCGCGGCATCCACAAGCGTTTCGGCGCCTTCACGGCGCTGAACGATGTCTCCCTGGATATCGCCGCCGGCGAACTGGTCTGCCTGCTCGGCCCTTCGGGTTGCGGCAAGACCACCCTGCTGCGCTGCATCGCCGGGCTTGAGCGCCAGGACCGTGGTGAGCTGTACATCGGCGAGCGCGATATCTCCGAACTGCCGCCCCAGGCCCGTGACTACGGCATCCTGTTCCAGTCCTACGCGCTGTTCCCCAACCTCACCGTCGAGGCCAACATCGCCTACGGCCTGGCCGGCAGCAGCCGTTACCAGAGCCGCCAGCGTGTGGCCGAAATGCTCGAACTGGTGGGCCTGGCCGGCAGCGAAAAGAAGTACCCCGGCCAGCTCTCCGGTGGCCAGCAGCAACGCGTGGCCCTGGCCCGCGCGCTGGCTCCGTCGCCTTCGCTGCTGTTGCTCGATGAGCCGATGTCGGCGCTGGATGCGCGTGTGCGTGAGCACCTGTGCACCGAGTTGCGCCAGTTGCAGCGCCAACTGGGCATCACCACGCTGATGGTCACCCACAACCAGGACGAAGCCATGCTCATGGCCGACCGCATCGCGGTGATGAACAACGGCCAGGTCGAGCAATACGCCACGCCGCAGGAGATCTACGATCAACCGGCCACGCCGTTCGTTGCCGAATTCGTCGGCCAGGGCAACTGGCTACCGTTCCAGCGCAATGGCGATAGCCATGCCCAGGTTGGCGCGATGCGCATGCGCCTGGGCCCCGGTGCGCCGCGTGCCAGCAGCGGCCGCTTGTTCTGCCGCCCGGAGGCGATCACCGTCAACCCGGTTATGCACGAAGAAAACCTGTTCCCGGCCAAGGTCCACGAAATCACTTTCCTCGGTAACCGCTGCCGCATGAGCTTCGAGCTCGAAGCCCTGCCAGGGCATTCCCTGCTGGCCGAGCTGACCCCAGAAGCCATGCCGCGCCTGGGCTCGCAGGACATCTGGGTGGCGCTGCCGCCACAGAGCCTGCAGGTGTTTGCCTGAGATGGCCGCGCCAATGTCCCTGCCGCTCACCCAGGCCAAGCCCGCAGCGCGCAATGATGTCGCGCTGGGTGATCGGCTGTTCGTCGTCGGTGGCAAGAGCCTGCTGCTGATTCTGCTGCTGCTGGCGGTGTTGATGCCATTGCTGGCGATCTTCTGGCGTGGCTTCAGTGGCGACGCCGGCCAGGGCGGCGGCCTGCTAGCGGCCCGTGAACTGTTTGCCAGCGAGAACTTCCACTGGCTGCTCGGCAATAGCCTGGCGGTGGCCTCCACCGTTGCCGCGATTGTGGTACCGCTGGCGTATCTGTTCGCTTACGCCTTGCAGCGTACGCTGATCCCGGCCAAAGGCGTGTGGCGGGGGATCTCGCTGCTGCCGCTGCTGGCGCCATCGATGTTGCCCGCCATTGCGCTGGTCTATCTGTTCGGTAACCAAGGGCTGCTGCGCGGGCTGCTCAGCGACAACATCTATGGCTTTTGGGGCATCGTCCTGGGCGAAGCGATCTACACCTTTCCGCATGCGCTGATGATCCTGCTCTCGTCCTTGTCGCTGGCCGATGCCCGCCTGTTCGATGCTGCCTCCAGCATGGGCGCCGGGCCGTGGCGGGCGTTTCGCAGCATTACCTGGCCGGCTACGCGCCAGGCCGTGTTCGCGGCGTTCTGCCTGGTGTTCACCCTCACCATCACCGACTTCGGAGTACCTGTGGTGGTCGGTGGCGATTATCAGGTGCTGGCGCTGGAGGCCTATAAAGCGGTGGTCGGCCAGCAGCAGTTCGGCCGTGGCGCGTTGATCGGCATGGTGCTGCTGGTGCCCGCCTTGCTGAGCTTTGCCGTCGACGCCTGGCTGCGCCGCCGCCAAGGCGATGCCATGAGCGGCCGTGCCCAGGCGTTCGAGCCCAAGCCCTCGCGCAGCCGTGATGCCTGCTACCTGGCCATCGTGATGCTGGTATGCGCAGTGCTGCTCGGGGTGATCGGCATGGCGGTGTACTCGTCGTTGGTGACCTTCTGGCCCTACAACATGACCTTGTCGCTCAAGCACTACATGTTCGAGGACACCGCAGGGGGTGGCTGGCTGGCGTATCGCAACAGCGTGACCATGGCCATCGCCACGGCGCTGATCGGCAGCCTGGTGATCTTTGCGGGTGCCTACCTGATGGAGAAGACCCAGGGCCAGCGCCTGCTCAACCAAGCCCTGCGCCTGCTCAGCTTCATCCCCATGGCGGTGCCCGGCCTGGTGCTGGGGCTGGGTTATGTCTTCTTCTTCAACCTCAACGGCAACCCATTGCATGTGTTCTACGGCAGCATGGGGCTGCTGGTGGTGTGCACCATCGCCCATTACCTGACCACTGCGCAGATGACCGCCACCACCGCGCTACGCCAGCTCGACGGTGAGTTCGAGGCCGCCGCGCTGTCACTCAAGGCGCCGCTGTACAAGCACTTCGTGCGGGTCACCGTGCCGATCTGCCTGCCCGCGTTGCTGGACATCATCCGCTACCTGTTCGTCTCGGCGATGACCACCGTCTCGGCAGCGATCTTCCTGTACAGCCCCGACACCATCCTTGCCGCCGTCGCCGTGCTGAACATGGACGATGCCGGTAACGTCGGCGGCGCTGCCGCCATGTCCACCCTGATTCTGCTGACCAGCGCCACTGCCTCCTTGTTGCTGGCCGGTGCATCCCGCGGCCTGCTGCGCCGCTCCCAGGCCTGGCGCCAGCGCGCGCCTGGCCATTGACCGACTGCCCACACTGACAGGAACCGCATCATGTTCAAGCCCCTCGCACTTGCCGCTGCCGTATCCGCCGTATTCAGCCTGCAGGCTTCGGCCGCCAGCACGCAGCTGACCGTCTACACCGCCCTGGAAGCCGAGCAGCTCAGGAGCTACAAGCAAGCCTTCGAAAAGGCCAACCCGGACATCGAGATCAAGTGGGTGCGTGACTCCACCGGCATCATCACGGCCAAGCTGCTGGCCGAGAAAGACCGCCCGCAGGCGGACGCGGTGTGGGGCCTGGCTGCCTCCAGCCTGGCCATTCTCGACCAGAACGGCATGCTCGAAGCCTACGCACCGAAGGACCTTGGCAAGATCTCCGCCAACTACCGCGACGCCGCCAACCCGCCGGCCTGGGTCGGCATGGACGTGTGGGCGGCGACCATCTGCTTCAACACCATCGAGGCCGAGAAGCAGGGCCTGAGCAAACCGGTGAGCTGGCAGGACCTGACCAAGCCGGAGTACAAGGGCAAGATCGTCATGCCCAACCCGGCCTCGTCCGGCACCGGCTTCCTGGACGTGAGCGCCTGGCTGCAGACCTTCGGCGAACCGCAGGGCTGGGCCTACATGGACGCTCTGCACCAGAACATCGGCCAGTATGTCCATTCCGGATCCAAGCCGTGCAAGCTGGCGGCGGCGGGCGAATTCCCCATCGGTATTTCGTTCGAGTATCCGGCCGTGCAGCTCAAGCGCCAGGGTGCCCCGTTGGACATCGTATTGCCCAAGGAAGGGCTAGGCTGGGAGATCGAGGCGACCGCGCTGATCAAAGGCTCGCCGAAGGCCGAAGCCGCCAAGCGGCTGGCCGACTTCTCGGCAAGCCCTGCGGCCATGGAGCTGTACAAGGAAAACTTCGCCGTGCTCGCCGCCCCGGGCATCGCCAAGCCGCAGACCGAGCTGCCGGCCGACTATGAACAGCGGCTGATCAAGAACGATTTCGCCTGGGCCTCCAGGAACCGTGACGAGATCCTGGCCGAGTGGCGCAAGCGCTATGACGGCAAGTCGGAGAAGGTTGCTCAGCAGTAATTGGCCGATGGACGATATCCCGGCTGCCTGAGCCGGCCTCTTCGCGGGCAAGCCTGCGCCTGTAGGAGCGGGCTTGCCCGCGAAGAGGCCCTGACCGGCACCCTCAAATCTGCAAAACCAGTGCCTCCAGCTGTTCCTGCCGCTCAGCCTGATTCACCCGCGCCCCCGGGTTGAGCGTCGACCACTGCGGATGCGCCCGCGCCTTGTTCAAAGCCTCGGGCAGCTTGCCTTCGCGCCAGGCTTTTTCATCCAGCTCACCGAGGCGAATGCTGTTCTGCGCGGCATGCCCACGGGTGTCCAGCGCAGCCATCAACTGTTGCTGGCGCAGGGCCAACAGCCGCAGCACTGTATCGTCCACGGTCAGCTCTCGCTGCCCCTTCAGTTTGCCCATCAGCCGTGAGCCATAATTGCGTGCGGTCTGCAGCGCCCCCCCGGCAATGGCGCCGGCCAGCGCGGCAGCACCAAGCGTCAGGCCGCCGACCAGCAAGTCGACGCCTGCTCCGGCTGCAGCACCCGCCGCCACGCCGCTGCCCAGGCGCACGCCGAGCAACTTCAACGTTTCCGGGTTGAACAAGTCATCGCCCCAGCGCCCGTCCAGCAACGGCAGGTCAGCGGCATTGGCATCCTCGCGGCGGAACGCATAGAGCTTGAGCAACGCTTCTACACAGCGCTGTTCACGCTGGCGGACGTCCTGGCGCAGTGCTTCGATAGCCTGGGCCTCGGCAGCAGGTTCGGCTGCAACGCTGCGCCGGCAAGCGGCGCAGTCCAGCAGCAACTCGGCGATCAGCCGCTTGCCGCTTTGTTGGCGGGCGAGGCGTTGCGCCTGTTGGTCGTCGATCAACCGTTGCAGGGCCGGGCGGGCGTCCTCCAGCAGCAAGGCCAGGCTCTCGTAAAGGCGGCGTTCGCCATCTTCCGGGGGCGCCACGCTGTCGAACCGCACCAGCGCATGCAGGCCCAGGCGGGCCAGGGCATCACGCCATTCGGGCTCGCGGTGCTGGCTGCTGGCGACGAAGTTGAGCACCGGCAGCAGCGGTTTGCCGCAACTGGCCAGCACTTCCAGTTCGTCGCGGTACTTGGCCAGCACCGGCTCGCGGGCGTCGATCACATACAGGCCGGCGTTGCTGGCCAGCAACTGGCGCAGCACCTTGGCCTCCTGCTCGAAGCGCTGGCGCGCCTCGCTGCCTTGCAGAAAGCGCTCCAGGCGGGCCGGGCCGTCGAGGCGCTCGCCCGGGCGCTCCAGGCGCTCCAGGTAATCGAGCAGGGCAATGGCATCTTCCAGGCCAGGGGTGTCGTAGAGTTCGAGCAGCGCTTCGCCGTCCACCGACAGGCGTGCGCCTTCGACGTGGCGAGTGGTGCTTGGGCGATGGGACACCTCGCCGAAGCCCACATCGCGGGTAAGCGTGCGCAGCAACGAGGTCTTGCCGACATTGGTGTGGCCGACCACGGCCAGTTTCAGCGGCTCAGTCATGGCCATGCTCCAGCCAGGTCAGCGGTGAAGTGTCCGCGTGGGGCAGGCCGAGGCGGTCCAGTGCTTCGTGCCAGTCGCCCAGGCGCTCGGCGTCCAGGGCCTGGCCGGGTGCCGCCTGCAGTAACCAGATGCGCGTGGCCGCGGCGTTGCGCGCCAGCTCCGCCAGCAATGCCAGGCTGCCACGGTCGGGCGAGCGGCGGGGGTCGCAGGCGATGGCCAGGCGCGCCGGGGGGAAGCGGCTGAGCTGTTCCAGCAGGCGATTGCGCGATTCGCGGCTGTCGAGCACGCCGGCATCGGTCACACTTTTGGGCAGCGCAGGTGGCCAGGGGCGCTGGTCGTCCAGCTCCAGGCCGACCAGCAGGGCACCGCTGCTGCCGGTTTCCAACTGCCCGGCCTGGAACTGCGGCAGGGTTTGCGGGGCTGCGTCCTGCACGCCGATACGCTCACTGCGTGGCATCAGGGCTTCGCGCAGTTGGGCGTAACCGGGCAGGCTGAGGTCCAGGGCCAGGCGTTCACGGCCCTGGCGCCAGCGCCACAGGCACAGCCCGGCCAGTATCAGGCGCGGCAGCAGGCCATACACCAGTACCACGCCGAGCAACCAGCTGGCCCAGGCCTGGCGGGCCACATCCAGGGCCGGCAGGGTGTCGCCGCTGGTGCGGATCATGCTCTCGTCCGGCACGGCAAAGCCGAGCAGCGAGGGCAGCGCGCCGAGGGTTTGGGTCAGGTGCACAAAGGGCTCTGCAGCGAGCAGGGTAGTTTCCCAGACGAAGCCATAGCGCCGGGTGGCGAGCAGCGCCAGCAGCAGCGCCAGCGCACTGAGCATGGCCAGGGCCCATAAGCTGTGCACCAGCAGGCCCAACAGCCAACGGTTCAGGCGCTGGCGTTGCAACAGCACCAGCAGTGCTGGCGCCAGGTGCGCGGCCTTGGCATCGCGGGCAAAACGTTCGCTCAGCCACAACCACAGGCGCCCAAGGCTGGCGCCGTGTTCGCCGCTCAAGATGAGGCCCGCAGCCCAACCCAGCAGCATCAGCAGGTTCAGCCCGAGCAGGCTGCCCAACGCCCAGAATACGTTGACCGGGCGCTGCCCATCGCCAAGGGCGGCAAAGGCCAGGCCCGCGCCGCTGATCACGGCCAGCAGCAGCAATGCCAGCAGCGCCAGGCGCGCGCCTTGCTTCCAGTGAAGCAGGGCGGTGGTCATGCCGTCACGTTCGGCCAGGAACAGTGCGCGCGCCTCTATGCGCGTGGCCAGGTCGCCACCCTGTTGGCGTGCGTGGCGGTTGGCTTCCTGGTCCTCCAGGGGGCCGGCGTGTTCCTCGCGCAAGCGTACCGCTTCGGTGAGCCAGCGCGTGTCCAGTGGAGTCGGTCCAGTCACAAGGTCTTCCATTGCACGGTTCAGGGCAGAAGCATAACCCACACTGAAAAAGGGAGTGTTCGCAAGTGAGTTCTCGACGGTTAGCTAGATATCTTCACCGGGTTGTTTGGTATTCTCGCCACCATGAAAAAGCCACTACCCCTCTGCCTCATTGCTGCCATTGGTGCGAACCGTGTGATTGGCATCGAAAACCGTATGCCCTGGCATTTGCCGGGGGATTTCAAATTTTTCAAAGCTCAGACTATGGGCAAGCCGATCATCATGGGACGCAAAACTTGGGAGTCCCTAGGGCGGCCTTTGCCCGGTCGATTGAATATTGTTGTGAGTCGTCAACCGGGCCTCAATCTCGAGGGTGCGCAGGTGCAACCCTCATTAGCTGCGGCAATTGATTTGGCAGATCACTGGGCGAGAGAAACTGGTGTAGATGAGCTGATGCTTATTGGCGGGGCACAATTGTATGGCCAAGCCCTGGAGCAGGGTCTGGTAGATAGGATGTATCTGACTCAAGTCGACTATGCTCCAGAAGGAGATGCTTGGTTTCCTCGTGTCGACGATTCTGAATGGGAAATCACTTCTCAAGAGCATCAGCCTGCCGAAGCTGATGCTCCCAGTTACCACTTCGAGGTTTGGGAGCGACGTTAAATCAATTGGGGCCGCATTAGCGGCCCCAGCTGTTTCAGGAGTGGCTCAACTCGGCGTGCTCATCGTCAGCCAGCACAGCCTTGTCGGTCTCCTTGAGCAGTTGGCTGGTCACCACGCCTGCGGTCATCGAGCCATTGACGTTCAACGCCGTGCGGCCCATGTCGATCAACGGCTCGACCGAAATCAGCAAGGCCACCAGTTCTACCGGCAGGCCCATGGCTGGCAGCACGATCAGCGCCGCGAAGGTTGCACCACCGCCCACGCCGGCAACGCCTGCCGAGCTGAGTGTGACGATGGCCACCAAGGTTGCGATCCACAGCGGGTCGAAGGTGTCGATGCCCACTGCCGGGGCCACCATCACCGCCAGCATCGCCGGGTACAGGCCCGCGCAGCCGTTCTGGCCAATGGTCGTACCGAACGATGCGCTGAAGCTGGCGATCGACTGAGGCACGCCCAGGCGACGGGTCTGCGCCTCGATGTTCAGCGGGATGCTGGCCGCACTGGAGCGGCTGGTGAAGGCGAAGGTCAGCACCGGCCACACCTTGCGGAAGAAGCGCAGCGGGCTGACGCCGGTGGCGGCGAGGATGATGCCGTGCACCACGAACATCAGGCCCAGGCCGATGTACGACACCACCACGAAGCTGCCCAGTTTGAGGATGTCATCCAGGTTGGAGCTGGCCACGACCTTGGTCATCAGCGCCAGCACGCCGTACGGGGTAAGTTTCATCACCACGCGCACCAGGCGCATTACCCAGGCTTGCAGGGTGTCGATGGCCGACAGGGCGCGCTGGCCTTTCTCGGCATCGTCCTTGATCAGTTGCAGCGCGGCCAGGCCTACGAACACGGCGAAGATCACCACGCTGATGATCGAGGTTGGCTTGGCCCGTGCCAGGTCGCCCACCGGGTTGCTCGGGATGAACGACAGCAGCAACTGCGGGATGTTGAGGTCCGCGACCTTGCCCGCGTAATCACTGTGGATAACTTGCATGCGCGCGCTTTCCTGGGCGCCGGCGACCAAACCTTCGGCGCTAAGGCCGAACAGGTTGGTCAGCACGATGCCGATCAGCGCGGCGATGGCGGTGGTCAGCAGCAGCGTGCCGATGCTCAGCACGCTGATGCGGCCGAGCGATGAAGCATTGTGCAAGCGCGCCACGGCGCTGAGGATCGAGGCGAAGATCAGCGGCATGACGATCATCTGCAGCAGGCCGACGTAGCCGTTACCGACCAGGTCGAGCCAGCCGATGGTGGCTTTCAGCACCGGGTGGCCAGCACCGTAAATGGTGTGCAGCACCAGGCCGAAACCTACGCCCAGTGCCAGGCCGAGCAGGACCTTCTTGGCCAGGCTCCAGTCGGTACGGCGGGTTTGCGCCAGGCCCAGCAGCAGGGCCAGGAACGCCAGCAGGTTGAGAGACAGCGGCAGGTTCATTGAAGCTCCAGGAAAAAGCAGAAGAGGCATCGCCTCTGTGAGCGATTGCGAACGGAAATGCTAACAGCCTGAAAAGAAACGAATTTATACCCAAAAGTAATTTGCTTAGTCGTTTATGGAATAACAAGTTGTCGCAGATAGCAATGCACACGACGTTTACAACTTTATGAGCGTCGCTGTGGCGTCCCGCTTGGCTGAGACATTGGTCTAGTTTTTCCCGATCATTTCAGGAGATTCGCACATGACGTTCGCTCCGAAAGCCTTGGCCGTCGCTTTGTCGCTGCTGTTCAGTATCGAAACCTGGTCGACCGAACTTACCCATTGGCCTGCCGAGGCGGCCAAGCAGCTCGACACGATGATTGCCGCCAATGCCAACCAGGGTCACTACGCGGTGTTCGACATGGACAACACCAGCTACCGCTACGACCTTGAGGAAGCGCTGCTGCCGTTCATGGAAAACAAAGGGCTGCTGAGCCGGGACAAGCTCGACCCGTCGCTGAAGCTGATCCCATTCAAGGACACCGCGGAGCACAAGGAGAGTCTGTTCAGTTATTACTACCGCCTGTGCGAACTCGACGACATGGTCTGCTACCCGTGGGTTGCCCAGGTTTTTTCGGGTTTTACCCTCAAAGAACTCAAAGTTCAGGTCGATGAGCTGATGGCTTCCACCAGGCCAATCCCCACCACCTACTCAGAAGGGGATCAGGTCAAACCCATCGAAGTGCAGCCACCCAAGGTCTTCACCGGCCAGACCGAGCTGTTCAACAAGCTGATGGAGAACGGCATCGAGGTCTACGTGATCTCTGCTGCCTCCGAAGAGTTGGTGCGCATGGTCGCCTCGGACCCCAAATACGGCTACAACGTGAAGCCTGAGAACGTGATCGGCGTCAGCCTGCTGCTCAAGGACCGCGCCAGCGGCCAGTTGACCACGGCACGCAAGCAGATCACTGCAGGGCATTACGATGCCAAGGCCAACGAAGGCCTGGAGCTGACCCCTTACCTGTGGACTCCGGCGACCTGGATGGCGGGCAAGCAAGCGGCAATCCTCACCTACATCGATGAATGGAAAAAACCCGTGCTGGTTGGCGGCGACACCCCGACCAGCGATGGCTTTATGCAATTCCATGGTGTGGATGTGGACAAGGGCGGCATCCACCTGTGGATAAACCGCAAGGCCAAGTACATGGACCAGTTGAACGGGATGATCGCCAAGAACGCAGCGGCCCAGACGAAGGAAGGGTTGCCGGTGACGGCCGACAAGAACTGGGTGATCGTGACGCCGGAGCAGATTCAATAGGCCGTTTGCCGCCTGTAGCGGCCCCATCGCCGGCAAGCCGGCTCCCACAGGTAATCACAGTATTTGAAGGCTGTGGAGTACCTGTAGGAGCCGGCTTGCCGGCGATAGGGCCGGTACAGGCATAAAAAAACCGGCGCTCAGGGCGCCGGTTCTTCATTCACACCAGAAGTGCCTCACAGCCCTTCGAGCATCGCCTTGTTACGCACAGCACCCTTGTCGGCACTGGTCGCCAGCAGCGCGTAGGCCTTCAGTGCGGTGGTCACCTTGCGCGGGCGCACTTCGGCCGGTTTCCAGCCTTTTTTGTCCTGCTCGGCACGGCGCGCAGCCAGCTCTTCGTCGCTGACCTGCAGGTTGATCGAGCGGTTAGGGATATCGATCAACACCTTGTCACCGTCGCGCACCAGGCCGATGGCGCCGCCAGCAGCGGCTTCCGGCGAAGCGTGGCCGATCGACAGGCCGGAAGTTCCGCCCGAGAAGCGGCCGTCGGTGAGCAGGGCGCAGGCTTTGCCCAGGCCTTTGGATTTCAGGTACGACGTCGGGTAGAGCATCTCCTGCATGCCCGGGCCGCCCTTCGGGCCTTCATAACGGATGATGACGATGTCGCCAGCTTTGACTTCGTCGGCGAGGATGCCGCGCACAGCGCTGTCCTGGCTTTCGAAGATCTTCGCGTTGCCTTCGAACACGTGGATCGACTCATCCACACCGGCGGTTTTCACCACGCAGCCGTCGAGGGCAATGTTGCCGTACAGCACGGCCAGGCCGCCTTCTTGCGAATAGGCGTGCTCGAAGCTGCGGATGCAGCCGTTTTCACGGTCGTCGTCGAGGGTTTCCCAACGGGTCGACTGGCTGAAGGCCGTCTGGGTCGGGATGCCCGCCGGGCCTGCCTTGAAGAAGGTGTGCACGGCTTCGTCATCGGTCTGGGTGATGTCCCACTTGGCGATGGCTTCTTCCATGCTGGCGCTGTGCACGGTCGGCAGGTCGGTGTGCAACAGGCCGCCACGGGCCAGCGAGCCGAGGATGCTGAAGATGCCGCCGGCGCGGTGGACGTCTTCCATGTGGTACTTCTGGATGTTCGGCGCCACTTTGCACAGCTGCGGCACCTTGCGCGACAGGCGGTCGATGTCACGCAGGTCGAATGCCACCTCGCCTTCCTGGGCTGCGGCCAGCAGGTGCAGGATGGTGTTGGTCGAACCGCCCATGGCGATGTCGAGCATCATGGCGTTTTCGAACGCCTTGAAGTTGGCGATGCTGCGCGGCAGTACCGACTCGTCGTTCTCGCCGTAGTAGCGCTTGCACAGCTCGACGATGGTGCGGCCGGCAGTAAGGAACAGCTGCTCACGGTCGGCGTGGGTGGCCAGGGTCGAACCGTTGCCCGGCAGGGCCAGGCCCAGTGCTTCGGTCAGGCAGTTCATCGAGTTGGCGGTGAACATGCCCGAGCAGGAACCGCACGTCGGGCAGGCGCTGCGCTCGTACTCGGCTACCTTCTCGTCGGACGCCGTGGAGTCGGCGGCGATCACCATTGCGTCGACCAGGTCCAGGCCGTGGCTGGCCAGCTTGGTCTTGCCGGCTTCCATCGGGCCGCCGGAGACGAAAATTACCGGAATGTTCAGGCGCAGGGCGGCCATCAGCATGCCGGGGGTGATCTTGTCGCAGTTGGAAATGCACACGATGGCGTCGGCGCAGTGCGCGTTGACCATGTATTCCACGGCGTCGGCGATGATTTCGCGGCTGGGCAGGGAATACAGCATGCCGTCATGGCCCATGGCGATGCCGTCGTCGACCGCAATGGTGTTGAATTCCTTGGCCACGCCACCGGCGCGTTCGATTTCGCGGGCAACCAGCTGGCCCAGGTCCTTCAGGTGCACGTGCCCCGGGACGAACTGGGTGAACGAGTTGGCGATGGCGATGATCGGTTTCTTGAAATCGTCGTCCTTCATGCCGGTGGCGCGCCACAGGGCACGGGCGCCGGCCATGTTGCGGCCGTGGGTGGAAGTCTTGGAACGGTAATCAGGCATGAAGCACTCCTGGCGGCTTGATCTGGTCACAAAAAAGGGAAGTGAGCTTCTCTTGTCCTATGCGCCTTAGGCCGGTTGCCACTGGCACGGATGGGGCCGAAAACATCACGGGATCGCCGTGTGCTCGACCAGAGCTCATAAACCCGCCGGGGATGACTGGCGATGAATAGCCCGATTCTACACCGCTGGCGCGGCGAGGGAATGGCGATGTGTCTGGCGGTAGCTTTGGCCGCATGGCCGGTAGTGTGTAGGACGGTTCTGAAACGCTGTGCCAGGGGCTGACCTGCAGGCCCAAGCCTGACTATGATCCGCCCGCCGCATGTGCGGCTTCACGAGATACCACCTCAATGGACCTTCCCAGTTTCAGTTCATACCGAACTCGCAAATTGGCACTGAGCGCGCCGCCGCCAGGGCTTCCGAAGGCTTGAGCCCGCGTGGCTGAGGTTTGCGGGTGCCTGCGTCGGCGCCTGGAGAACTTCATGCAACATCTGTCCGACACCCTCGTTTCCCCACTCGACCTGCGCCAGGCTGCCCAGGCGCGACGCGACGATTGTCTTCACCCTGAAGGCTACCCCGAAGGCACGGCGGGTTACCTGATGACCAGCGAGTATTCCTGCCTGGACGCCGGCCTCAGCGCCAGCCAGGCCATCGACATGCTGCGCCGCGAGGCCGCCGATGCCGAAACCATCTATCAATCCTACGTGCTCGACGGGCAGCGCAACCTGCTGGGTACGCTGTCCCTGCGCGAGCTGATCCTGGCCGCGCCGGATGCACCGATCGAGCAGATCATGGTGCACAAGGTCATCTGCGTCTGTACCTCGACGCGCCAGGAGGAGGTGGCCCGGTTGATCCGCAAGCATGATCTGTTGGCCGTGCCGGTGCTGGACGAAGCCGGGCGGCTGGTGGGCCTGGTGACCTGCGACGATGCACTCGACGTGGTCGTCGAGGAGGCTACCGAGGACTTCCACAAGGGCGCATCCATTACCAGCCACGTCGGCAACCTCAGGCATGCCACTGTCAGCCTGCTGTACCGCAAGCGGGTGTTCTGGCTGGTGCTGCTGGTGTTCGGCAATTTGTTCTCGGGGGCCGGGATAGCGGCATTCGAGGACACCATCGCTGCGCACATCGTGCTGGTGTTCTTCCTGCCGCTGCTGGTGGATAGCGGCGGTAATGCCGGGGCGCAGTCGGCCACCTTGATGGTGCGGGGCCTGGCGACGGGCGAGGTGGTCATGCGTGACTGGCTGCGCATGCTGGGGCGTGAATGCGGCGTGGCGCTGGCGCTGGGCGGCACCATGGCGGTGGCAGTGGCATCGCTGGGTGCGCTGCGAGGCGGGGCGGACATTGCAGTGATCGTTGCCAGCAGCATGCTGGTGATCGTGTTGCTGGGCAGCCTGATTGGCATGAGCCTGCCGTTCATGTTCACCAAGCTCAAGCTCGACCCGGTGACGGCCAGCGGGCCGCTGGTGACCTCGATCGCCGACGCGGCGGGGGTGCTGGTGTACTTCGCGATCGCTTCGTACGTGCTGGATATCTGAGATGGCCCTGGGGCTGCACGGCAGCCCCAGGGTTCGCTGATCAGCTGTTGGGCAGCAACCGGCAGGTGATGCTCTTGATGTAGCGGGTTTCGGCGATCGCCGGGTGTACCGGGTGGTCCGGGCCCTGACCACCGCGCTCGAGCAACTGCAGGTTGCGGTCCAGGTGGCGGGCGCTGGTCAGCAGGATGTTGTTCAGGTCGTCCTCAGGCAGGTGCATGGAGCACGAGGCGCTGACCAGGATGCCGTCCTTGGTCAGCATGCGCATGGCCTGTTCGTTGAGGCGACGGTAGGCCGCTTCACCGTTTTTCAGGTCTTTCTTGCGCTTGATGAACGCGGGTGGGTCGGCAATGATCACGTCGAAGCGCTCTTCGGCGGCCTTCAGCTCGCGCAGCGCCTCGAACACGTCGCCTTCGATGCAGGTCACTCTTTCGCTGATGCCGTTGAGCGTGGCGTTGCGCTCGACGCCGTCCAGGGCAAAGCCCGAAGCATCAACGCAGAACACTTCGCTGGCGCCGAAAGCGCCGGCCTGCACGCCCCAGCCACCGATGTAGCTGAACAGGTCGAGCACACGCTTGCCCTTGACGTAGGGTGCCAGGCGCGCACGGTTCATGCGGTGGTCATAGAACCAGCCGGTTTTCTGCCCTTCGCGCACCGGGGCTTCGAACTTGACGCCGTTCTCTTCCAGCGCGACCCAGTCCGGCACTTCGCCATAGACGGTTTCGACATAGCGCGGCAGGCCTTCGGCATCCCGCGCGGCGGAGTCGTTCTTGAACAGGATGCCGCTCGGCTTGAGGACTTGGACCAGGGCGGCGATCACGTCGTCCTTGTGCAGTTCCATGGTGGCCGAGGCCAGCTGGACCACGAGAATGTCGAAGAAACGGTCGACCACCAGGCCCGGCAGCAGGTCGGAGTCGCCGTAGACCAGGCGGTAGCACGGCTTGTCGAACAGGCGCTCACGCAGCGACAGTGCGACGTTGAGGCGGTGCACCAGCAGCGACTTGTCCAGCGGCAGCTTGATGTCGCGCGACAGCAGGCGGGCGCAGATCAGGTTGTTCGGGCTCAGGGCCACGATACCCAGCGGCTTGCCGTTGGCAGCCTCGAGAACCGCCTGTTGACCGGCCTGGAAGCCTTGCAGCGGGGTCGCGGTAACATCGACTTCGTTGCTGTAGACCCACAGGTGGCCGGCGCGCAGGCGGCGGTCGGCATTGGCTTTGAGGCGAAGGCTGGGCAGGGACATGACGTCGCTCCGGGAAAAAAGAGCGGGAGTATAGCGTGTTGGCCTGTGGATCGGTGCAGGGCACGACAAAGTGCTGGCACCTGCGCTGGCAAGCGCGCGCTCACAGGGACTGCAGCACAGCCCCTGGGTTAGAATCCCCGGTCCCCAACGAGTGTGTACGCATGTCCCAAGAACTCAGCGCCGAACAGATCCAGCAAGCCTTGCAAGGCATTACCATTCCGCCGCAGCCGCAGATCATGGTCGACCTGCAGTTCGAGCAGTACATGCCCGACCCGGACCTGGAAACCATCGCCAAGCTGATTTCCCAAGACCCGGGCCTGTCCGGTGCACTCCTCAAGTTGGTCAACTCGCCGCATTTCGGCCTGGCCAACAAGATCGGCTCGATCCAGCGCGCAGTAAACCTGCTGGGCAGCCGCTCGATCATCAACCTGATCAATGCCCAGTCGATCAAGGGCGAGATGAGCGACGAGACCATCGTCACCCTCAACCGCTTTTGGGACACCGCTCAGGATGTGGCCATGACCTGCCTTACGCTGGCCAAGCGCACCGGCCTGCAGGCGGCGGACGAGGCCTACACGCTGGGGCTGTTCCATGACTGTGGCGTGCCGCTGATGCTCAAGCGCTTCCCCAATTACATGGAGGTGCTGGAAGAGGCCTACGCCAAGGCCGACGCGGATACCCGTGTGGTCGATACCGAGAACCGCACCTTCAACACTAACCATTCGGTGGTCGGCTACTTCACAGCCAAGTCCTGGCGCCTGCCGGAGCACATCAGCTCGGCCATTGCCAACCACCACAACGCCTTGGCGGTGTTCCGCGAGGAATCGTCGCGCAACGCCCAGAGCCAACTAAAGCACCTGCTTGCGGTGCTGAAGATGGCCGAACACATCTGTGCGTCGTACCGGGTGTTGGGCAACCAGGGCGTCGACCACGAATGGAACGCAGTCGGCCCACTGGTACTCGACTATATCGGTTTGTCGGAGTACGACTTCGAGAACCTCAAACAGAACATTCGCGAACTGGGCGGGCATTGATTCATGCCGGAATTACCTGAAGTCGAAACGACCCGGCGCGGTATCGCGCCGCATCTGCAAGGCCAGCGCGTCAGCCGTGTGGTGGTGCGTGATCGGCGCTTGCGCTGGCCGATCCCGGAAGACCTGGATATCCGGTTGTCCGGGCAGCGGATCGTCAGCGTCGAGCGGCGCGCAAAGTACCTGCTGATCAATGCCGAGGTGGGTACCTTGATCAGCCACTTGGGGATGTCGGGCAACCTGCGCCTGGTGGAACTCGGGGTGCCAGCGGCCAAGCATGAGCACGTCGACATCGAACTGGAGTCGGGGTTGATGCTGCGCTACACCGACCCGCGCCGCTTTGGCGCCATGCTCTGGAGCCTCGACCCGCTCAACCACGAGTTGCTGTTGCGCCTGGGGCCAGAGCCGCTGACCGACCTGTTCGACGGTGAGCGCCTGTTCCAGCTGTCACGCGGGCGTTCGATGGCGGTCAAGCCGTTCATCATGGATAACGCGGTGGTGGTAGGGGTGGGCAACATCTACGCGACCGAAGCCTTGTTTGCCGCCGGTATCGACCCGCGCCGGGAAGCGGGCGGCATTTCGCGGGCGCGTTACCTGAAGCTGGCCATCGAAATAAAGCGCGTGCTGGCAGCCGCCATCGAGCAGGGCGGCACGACCTTGCGCGACTTTATTGGCGGCGACGGGCAGCCGGGGTACTTCCAGCAGGAACTGTTCGTGTACGGCCGCGGCGGGATGCCGTGCAAGTTATGCGGGACGACCTTGCGCGAAGTGAAGCTGGGCCAGCGGGCCAGCGTCTATTGCCCGCGCTGCCAGCGCTGAAGCAACCGGCCCTGTCGTCGGCAAGCCGGTGACAGGGCCATCGCAAGCCAGAAGGGCTCAGTCCTTACCGGTAATCCGGCGGTACTTGGCCATCAGCTGTTCTTCGCTTTCCGGGTGCGCTTCATCCAGTGGGATGCAGTCGACCGGGCAGACCTGCTGGCATTGCGGCTCGTCATAGTGACCAACGCACTGGGTGCACAGGTTAGGGTCGATCACGTAGATCTCTTCGCCTTGGGAGATAGCCTCGTTCGGGCACTCGGGTTCGCAGACGTCGCAGTTGATGCAATCGTCGGTGATGATCAGGGACATGGGGACTCCGGCCGGGGCTCTTGGCCCGGGCATGTTCAACGCAATGGGCACAATTGTGCCGCATTCGCGCCCGCAGTGCACGCGGGCGCGATAATCAGCAGTCTGGCTTACTTCTTGAAGCGTTCAGTCAGTGCTTCAGCCACCACCGGGTGGACAAACTTGGTGATGTCGCCCCCCAACGCAGCAATTTCCCGGACCAGGGTCGAGGAAATGAACGAATAACGCTCCGACGGCGTAAGGAAGAGGCTTTCGACGTCGGGCGCCAGTTGCCGGTTCATGTTCGCCAGCTGGAACTCGTATTCGAAGTCGGACACCGCGCGCAGGCCACGAAGGAAGACGTTGGCGCCCTGTTCCTTGGCGAAATGCGCCAGCAGCGAAGAGAAGCCGATGACTTCGACATTGGGCAGGTGCTTGGTGACCTCACGGGCCAGCGCTACCCGTTGTTCCAGCGGGAACAGGGGGTTTTTCTTCGGGCTGGCCGCCACTGCGATGATCACGTGGTCGAACAACCGCGAGGCGCGCTCGACCAGGTCGCCATGGCCTTTGGTAATGGGGTCGAAAGTACCCGGGTACAACACTCGGTTCATCGCGTCATCCTGGCTTGGAGTGCGTTGGGGAGTCGGATGTTAGCGCAGCGATAGCGCCCGGCCAAGTCATGCGGCCAGCTGATCGCACTATAGACAGCGCGGGCATTTGTTGTCATGCACTGTGTGCCAGCCGTGCGAGCAGGGCGTCGGTGAGTGAGGCGCGGATGGTTGCCCCGGCCTTAGCGGATGAACAATTTGTAGACAAGACGCTGCAAGGCCTTGCCATACGGGGGGTAGATCAACCGGGCTGCATTCAGGCGCTGCTTGGCCAGCACCGCCTTGGCTTTGCTGAAGGTCAGAAAACCGTCGTGGCCGTGGTAGTGGCCCATGCCGGAGGGGCCGATGCCGCCGAATGGCAGGTCGTCCTGGGCCACCTGCAGCAAGGTGTCATTCAGGCAAACGCCGCCGGAGTGGCTGTGTTGCAGCACCTGTTCCTGCTCGGCGCGGTCGTAGCCGAAGTAATACAGGGCCAGTGGGCGTGGGCGCTGATTGATGTAGTCCAGGGCGCCATCGAGGCTGTCGTAGGGCACTACGGGCAGCAGCGGGCCGAAGATCTCGTCCTGCATTACCAGCATGCCATCGTTCACCTTCAGCAGCAGCTGCGGCGGCAGGCGCCGGCCCTGACGGACTTCGTCGGGGTACAGGTCGATGACTTGCGCGCCTTTGTCGCGGGCGTCGTCCAGCAGGTGCTGCAAGCGCTGAAGCTGCCTCGGGTTGATGATGGCGCTGTAGTCGGGGTTGTCGGCGATGCGCGGATACAGGCGGCGCACGGCATTGCGATAGGCATCGCAGAAGGCGCCCAGCCGCGCGCGGGGCACCAGCACGTAGTCAGGGGCGACGCAGGTCTGGCCGGCGTTCAGGGCCTTGCCGAAGGCGATGCGTTCGGCGGCGCTGGCCAGCGGCACGCAGGCCGACACGATGGCCGGCGACTTGCCGCCCAGCTCCAGGGTCACAGGTGTGAGATTTTGCGCTGCAGCCAGCATGACCTGGCGGCCGACGCTGGTGGCGCCGGTGAACAGCAGGTGATCGAAGGGCAGCCTGGCGAACGCCTGGCCGACCTCCACCTCGCCCAGCACCACACTGACCAGGTCATCCGGGAACACTCGCTCAAGCAGCGCTTTCAGCGCCAGGCCGGTGGCGGGCGTGGACTCGCTGAGCTTGAGCATGACCCGGTTGCCAGCGGCCAAGGCGCAAGTCAGCGGGCCGATGGCGAGAAACAGCGGGTAGTTCCACGGCACGATGATGCCAACCACGCCCAACGGCTGATACAGCACGCGCGCGCTGGCGGGCTGGAAGGCCAGGCCGACGGTACGCCTGGCCGGGCGCATCCAGCGTCGCAGGTGACGCTCGGCGTGGCGAATGCCCTGCACCGCGGGCAGCAGTTCGGCCAGCAGTGTTTCGTCGGCGCTGCGGCCAGCGAAATCCGCATCAATCGCCTCGATCAGCCGCTGCTGATCTGCCAGCAAGGCCTCGCGCAGGGTTGCCAGCCACTGCCGGCGTTGCGCTGCTGGCGGCATGGGGTTGCCTGCAAAGGCCTTGCGCTGCGTGGCGAACATGGCCGCCAGTTCGCTGTCGGAATGCATGAGAGGCAGGGCGGTGGGCGAGGTCACGGACGCTCCCTGAGTGGGCTGAGTATACCTCGAGCCTATACGCTAACTAGCACGATGGTGCGACTTTTTCACCTGTGCGAACCGTGCATCCAGGCCGCTTTACGCCGTAAGATGGGCCATTACCGCAAGCCTGCAGACTGGGAGCTGAGCATGGCCCCGCGCATGAAAACCCGAGAGCGCATCGTGCAGAACAGCCTGGAGCTGTTCAACCAGCAGGGCGAACGTAGCGTCAGTACCAACCACATTGCCGCGCACATGGAAATTTCGCCTGGCAACCTGTACTACCACTTCCCCAACAAGCAGGCGATCATCGCCGTTTTGTTCAACCAGTACGAAGAACTGGTGGACAGCTTTCTGCGCCCACCGCAAGGCCGCGCGGCCACGGTCGAAGACAAGCGTTTCTACCTCAAGGCGCTGCTTGCGGCGATGTGGAACTACCGCTTCCTGCACCGCGACCTTGAGCACCTGCTCGACAGCGACGCCGAGCTGGCCGCCCGTTACCGGCGTTTTTCCGAACGTTGCCTGCACCAAGGTCAGGCGATCTACCGCGGCTTCATCGAAGCCGGGATCCTGGCCATGGCGCCTGCGCAGATCGAATCGCTGACCATCAATGCCTGGATCGTCCTGACCTCGTGGGTGCGTTTTCTCAGCACCACCCGCGAGCATTCCGCCCATTTGGGTGAAGAAGCCTTCAAGCGCGGCGTCTATCAGGTACTGGTGCTGGAGCTCGGCTTCGTCACCGCCAAGGCCCGCAGTGCCGTGGATGCGCTGTGCCAGGAATTCCATGTTCCGTTCAACCAGGCCCTGGAGCAATAGCCCAGGGCCTTCGTGCCATCGATCAGGAGACTGTCATGCCCCTTGCGCAATTGATCACCCCGCAGCAGCTGGCCGAGCGTCTGAACTCGCCCAAGTTGGTGATCCTCGATTGTCGTTTTGCCCTGGAAGACGTGGATTACGGCCAACGCAGCTATGCCGAGGGGCATATCGCCGGGGCGCACTTTGCCGACCTGGAGCGTGATCTGAGTGGCCCGGTAAGCAAGGGCAGAACGGGGCGGCACCCGCTGCCTGATCCGCATGACCTGGTCGAGCGCCTGCGTGATTGGGGGGTGGATAACGACAGCGAAGTGGTGCTTTACGATGACGGTCCCGGTGCATTTGCCGCGCGTGCCTGGTGGCTGCTGGCCTGGCTGGGCAAGCGCAGCGGCGTAGCTATCCTCGACGGCGGCCTCAAGGCCTGGCACGCCGCGCACCTGCCATTGAGCCTGGATGCGCCAGCACGGCGTGAAGGCTCGTTCAGCGGCGTACCGGACGCAAAGTTGCTGATCGACGGCGAACACTTGGCCAAGCAGCTGGGCAAAGCGGAAATGACCCTGATCGATGCGCGCGCCTTGCCGCGATTCCGTGGCGAAGTAGAGCCGATCGACCCCGTGGCGGGGCATATTCCCGGGGCCCAATGTGCAGCGTTTACCGACAACCTTGGCCCCGATGGGCGCTTCTTGCCGGCGGACCAGTTGACGCAACGCTTTGCCGAGAAGCTGGCGGGGCGGGCGCCGGAGCAGCTGGTGTCTTACTGCGGGTCTGGAGTGACGGCTTGCCATAACCTGTTCGCGTTGGCGCTGGCAGGGTACCCTTTGGGCAAGCTGTATGCCGGGTCGTGGAGTGAGTGGATCAACAACCCCGCGCATGGCGTGGCCACCGGCGAGTAGCAGCTCGATTGCCCAAGGAGCGTGCCGGGGAGCCGGTTCGCTACTGGCCCTCGACCAACCACCGCGGAATGCGCCGCTCCAGGTAATACCCCGGGTTGCGCAGGCTGCCATCGACAAAGCCCACATGGCCGCCGTGGCTATGCAGTTCAAGGCGGGTCTGTGGGGCTAGTTCCCGGGCGGTAGGCAGGCTATGGCGGGCGACGAACGGATCATCGCTGGAGTGGATGATCAGCGTGGGTGTGCGGTTCTGGCCGAGGAAGAAATGGCTCGATGAGCGGCGATAGTAATCGTGCACGTCGCGAAAGCCGTTCAGCGGCGCAGTAACCTTGCCATCGAAGTCCCAGAACGTGCGTAAGCGGGTCAGCGGCCCCAGGCGAGTGAGCGCCTCCAGCCTTTCATGCTGACCGTTGTCGTTGAAGTGCCGCTGTTTGAGTTGCACATACGCCAGCATTTCACGCATGAAGTGCGCCTGGTAAACCTTGGAAAACCCCTGACCGATACGGTCGGCACAGTGGTCCAGGCGAAACGGCACCGATACCGCCACCGCCGCCTCCAGTCGGCTGGCGACACCAGTCTCGCCCAGGTACTTGAGCAGTACATTGCCACCCAGCGAATAACCCACCGCGTACAACGGCGCCAATGGGCGCTGGGCGCGCAAGTGGGTGATGATCTCAGCCAGGTCTTCGCTGGCCCCGGAGTGGTAACTGCGCGCCAGCAGGTTCGGTTCCCCCGAGCAGCCGCGCCAGTTCACTGCGACGCTGGCCCATCCACGGTGCTGTAACGCCTGTTGCAGGCCTTTGACGTAAGGCGAATGCGAGGAACCGGTCAGACCGTGCAGCACCAGCACCAGCGGTGCATCCGGCTGGTGCGGCCCATGCCAGTCGAGGTCAAGGAAATCGCCATCGGCCAGCCACAAGCGCTCCCGGTTGCGCTGCAGTGCCGGCAGCTTGCGCCACAGTGGCCCCCACAGCGTTTGCAGATGGGGGTTGGAAAGGCCGACGGCCGGACGGAAAGGGGCGCTGGTGCTGGGCATGCTGGGCGACTCGTGATGTGCCAGCCTAGAGTGCCATGAAACAGCGCCCTTGTGCATTGCCGCCAAGCCGAGCGATCACTCGAGAATATTGGCCGGCTGCCAGTTTGCTGCTGCCCTCGAAAATCAAATGCTCCAGAAGGTGGGACAGGTTGCTGTGGCCCGCAGGCTCATGGCTGAAACCCACGTGATACCAGAGTTGCACGGCGGCCATCTGGCTGCTGAAACCACAGATGCCAGTCCTGCCGAGACCTGATCGAGGCTTATTAGGAGGAGCTAAGGTCATCGCTGAAGTGCTCCGGTTGCAGTGAACCGCAGCAGCTTCAGCGATATGCCCATGCAGGCAGCGCTACATAGTTAGCCCCGCTGCCAGAGCGCGTAGTGCACCTGGCCGGTCTTCTTCTCGCGGTGCAGGCGCCAGTTGCCCGGTAGTTGCAGGGTCGACGGTGCCGCTTCGCTTTCGGTGTAGATCCAGGCTTGGTCGCGAAGCCATTGGTTCTGTTCCAGCAGGGTGCAGGTGTTGGCCAGCAGGTCCTTGTGGAACGGCGGGTCGAGGAACACGACGTCGAATTGCTGCTTGGCCGGGCCTTGCAGGTAGCGCAGGGCGTCCGTCTGCAGGATCTGCCCGCGCGGGCAGCGCAGGATTTCCAGGTTGTTCTTCAGGTTGCTGATTGCCGCTGCGTTGCTGTCAAGCGCCACGGCATCTTCGGCACCGCGGGACAACGCTTCAAGCACCAGAGCGCCGCTGCCGGTGAAGGCATCGAGTACCCTTGCGCCTTCGATGTAGGGCGCCAGCCAATTGAATACGGTTTCGCGCACGCGGTCGGTGGTCGGCCGCAGGCCGTCGCCTTCAGGCACCGCCAGGCGGCGGCTGCGCCACTCGCCGGCGATGATGCGCAGGTGACCCTGGCCCTTGCTTTGGCCCTGCTGCGGGCGGGCGGGAGGGGTGGATCTAGGCATTAATGCTCCGGTACGCCGAGCGCTTGCTCGGCGGGTTTGTCAGTGGGGGCCGGCAGCGGTTTCTGTGGCACGCTTGGGCCGACGGTAACGATCACCAGTTGATCGGCTGCCAGGTGCTTGTTCATCGCCGCCTTGACCTGCTCGACGGTCAGCGCCTGAGACTGTTGCATGAAGTCTTCCAGCCAGGTCAATGGCAGATTGTAGAAGCCAATGGCACCCAGTTGCCCGACGATACTTGCATTACTGGCGTTGGACAGCGGGAAGCTGCCGGCCAGTTCGCGTTTGGCATCGTCCAGCTCTTGCTGGGTCGGGCCGTTCTTCAGGTAGTCGGCGAGAATACCCTGGACCAGTTTCAGGGTGCCTTCGCTGAGCTCGGCGCGTGTCTGCAGGTTGATCATGAACGGGCCGCTTACCTGCATCGGGCTGAACACCGAGTATACGCCGTAGGTCAGGCCGCGCTTTTCGCGGACTTCGCTCATCAGGCGAGTACCGAAGGCGCCGCCGCCGAGAATCTGGTTGCCCAGCGACAGCGCAGGCCAGTCCGGGTCCTGACGGTCGATGCCCAGTTCGGCCAGCATCAGGTGGGTCTGTTTGGACGGGAAGTCGATGTGGCTGGCGCCCGCTTTCGGCTGAACCGGTTGGGCTGGCTTGGCCAGCGCCGGGCCTTTGGGCAGAGCGGCGGAGACTTGGGCGGCGACGGCCTCGGCCTCTTCGCGGCTGAGGTCGCCGACCAGGGCAATTACCGCGTTGCCAGCCGCGTAAGCCTTGGCGTGGAAGGCACCCAGCTGGTCCAGGGTAATGCCCGGGATGCTTTCGGCAGTGCCATCACTGGGTTGGCCATACGGGTGGTCGCCATAAAGCTTGGCGAACAGCGCCTTGCCAGCGATTTTGCCGGGGTTCTGCTTCTCGTATTCGAAACCGGCCAGCAGCTGGTTCTTGATGCGCTTGAGTGCGTCTTCCGGGAAGGTCGGCTTGCCAGCCACCTCCGCGAACAGTTTGAGGGCCGGTTCGCGCTTGTCTTTCGCGCTGAGGCTACGCAGCGAGGCCACGGCCATGTCGCGGTAAGAGCCATTGCCGAAGTCCGCACCGAGGCCTTCAAAGCCTTCGGCGATGGCGGTCACGTCCTTGCCGGCCACGCCCTCGTTGAGCATGGCGTTGGTCAGGGTGGCCAAGCCCGGCGTATTGCCGTCCTGGCTGCTGCCGGCGGCAAAGGTCACGCGCAGGTCGAACATCGGCAGCTCGCGGGCTTCGACGAACAGTACGCGCGCGCCTTCGGCGGTGGTCCAGTTCTGGATGTTCAGCTGGCGTCGGCTAGGCGCTTTGCCGTCCAGGTCGGCCAGCGACTGCAGGGTATTGGCCGGCCGCGCTGCGGTGCTGTCGGCCTCGGAATGGGCCGGGCGCGCGAGGACGGCGGCCACGACCACTACCAGCGCGATGAGGCCCGTGCCGATCAGGGTGTAGCGTGGTGCGCTGCGATCACTCATGAGCGGACTCCTCAGGCAGTACGTGGGCAACGCTCAGGCGTTCGCGGGTGAAGTAGGTGCGCGCGGCGTTCTGGATGTCTTCGGGGGTCACGCGCTTGAGCTCGTCCAGTTCGCTGTCGATCAACTTCCAGGACAGGCCGACTGTTTCCAGCTGGCCGATGGTGGTGGCCTGGCTGCTGATGGAGTCGCGGTCGTAGACCAGGCCAGCGATCACCTGGGCGCGGACGCGTTCCAGCTCTTCGGCGCTTGGCGGGGTGGTCTTGAGTTCGTCGAGCAGCTGCCACACGCCTTTCTCGACATCGGCGAGGGTCTTCTGCTTCTGCACGTTCGGGGTGGCCGAAACGAGGAACAGGCTGTCGCCGCGGGTGAAGGCGTTGTAGCTGGACGACGCGCCGGCCACCAGCTCCTCGCCACGCTCCAGGCGGGCCGGCAGGCGGGCGCTGTAGCCGCCGTCGAGCAGGGCCGAGATCAGCCGCAGGGCGTGCACGGTGCGTGGGTCTTTGGCGGTGGCCAGGCCTGGTACGTTGAAGCCGTAGATCAGGCTGGGCAGCTGGGTGCGTACGTGCAGGGTCAGCTGGCGCAGGCCCGGCTCGGCCAGTTCCAGTGGAAGCTTGGCGGGCGGCACGCTGCGCTTGGGGATGCTGCCGAAGTACTTCTGCGCCAGGCCTTTGACCTCGTCGGCAGTGACATCGCCTACTACCACCAGGGTGGCGTTGTTCGGCGCATACCAGGACTCGTACCAGTGACGGAGCTCCTCGACCTTCATGCGCTCGAGGTCGGCCATCCAGCCGATGGTCGGCGTGTGGTAGCCGCTGGCCGGGTAGGCCATGGCGCGGAACAGCTCGAAGGCTTTGGAGCTGGGCTGATCGTCAGTGCGCAGGCGGCGCTCTTCCTTGATCACCTCGATTTCGCGGGCGAACTCGTCGGCCGGCAGGCGCAGACTGGCCAGGCGGTCGGCCTCAAGCTCGAAGGCAACCGGCAGGCGGTCGCGGGCCAGCACCTGGTAATAAGCGGTGTAGTCATCGCTGGTGAAGGCGTTTTCTTCAGCACCCAGGTCGCGCAGGATGCGCGAGGCTTCGCCTGGGCCGATTTTGGCGCTGCCCTTGAACATCATGTGTTCCAGGGCGTGGGACAGGCCGGTCTGGCCCGGAGTTTCGTAACTCGAGCCAACCTTGTACCAGATCTGCGAAACCACCACCGGCGCACGGTGGTCCTCGCGAACGACGACCTTCAGGCCATTGTCGAGGATGAATTCATGGGTGGGTTGCACATCGGCGGCGAAAGCCGCGAGCGGCAGGCAGAGCGTGCTGAGCAACAGGCCAGCGGCGCGGCGGGCTAGAGCATTCATAAGGTGTTTAACCTGTTCGGCGGCCCGCTGGGTTTAGCGTCGGCGGGCCAGGAGGTGCTAGGATACTGATCCGGTTGCCTGGCGACCATGCCTGTCGCCGTTCTGGCCCACAGGTCTATCAAGACAAAACATTGCGCATGAACCAGCCGGATTCAAAATAGTCTGTTCTGCGTTAAGAGAATTCCCGATGTGCCGCTGCTGGCCCATCGCTACCCTGAGATAGCCGTCTTCCATGTTTGGTTCCAACGACGACAAAAAAGCGCCGGCAGAGGCTGGCGAGAAAAAAGGCCTGTTCAGCTGGTTTCGCAAGAAGCCGCAGCAACCTGTCGCCGAACAGCCACAAGCCCCCGATGAGCAGGCTGCAGAGCCGCTAGCGCCGCAGCCGGCCGTCGAGCAGCCTGAAGCTGCTCCAGCCGAGCCGCAGGCCGCCCAAGCCCCTGCGCCAGCCGCCGAGGCCCCACGCCCCGTTGAGCCTGCGCCAGCGCCCGAACCCGCCGCTGCTCTTGAGCCTACCCCGGCCCCAGAGCCTGTTCCGGACCCCGAGGTTGTACGGGTCCCAGAACCGGCCCGGGCCCCCGAGGCTGTACGGGTTCCTGAGCCTACCCCGGCCCCTGTGGGGGCGGGCTTGCCCGCGAATGCCGAGTCTGCCGCCCCACGGCTCGAGAGCCATGCTCCAGTACCCGTAGCCCTTGAGGCCCCGGTAATCGAAGCCGTCGAGCCCCCGGTCAGCAACCTGGTCCTGCCCGTAGCCGAAGAGCCTGTCGCCCTGGTCCCGGACCTGGAACCCAAGGCCCCGCCAGCGATCCCCGAGCGCCCGGCGCCAGAGCCTGCCACAGTCTCAAAGCTTGTCGAGCCAGAGCCAGAGCCAGAGCCAGAGCCAGAGCCAGAGCCAGAGCCTGAAGCCCAGCCAGCCGTGGTCGTTGCCCCCCCGGCCGCCAGCGAACAGGCCAAGCCCGGCTTTTTCGCCCGCCTCAAGCAGGGCCTGTCGAAGACCAGCGCCAGCATTGGCGAAGGCATGGCCAGCCTGTTCCTGGGCAAGAAGGTCATCGATGACGACCTGCTCGACGAAATCGAAACCCGCCTGCTGACTGCCGACGTCGGTGTGGAGGCAACCTCGATCATCGTCCAGAACCTGACCCAGAAGGTCGCCCGCAAGCAGCTGGCAGACGCCGATGCCCTGTACAAGTCACTGCAGGACGAACTGGCCGCGTTGCTGCGCCCGGTCGAGCGCCCCTTGAAAATCGAAGCGCAGAACAAGCCCTACGTGATCCTCGTGGTGGGCGTGAACGGCGCCGGCAAGACCACCACCATCGGTAAGCTGGCCAAGAAACTGCAGCTTGAGGGCAAGAAGGTCATGCTGGCAGCAGGCGACACCTTCCGTGCCGCTGCCGTCGAACAGTTGCAGGTCTGGGGTGAGCGCAACCAGATCCCGGTGATCGCCCAGCACACCGGTGCCGATTCCGCGTCGGTGATCTTCGATGCCGTGCAGGCCGCCAAGGCGCGTGGTGCCGACGTGCTGATCGCCGATACCGCCGGCCGTCTGCACACCAAAGACAACCTGATGGAAGAGCTGAAAAAGGTTCGCCGGGTCATGGGCAAACTCGACGCCGAGGCGCCGCACGAGGTGCTGCTGGTGCTCGATGCCGGTACCGGCCAGAACGCCATCAGCCAGGCCAAGTACTTCAACCAGAGCGTCGAGCTGACCGGCCTGGCCCTGACCAAGCTGGATGGCACCGCCAAGGGCGGGGTGATCTTTGCCCTGGCCAAGCAGTTCAATATCCCGATCCGCTTCATCGGTGTCGGTGAAGGCATCGACGACCTGCGCACCTTCGAAGCCGAGCCGTTCGTCAAGGCTCTGTTCGCCGAGCGAGAGCATCCATGATCCGATTCGAACAGGTTGCCAAGCGCTACCCCAACGGCCATGTCGGCTTGCATGAGCTGAGTTTCCGGGCGCGCCGGGGCGAATTCCTGTTCGTCACCGGCCATTCTGGCGCCGGCAAGAGCACCTTGCTGCGCCTGTTGCTGGCCATGGAGCGCCCGACCAGCGGCAAACTGCTGCTGGCAGGGCAGGACCTGGGCCAGATCAGCAACGCGCAGATCCCGTTCCTGCGTCGGCAGATCGGCGTGGTGTTCCAAAACCACCAGTTGCTGTTCGACCGTACCGTTTTCAACAACATTGCGCTGCCATTGCAGATTCTCGGCCTGTCCAAGGCCGAGATCGCCAAGCGGGTGGATTCGGCGCTGGAGCGTGTGTCGCTGGCAGACAAAGGTGAGCTGTTCCCGGCCGACCTGTCCACCGGCCAGCAACAGCGTGTCGGTATCGCCCGTGCCATCGTCCACCAGCCGGCCTTGCTGCTGGCCGACGAACCGACCGGTAACCTTGACCCGCGCCTGGCCGCCGAGATCATGGGCGTGTTCGAAGACATCAACCGCCTGGGCACCACGGTATTGATCGCCAGCCACGACCTGGCACTGATCGCGCGCATGCGCCACCGCATGCTGACCCTGCAGCGCGGCCGACTGATCGGCGATGGGGAGGCCGGGCAATGAGCACTACACGTACACCCAAGGTTTCCGAGCGGGTTGCGCCCAAGGCCGCCGACGCCGATACCCGGAAAAAACGCGGCGAGCATGACGATGACGGTCCTGACTTCCGCACGCTGCTCAATGCCTGGCTGGAGAGCCATCGCGCCAGCCTGGCCGACAGCCTGCGCCGCCTGGGCAAACAGCCGATCGGCAGCTTCTTCACCTGCCTGGTCATGGCCGTCGCGCTGAGCATGCCCATGGGGCTGTCGCTGCTGCTGAAGAATGTCGAGGTACTGGGCGGCTCCTGGCAGCGCGCGGCGCAGATTTCGCTGTACTTGAAGCTCGATGCGGGCAGCAAGGAGGGCGAGGCGCTGCGCGAAGAGATCAAGGGCATGCCCGGCGTGGCCGACGCGCTATACGTCAGCCCTGGGCAGGCACTGGCGGAGTTCCAGCAGCAGTCCGGGTTGGGCGAGGCCTTGCGTGAGCTGCCCGACAACCCGCTGCCTGGCGTGGTAGTGGTGACCCCGACAGAAGTCGACAAGCCGGCCCTGGAAGCCTTGCGTCAACGCCTGGCTGAATTGCCACGGGTAGAAAACGCCCAGCTCGATCTGGTGTGGGTGGAGCGCCTCGCAGCCATCCTCAAACTGGGCGACCGGTTCGTCTTCGGGCTGGCTGTGATGCTTATTTCTGCCTTGCTGTTAGTAATCGGTAACACAATTCGTCTACATATCGAAAACCGCCGTACCGAGATCGAAGTGATCAAGCTGGTTGGCGGCACCGACAGCTACGTACGCCGGCCTTTCCTGTACATGGGCGCCTTGTACGGCCTGGGTGCGGGCTTGTTGGCCTGGGGTATTCTCGCATTCGGCCTGAACTGGCTGAACGAGGCCGTGGTAGGGCTGTCCGGGCTGTATGGCAGTGACTTCGCCCTGGGCGGGGTGCCAGCATCCGATGGTCTGTCGCTCTTGATCGGGGCGGTGCTGTTGGGGTATATCGGTGCATGGATCGCGGTCGCTCGTCACTTGAACGAGTTGGCACCACGATAGTTTTTCTGTGCCAGCATTGACATTTTTTTCATTTTGGAACTTGTACCGTCGTTCCGGGTCAATGTTGGCAGTGCTCACAAGGCGCGAGTTTAGTAAGTCGGAGGTTCTTGAATGACCACATCGTTGCAACCTGCCTATGCCCTGGTACCCGGTGCAAACCTGGAAGCCTATGTGCACACGGTCAACAGCATTCCGCTGCTGACTGTCGAGCAGGAGCGTGATCTGGCCGAGCGTCTCTATTATGAGCAGGATCTCGAGGCCGCTCGGCAAATGGTGATGGCCCACCTGCGTTTCGTCGTACACATCGCCCGTAGCTATGCAGGCTATGGCCTGGCCCAGGCCGACCTGATCCAGGAAGGCAACGTCGGCCTGATGAAGGCAGTCAAGCGCTTCAACCCGGAAATGGGTGTGCGCCTGGTGTCCTTCGCCGTGCACTGGATCAAGGCTGAAATCCACGAATTCATCCTGCGCAACTGGCGCATCGTCAAGGTGGCTACCACCAAGGCCCAGCGCAAGCTGTTCTTCAACCTGCGCAGCCAGAAGAAGCGTTTGGCTTGGCTGAACAACGATGAAGTGCATCGTGTGGCCGAAAGCCTCGGCGTCGAGCCGCGTGAAGTGCGCGAGATGGAAAGCCGTCTGAGCGGCCAGGACATGGCCTTCGACCCGGCAGCCGAGGCTGACGACGACAGCGCCTTCCAGTCCCCTGCGCATTACCTGGAAGACCACCGTTACGACCCGGCTGTGCAGCTCGAGGACGCTGACTGGAGCGACAATTCCACCAGCAACCTGCATGAAGCCCTGCAAGGCCTGGACGATCGTAGCCGCGACATTCTCTACCAGCGCTGGTTGGCTGAGGAAAAAGCGACATTGCATGAGCTGGCGGACAAGTACAGCGTTTCAGCTGAGCGTATTCGTCAGCTGGAGAAGAATGCGATGAACAAGGTCAAGGCGTTGATAGCCGCCTGATTGGTGCTTGGCTGAATTTAAAAACCGTGCCCTGCAGGGCACGGTTTTTTATTGCCTGCGTGAAGCATCCAGCTGCATCAGGTAGCTTGGCCCGCCCAGCTGGCTCATCTGCCGCCGAATCCACCCGGCCCGGCTGGCGACATAGGCGCTTGGCCGGCTGGCGCTCCACTTGATCGGGCTGGGCAGCACCGCCGCCAACTGAGCGGCCTGCTGGCGGCTCAGCCGGCTGGCATCGGTGCCGAAGTGGTAACGCGCCGCCGCCTGGGCGCCAAATACGCCCTTGCCCCACTCGGCGCTGTTCAGGTACACCTCAAGGATGCGCTCCTTGGACCAGAACAGCTCGATCAGCGCCGTGAACCAGGCCTCCAGCCCCTTGCGGAACCAACTGCGGCCCGACCACAGGAACAGGTTCTTGGCGACCTGCTGGGTCAGGGTGCTGGCACCTCGAATGTTGCCGCCACGCTCGTTGTAGGCGAGCGCCGCCTGAATAGCCGGGATGTCGAAGCCCCAGTGGTTGGCGAACTTCTGGTCCTCGCCGGCGATGACTGCCACCTTGAGGTCATCGGAGATCTTTTCCCACGGTTCCCAGTCGCGCTGCAGGTCGATAGGTTCGCCGCTGAACCACGACTGCACCTTGCGCTCGGCCATCAATGCCGTGCCGGGCGGTGGGACCCAGCGGAACACCAGCACCACGACGATGCTGCCGGCAGCGAACCAGAGCAGGGCGCGAGCGAGGCGACGGAGAAGGGATGACAGCATGGCGATGGCTTGGCCGGACCGTTGGAACGGGCCATTATACAGACCCGATACAAGGAGTCGTCCCATGCTTCGCAGCTTCCTGATGCTCGCCGCCTTTTTCGGCTTTACCGGTGTCGCCCTTGGCGCATTTGCCGCCCACGGCCTGAAAAACCGCCTGACAGCCGACTACCTGGCGATTTTTCACACCGGCGTGACCTATCAGCTGGTGCATGCGCTGGCAATCTTCGGTGTTGCGCTGCTCGCTGCGCATTTGCCGGGGCGCCTGGTGGGCTGGGCCGGCGGTCTGTTCGCCGTGGGGATCGTATTGTTCTCCGGGAGCCTGTACCTGTTGACCCTGAGCGGGCTCAGCAAGCTTGGCATCATTACCCCCATCGGCGGCTTGTGCTTCCTCGCCGGCTGGCTGTGCCTGGGCCTGGCAGCCTGGCGCTTGGGCTGACCAACCGGTCCACAATCGCGACTAATGGCGCGCACCGCCCTTGGGTTAACGCGTTGATCGGCGCTAGAATGCGGGCCCGAAAAGCATAATGGTGGCCGTGCGCATGCGCATTCAACTGAACGGTGAGCCTTACGAATTGCCCGCTGGCGAAAGCGTCGCGGCCCTGCTGACCCGCCTGGAGCTGGCAGGGCGCCGGGTGGCGGTGGAACTCAACCTGGATATCGTGCCGCGTAGCCAGCACGACAGCACGCAGCTGAATGACGGCGACCAGGTCGAAGTGGTCCACGCCATCGGTGGCGGTTGATTCCGCCCTGGCGATTCATTTGAAGCCCAGCAATCTTTCCCGAGGAACAACGATGAGCAACGTTCGTAGCGACAAGCCCTTTATCCTGGCCGGGCGCACTTTCCAGTCGCGCCTGCTGGTCGGTACCGGCAAGTACCGTGACATGGAAGAAACCCGCCTGGCCACCGAGGCCTCGGGTGCCGAAATCGTCACTGTCGCCGTGCGCCGCACCAACCTTGGCCAGAATGCGGGCGAGCCGAACCTGCTCGACGTGCTGTCACCCGACAAGTACACCATCCTGCCGAACACTGCAGGCTGTTTTGACGCGGTCGAAGCGGTCCGTACCTGCCGCCTGGCCCGCGAGCTGCTCGATGGCCGCAAGTCGCATGAAGAGCGGACGCTGGTGAAACTGGAAGTCCTGGCCGACCAGAAGACCCTGTTCCCGAACGTGATTGAAACCCTCAAGGCCGCCGAAGTGCTGGTCAAGGACGGTTTCGACGTAATGGTCTATACCAGCGATGACCCGATCATCGCCCGTCAGCTGGCCGAAGCGGGCTGCATCGCGGTCATGCCGCTGGCTGGCCTGATCGGCACCGGCCTGGGTATCTGCAACCCGTACAACCTGCAGATCATCCTGGAAGAATCCAAGGTGCCAGTGCTGGTCGATGCCGGCGTGGGCACCGCCTCCGACGCCACCATCGCCATGGAAATGGGCTGTGAGGCCGTGCTGATGAACTCGGCCATTGCCCACGCCCAACAACCTGTGATGATGGCCGAAGCCATGAAGCACGCAATCCTCGCCGGGCGCATGGCCTACCTGGCCGGCCGCATGCCGAAGAAACTCTATGCCAGCGCCTCTTCGCCGCTGGATGGTCTGATCAAGTAAGAGCCCCTGATGACTGAATCGCAAGATACGCCGACCACCACCGACGGCGAAGCGCGCCCACACCGCCGCATCAAGAGTTTCGTGATGCGCGCCGGGCGCATGACCGAGGGCCAGCAACGCGGCCTGGACCAGGGCGGCCCGCTGTACATCCTGCCGCTGGCCGAGAGCCCGGTGGACTACGACCAGGTGTTCGGCCGTTCGGCACCGCGCACCCTGGAAATCGGCTTCGGCATGGGCCATTCCCTGCTGGAAATGGCCGCTGCCGCGCCGGAGCAGGACTTTATCGGTGTTGAAGTGCACCGTCCGGGTGTTGGCGCGCTGCTCAACGGCGTGCTGACCCAGGGCCTGAAGAACCTGCGGGTATACGACTGCGACGCCATCGAGGTGCTCAACCGCTGCGTGGCCGACAACAGCCTCGACCGCTTGATGCTGTTTTTCCCCGACCCATGGCACAAGGCGCGCCACCATAAGCGCCGCATCGTGCAGCTGGAGTTTGCCGAGCTGGTACGGCGCAAGCTCAAACCGGGTGGCGTGTTCCACATGGCGACCGACTGGGAACCCTATGCCGAGTACATGCTGGAAGTGATGAGCGCTGCGCCGGGTTACCGCAACCAGGCGGCGGATGGGGCTTATGTGCCGCGTCCCGAAGAGCGTCCGATCACCAAGTTCGAGCGCCGTGGCGAGCGCTTGGGGCATGGGGTGTGGGATTTGAAGTTCGAGAAGGTGGGTTGATTGGCTTATTGAGCCTTTGATGCACCGACGTCTGCGGTTATGCAGGCGAAAAAAAAACCGCCTTGAGAGAGGCGGTTTTTTTTGAAGCGATAGGGTTGAGGACCCTTCGCTTCGGACTTTCACTGAAAGATCCACACGGTTCGGAGATCATAGGCAGCGCTAGGCGATGCATCAATGTCTCGAAATATGTGGCATTAAGTGTTCTCCAGGGCAGCTTTTAGCTATCTCATCCCCGCCGATCAGCCACCACGCCGATCAACACCAGCACCACCAACAGCACCGGTGCCAGCGCATAGTTGTTGAACTGGCTCAGCCCCTTCACCACCCACGGTGTGGCGTAGATCAGCGCCGCGCCACTGCCGATCATCACCAGCACCGCCATGAACGGAACGCGCAGGGCGCCGGCCAGGCCGCCCAGGCGTTGCTCCACCCAGGCCTTGATATCGGTGCCGAACAGCACCAGCAGGCAGCCTACCAGGGCCAGGGAAATCTCAGACAGGTTGCTACGGCTCCAGCGGGAAACCGTCGCCAGCAGATCAAGTACCAGATCCATGGGTCATCCTTAGGTCAAGAAATACTGCAGCAGGTCATTGAGGAACAACTGGCCGCGCGGCGTGGCCGCCAATCGATCCGGTTCGACCTGCAAAAGGCCCTTTTGTTCGGCTGCACGGCGTGCCTCGGCGAGTTGCGCGAGTGGCAAACCGGTGCGCTGGCTGAACAACTCGGCTTCCACGCCATCGGTAAGGCGTAGTGCATTCATCAGGAATTCGAACGGCAGCTCGTCGACCGGCAGCAATTTCTCGCCAGCCTTGAACGGCTTGGCCAGGTTCAGGTAGTCCTTGGGCAGGCGGGTCTTCCAGGTGCGCAGAATACGGCCGTCGGCGAAGGTCAGCTTACCGTGTGCGCCGGCGCCGATGCCGATGAAATCGCCAAAGCGCCAGTAGTTGAGATTGTGCCGGGCAGGGCGGCCTGGCTGGGCATAGGCCGAAACTTCGTACTGCTTGAAGCCGTTCGCCGCCATCAGTGCCTGGCCGGCTTCCTGGATGTCCCACAGGATGTCGTCTTCGGGCAGCTCCGGCGGCTGGTTCCAGAACACCGTGTTCGGCTCCACGGTCAGCTGGTACCAGGACAGGTGAGTAGGCCCCAGGTCGATGGCCTGGCGCAGGTCGCCCAACGCGTCGTCCAGCGACTGGTCAGGCAGACCGTGCATCAGGTCCATGTTGAAGTTGTCGAAACCTGCCGCGCGCGCCATGCCGGCTGCGCGAATCGCCTCGTCGCCATTGTGAATGCGGCCCAGCGCCTCGAGCTTGGCTGGCTGGAAGCTCTGCACGCCGATGGACAGGCGATTGATGCCGGTTTGCCGGTAGGCCTTGAACTTATCCTGCTCGAACGTCCCGGGGTTGGCTTCGAGGGTGATCTCGATATCCGGTGCGAACGCAATGCGCTGCTCCACACCGCGCAGCAGCCTGCCAAGCGCATTGGCGCTGAACAGGCTCGGGGTACCGCCGCCGAAGAATATCGACGAAATCGGCCGGCCCTGAACCGCTGGAAGCTCCTGGTCGAGGTCGGTCAGCAGGGCATCGACATAGGCCTCTTCCGGCAGCTCAGGCCCGGCAGCGTGGGAATTGAAGTCGCAATAAGGACATTTGCGCACGCACCACGGAATGTGGATATACAGCGACAAAGGCGGCAGCGTGGCGAAACCCGCCACGCCTGGCTGGCGCGGCTGGGTGGACAACGTTTCGATCATGCCAGGCCCAGACGTTGGCGCAGCAGGGCCATGGCGCGGGCGCGGTGGCTGAGCTGATTCTTGTCGGCCGGGGCGAGGTCGGCGCTGGAGCAGCTGCGTTCAGGCACCCAGAACAGCGGGTCATAGCCGAAGCCATGTTCGCCGCTGGCTGCGGTCATGATGCGCCCGTGCCACAGCCCTTCACACAGGATCGGCAGCGGGTCGTCGGCATGGCGTACCAGCGCCAGCACGCAGACGAACTGAGCGCCGCGTTGATCTTCCGGCACGTCCTTGAGTGCTTCGAGCAGCTTGGCGTTGTTCGCTGCGTCGCCCTTGCCATCGGCATAACGCGCCGAGTAGATGCCCGGTGCGCCGCCCAGGAAGTCCACCGCCAGGCCCGAATCGTCGGCCAGTGCCGGCAGGCCGGAAATACGTGCGGCATTGCGTGCCTTGAGGATGGCGTTCTCGACGAACGACAGGCCGGTTTCTTCAGGCTCTACCTGGCTGAATTCGCCGATCGAGCGCAGTTGCACGGCCTGGCCGAGCATGGCCTGGAGTTCCTTGAGTTTGCCGGCGTTGTGGCTGGCCAATACGAGTTGCTGGAAATTCATCATTCGCCTGGGAACACTTCCTGGTTGAAGCTGAGTTTATGGCTGACCCCGCCGGTTTCGACATTCAGGTCGAAGGTCAGCGTCTCGGCCTGTTCGATCTTGAACTGGGCGATATAGTACACCGCACCCCGATCGGTAATTTGCCTGAACGACAGCGGGTTGCTGCGCCCGGTGAGGTCCTGCACCGTGCCACTGACCACTGCCATCGCGGGCCTGCTGGCCTTGAGCACGGCAACATTGAGCACCCCCTGGTTCTTGCTGCGGGTCAGCCCCGTGGCGGCGGCGATATCCGGCTGCAGCATGCTTGAGGTGAAGGCGCTGTAGTGCACCGTCACGTCGCCGAAAACTTCCTTGCGCTCGGGTTTGGCGGCATCGGCAGCCAGTACCGGCAGGGCCAGGCACAGGCTGATCAGGAACAGGGTTAGGCGACGCATGGTGCGATTCCTCTGCTGAGCGTCAGACCGCCAGTTGGTGCTCCTGCAAGCCTGGGCTGCTGACGCGGTAAATGCCGATTTCACCCAGAAGATTAGGCCAAAGCCGGCCGCCCCACCCGTTGCGGTGCAAGTGGTCGACAGCCAGGCGGTCGAGGACCTTGGCGTGGCGCTCATGGCACAGCTCTTCGAAGTCGGCGAAGGTACAGAAGTGAATGTTCGGCGTGTTGTACCAGGTGTACGGCATGAAGTCCGAAACCGGCATCCGGCCTTTGGTCGCCAAGTACCAACGGCAGCGCCAGTGGCCAAAATTCGGGAAGGTGATGATGCACTGGCGGCCCACCCGCAGCATCTCGTCGAGGATGCGGTCAGGGTACTCCACGGCCTGCAGGGCCTGGGTCATGATCACCACGTCGAAGCTGTTGCTGGCGAAGTTGCCCAGGCCTTTGTCGAGGTCTTGCTCGATGACGTTGACGCCTTTGGCCACGCACGCGGCGATATTGTCGGCGTCGATCTCCAGGCCGTAGCCGGTGACCTGCTTGCGATCACGCAGCGAAGCCAGCAGCTCGCCACTGCCGCAGCCCAGGTCGAGTACCCGGCTGCCGGCGGGAATCCAGTCGTGGATGATTTCCAGGTCGGCTCTCATGCTGTCCTCAGATGGCGATGCGGTTCATGTAGTTCGAGAAACCCTGCATGTAGCGAGGCGTGGGAATCAGGAAGGCATCGTGCCCGTAAGGCGAGTCGATCTCCAGGTAGCAGACGTTCTTGCGTGCTGCCATCAGGGCGTCGACGATCTCGCGCGAACGGGCCGGCGAGAAGCGCCAGTCGGTGGTGAACGACATGATGCAGTAGTCCGCCGTGACGTTGGCCAGGGTTGCGGCCAGGTCCCCGCCATTGGCCGCGGCCGGGTCGAAGTAGTCCAGCGCCTTGGTCATCAGCAGGTAGGTGTTGGCGTCGAAGCGGCCGGAGAACTCTTCGCCCTGATAGCGCAGGTAGCTCTCGACCTGGAATTCGACGCTGTGGAAGTCGTAGTTGAGCTTGTCGCTCTTGAGCTCACGGCCGAATTTTTCACCCATCGAGTCGTCGGACAGGTAGGTGATATGCCCGACCATACGCGCCAGCATCAGGCCGCGCTTGGGGATCACACCCTGGTCCTGGAACGAACCGCCGTGGAATTCGGGGTCTGTGAGGATTGCCTGGCGTGCCACTTCGTTGAAGGCGATATTTTGCGCTGAAAGCTTGGGCGCCGAGGCGATATCCACGCAATGGCGCACGCGGTCGGGGTAGGTCATGGTCCACTGCAGGGCCTGCATGCCACCCAGGCTGCCGCCGACGATGGCGGCCCATTGCCGGATGCCCAGACGATCGGCCAGGCGCGCCTGGCTGTGCACCCAGTCCACCACGGTCAGTACCGGGAAGTCCGCGCCATAGGGTTTGCCGGTGGCGGGGTTGACGCTGCTCGGGCCAGTGCTGCCGTTGCAGCCGCCGAGGTTGTTCAGGCTGACCACGAAGAAACGGTTGGTGTCGATCGGCTTGCCTGGGCCGATGCAGCTGTCCCACCAGCCCGGCTTGCGGTCGGTGGCGGCATGGTAGCCGGCGGCATGGTGGTGGCCAGACAGGGCATGGCAGATCAGCACGGCATTGCTCGCGCTGGCGTTCAGGGTGCCATAGGTTTCGTAAACCAGCTCGTAGCTGGCCAGCGAACGGCCGCAGGCCAGGGCCAGCGGTTCATCGAATTGGGCTGTTTGCGGTGTAACCAGACCGACGGAATCTTCGGGAAGGACAGTGGACATCGACCCTGCTCACGCTTGACGGAGGCGTAAGTCTAAAGAGCGCTACCCCCAGCGGCAAGCAAAGGCTTGCCGCCGGGAACAACAGGGGTCAGATCATCCGCCACAGTTCTTGTGGCATACCGGCGTAGGCGGCCAGCGGGGGCATGACGAACGACTGGATCACCTGGATCGCCAGGAAGGCGAAGATCGGCGAGATGTCCATGCCGCCCAGGTTAGGAACCAGGCGGCGGAACGGCGCCAATACCGGTTCGCTGATCTGGTAGGCCAGCTCGGCTGCCGGGTTGTGGCTGTTCGGCGCCACCCAGGAAACGATCACCATGACAATCATCGCCACCCAGAAGATCTTCAGGAACAGCGAGGTGATGCCGATGATCGCCCACATCAGCAGGTGCAGGACGTCGCCGAAGGTGCCGTAGGTGACCATCAGCACAAAGCCCATCAGCAGTGCCTGGATGACCACCGCCAGCAGCAGCGACGAGGTGTCGAGGCCGCCGACGCTTGGGATGATGCGCCGGATTGGCTTGAGCAGCGGCTGGGTGGCGCGGACTGCGAACTGGCACAGCGGGTTGTAGAAGTTGGCTTTTACCAGCTGCAGTACGAAGCGCAGCAGGACGATCACCAGGTACAGGCTGACCAGGGTTTGCACCACGAAGATCGCGGCGCCGGACAGTGCATTCATCTGGAACTCCTTATTTGCCCAATTGCTCGGCCAGCTCGGCGGAACGCGTCGCCGCTGCTGCCAGTGCCTTATCTACGATGGCTTCGAAACCGTTAACCTGGAACGACTTGATGGCTGCCTCGGTAGTGCCGGCCGGCGATGTCACGCGGCGGCGCAGTTCGGCGGCGTCGACATCACTGGCCACGGCCATGTGTGCGGCACCCAGCGCAGTCTGCAGGGTCAGCTTGGAGGCGGTCTCGCGCGGCAGGCCGAGTTTTTCGCCAGCGGCGGTCATGGCCTCGATCAGCAGGAAGAAATACGCTGGGCCACTGCCGGAAACGGCGGTCACTGCATCCAGTTGTTGTTCTTCATCCAGCCACAGGGCGGTGCCGACAGCCGACAGCAGCTGCTCGGCCTGCTCGCGCTGTGTGCTGGAAACCTCGGCAGTGGCATACAGGCCGCTCACGCCCTGGCGCAGCAGCGCCGGGGTATTGGGCATGCAGCGCACCACCGGGCGGGCGCCGAGCCAGGTTTGCAGGCTGGCACAGGTAATGCCGGCAGCGATGGACACGAGCAGCTGGCCATCCTGCAGGCTTGGCTGCAGCGTTTGGCAGACGGCCTTCATTACCTGCGGCTTGACCGCCAGGACGATTACATCGGCCCCGGCGATGGCCTGCGCGTTGTCTTCGAAAACCTCGATACCATGTTCGGCCTGAACCCGGGTGCGGGTATCGGCGCCAGGGTCGCTGGCGCGGATCTGCGCGGCGTCCAGGCCCTGGGCGCGCAGGCCGCCGATCAGGCTGGCGGCCATGTTGCCGGCGCCGATGAAGGCAATACGTGTCTTGCTCATGTCAGGTCCTTGAGGGAAAGAGTGAGTAAAGCATGGAATCAGACGGGGCCGTAGTTGCGCGCCCCGAACAGGGCGGTGCCGATGCGGACCCAGGTCGCGCCCTGTGCAATCGCGGCTTCCAGGTCGTGGCTCATGCCCATGGACAAGGTGTCCAGGCCGAGATTCAGGCTGTCTTGCAACTGGCGCAGAGTGGCAAAGGCGGCCTCTTGCTCGGCGCGGTCTTCGCTCGGCTCGGGGATTGCCATCAAACCGCGCAGGCGCAGGTTGGGCAGAGCGGCCACGGCATGGGCCAGCGCGGGGAGGTCGGCCGCAGCGCAGCCTGACTTGCTGTCTTCCCCGCTGACGTTCACCTGCAGGCAGATGTTCAGGGGCGGCAAGCCCTGGGGGCGCTGTTCGGACAGGCGTTGGGCGATCTTCAGGCGGTCCACGGAATGTACCCAGTCGAAATGCTCGGCAATGGCTTTAGTCTTGTTCGACTGAATGGGGCCTATGAAGTGCCAGATCAAGGGCAGGTCGCCCAGCGCTTGCTGTTTGCCCAAGGCTTCCTGCAGGTAGTTTTCGCCGACATCGCGCACCCCTGCTGCATGAATTTCGCGGATGGCACTGGCCGGTTTGGTCTTGCTCACCGCCAGCAAGTGGACGCTGGCCGGGTCGCGCCCGACGGCCTCGGCTGCACGTTGAATGCGGGCGGCGAGGGCGGAAAGGTTGTCTGCTATGGTGGACATGGATCGATGCCGTCGGCTCTGGGGTCTGCGGCATTCTACCTGCTTGATGGCCGTTGGGGAGTCTCATGGACGTGACCGACCTGTTGGCCCGGGCTGGCGATGCAGGGGCGAGTGACCTGCACCTGGCCGCGGGCGAGATACCGATGCTGCGCGTGGATGGCGAGCTGCGGCGCATGGACTTGCCGCGCGTGATGCCAGCTGCATTGACCGATGCCCTGGCGCCGCTGCTTGATGACAGCCAGCGCCACCAGTGGGCGCAAGGTGATGAGCTGGATCTGGCGTTGGAGCTGCCGTCACTTGGCCGCTTTCGCCTGAATCTGTTTCGTCAGCTCAATGGCCCGGCGGCGACCCTTCGCCTGATCCCAAAACGAATCGCCACACTTGAAGAACTCGACCTTGAAGAAGTGTTTCGAGCTGTTGCGCAGTGCGCTGATGGCCTGATTCTGATCGGCGGCCCCACTGGCAGTGGTAAAACCAGCACCTTGGCAACGCTGATCGATCAGCTCAATCGCCGGCGCTCTGCGCACATCATCACGCTTGAAGACCCTGTTGAAGTTATCCACAGCAGCCAGCGCAGCCTGGTCAACCAGCGCGAGATCGGTCGGCATTGCCGCGACTTTTCCCAGGGCTTGCGCAGCGCGCTGCGTCAGGACCCGGACGTGATCATGATTGGCGAATTGCGTGATCTGGAGACGATTCGCCTGGCACTGCGGGCCGCTGAAACGGGGCACCTGGTGCTGGCGACGGTGCACACGCGTTCGGCGGCGGGGAGCATCGACCGGCTGGTTGAAGTGTTTGCCGCTGAGGAGAAGCCGTTGGTGGCGGCGATGTTGGCGGAGTCGCTGCGCATGGTGGTGGCGCAGGTGTTGGTCAAGCGCGTAGGTGGTGGGCGTATGGCTGCCAGGGAGGTGCTGGTGGTGACGCCTGCGGTGCGCAACCTGATCCGCGAGGGGCGGATGGCGCAGTTGTGTTCGGTGATGCAGACGGGGGCGGCGCAGGGGATGCGGACGATGGAAGGCGCGATGCGGGGGTTGAGGGATAAGGGATTGATCGAGCCCTCACTTTGACTGTTGGGGCCTCTTCGCGGGCAAGCCCGCTCCTACAGGGGCATCACTATGCCTGTGGGAGCGGGCTTGCCCGCGAAGAGGCCCCAACGATCAGCGCTTGGCCAGTGCCAACTGCTGCTGTTCCTTCGGCAACACCCGCTTGGCCACCACATAGTGCTTCTGCCAGTAGGGCTTGCTCAGGTTGTCGATGCTCACCCGCTTGCCGCGGCGCGGTGCGTGGATGAAGCGGTCGTTGCCCAGGTAGATGGCAACGTGGTTTACCCGGCGGCTCTTGATGTTGAAGAAGATCAGGTCGCCCGGCTTGAGGTCACTTTTGGCCACCTTCACGCCGTGGCCCTGGGCCATGGCATTGGAGGTGCGCGGCAGGTCGACATCGGCCACGTCGTTGAAGGCGTATTTGACCAGCCCGCTGCAGTCGAAGCCTTTTTTAGGGCTGCTGCCGCCCCAAACATACGGGGTACCGAGCACATTGACGGCGCGGCTGAGCACGTCGCTGCTCTGCTTCGGCGACATGGCCGCCACAGGCAGGTTGTGAGCCTTGGCAGCGCTGCTGCTTGGGCGTGCGCGTAGCGTGCTGTGCTTGCTGGGCGCGTGTTTCACCGAGGCATTGGTGGTATAGCCGGTGAAACCGTTGGGAAGACGTTGCTCACGGTTGGTGGCGTGGGCGGCCAGGGGCAATAATAGGCAGAGGGTCAGCCATGTCTTGAACAAAGGCGGCATAGATGAAGCTCTTGTGAAGTTTTGATTTTGGTTTTGGTGTTGGCGCGCAACTTTATAACAGCTTTTTGATCAATTTCTGATCCGTTGGTCGATTGTCATGCTGCCGTACGTCGGCCTTCGCCAGAAAAGTCACATTTTTTTTTAGAAAATTTTTGGATAACCCATGAGGGCTACGAATGAACAGTTATGAACAGGGGGCGCCGCTGCACGACACCCACAGCAAGGTCATCGGCTATCTGCTGTGGATTTTCGGCTTCACAGGCTCGCACCGTTTCTACTACGGCAAGCCCATCACCGGGACCATCTGGTTCTTCACCCTGGGCCTGCTCGGCATCGGCTGGCTGATCGACCTGTTCCTGATCCCGGCCATGGACCGGGAGGCTGATCTACGCTTCCATTCCGGGCGCATCGATTACAACATTGCCTGGGTTCTGCTGACCTTCCTGGGCATTTTCGGCGTGCATCGGCTGTACCAGGGCAAATGGATCACCGCGATCATCTATTTCTTCACCGGTGGCTTGTTCCTGGTGGGCGTGCTGTATGACTTCTGGACCCTGAACGGGCAGATCTCCCAGGCCAACGCCGAGCGCCGCTGAGGCACAAAAAAGGCCTTGTCGCGCTGAGCGGCAAGGCCTTTTCAGTTACTGACGGGTCTGTCGCTGCTGCAGCAGCAGGTTGCTGAACCCTGCCCCCGCCAGCTGCTTCTGCGCCCCGGTCAGCTGTTCGCGATTGCTGAACGGCCCCACCAGTACGCGGTACCAGGTTTCATCCTTGACGGTCCCCGACTCCACCTTCACCGCCTGGCCGAGCAGGATGATCTGCGCGCGCACCTTGTCGGCATCGGCCTGCTTGCGGAACGAGCCGGCCTGCAGGAAGAACTGCGTGGTGGCTGCAGGCTTGATCACCGGCGGCGCAGGCGGTGGCGTTTGCCCCAGCAGGGCGGCCTGGGCACGGGCCGTGTCGATCTTCGCCGCTTCCGCTGGCGTCACCGGGGTCACCGGTTGTGCAGGCACAGGTGGCGTCTTCTCAGGCACTGCCTCGGGTGGCACGATCACTTCCGACTCTGGCAGCAGGGTGTAGAAGTCGTACTTCGGCTTCACCGGTTGCTGCACGGTGGCAGGCGTTGATTTGCTGGCCTCGGCGACCTTCTCCGGCTTCTGCTGCTCGGGCTTGGTGCGCTTGATATCGCCACCCCCCGGCTCGAGTTTCATCAGGAAGACGATGAACGCGCCGACGGTCAGGCCGACCGCCAACCATACCCAGCCTGGGATCGGCTGTTTGGCCGGTGCCTGAGTGCGGCTGGCGCCGCGCTTGGGTGCTGGTTTTTTCTTGGCTGCCAACTTACATGCGCTCCAGGGTTTCCAGGCCGAGCAGTTCCAGACCTTGTTTGAGGGTGCGACCGGTCAGGGCAGCCAGGCGCAGACGGCTCTGCTGCTGCTCTGGGGTTTCGGCGGCGAGGATCGGGCAGTTCTCGTAGAAGCTGGAGAACAGGCCGGCCAAGTCGTAGAGGTAAGTGCACAGCACGTGCGGGGTGCCTTTGTCGGCAACGCTGTTGAGCACTTCGCCAAATTGCGCCAGGCGTGCGGCCAGGTCCAGCTCGTGGGCCGCTTGCAGGACGATATTGCCCTCGACTTGGTCGAAGCCCTTGCCCAGCTTGCGGAATACGCCGGCCACGCGGGTGTAGGCGTACAGCAGGTACGGCGCGGTGTTGCCTTCGAAATTGAGCATCAGCTCGAAGTTGAAGCTGTAGTCACTGGTGCGGTGCTTGGACAGGTCGGCGTATTTCACCGCGCCAATGCCAACCACTTCACCGATGTGGCGCAGTTCGTCTTCGGTCAGGCTCGGGTTCTTCTCCTTGACCAGGGCATAAGCGCGCTCCTTGGCCTCGGTGAGCAGGTCGATCAGCTTTACGGTGCCGCCGTCACGGGTCTTGAACGGGCGGCCGTCGGCGCCGTTCATGGTACCGAAGCCCATGTGCTCCATCTGCATGGGGTGGCCGACGAAACCGGCGCGGCGCGCTACTTCGAACACCTGGTTGAAGTGCAAGGCCTGGCGCTGGTCGACGAAGTACAACGCGCGGTCGGCCTTGAGCACGTTGCTGCGGTAGCGTACGGCAGCCAGGTCGGTGGTGGCGTACAGGTAGCCGCCGTCAGCCTTCTGCACGATCACCGGCAGTGGCTCGCCTTCGCTGTTCTTGAATTCCTCGAGGAACACGCACTGCGCGCCCTGGTCTTCGACCAGAAGGCCCTTGGCCTTGAGGTCGGCAACCACGTTGGCCAGGTCAGCGTTGTAGGCGCTCTCACCCATCACGTCGGCCATGGTCAGCTTGACGTTGAGCAGCTCGTAGGTCTTCTGGCAGTGGGACAGGGAAATATCCTTGAAGCGCGTCCACAGGGCCAGGCAGTCGGGGTCGCCAGCCTGCAGCTTGACCACCAGGCCGCGGGCGCGGGTGGCGAACTCTTCCGATTCGTCGAAGCGCTTCTTCGCCGCACGGTAGAAGTTTTCCAGGTCCGACAGCTCGTCGCTGGTGATCGGGTTTTCCTGCAGGTAGGCCATCAGCATGCCGAACTGCGTGCCCCAGTCGCCCACGTGGTTCTGGCGGATGACGTTGTCACCGAGGAACTCCAGCACGCGCGCGACGCTGTCACCAATGATGGTCGAACGCAGGTGGCCGACATGCATCTCTTTGGCCAGGTTCGGCGCCGACATGTCGATCACGACTTTTTCGCTGGGGCCGGCCTTGCGCACGCCCAGGTGGCCGTCGGCCAGGGCTGCGTCCAGGCGGTTGGCCAGGGCGTCGGTGTTCTGGAAGAAGTTGAGGAAGCCGGGGCCGGCGATCTCGACCTTGCTGATGTCGGCGCTGGCCGGCAGGGCGTTGATCAGTTTTTCGGCCAGGTCGCGCGGCTTCATGCCGGCCGGTTTGGCCAGCATCATGGCAATGTTGCTGGCGAAGTCGCCGTGGGTCTTGTCCCGGGCGTTTTCCACCTGGATCGCCGGCGACAGCCCTTCAGGCAGCACACCGTCGGTGACGAGTTGGGTGAGGGCTTGCTGGATCAGCTGGCGAATGGTGTCTTTCATGGGGATCTCTTTTCGACCGCTAGCGCGGTGGAGCGCCTGGGTGCGCAGGTGGAAAAACTGGGCATTATCCGTTTCCGGGGCCGGGTTGCCAACCTTTGGGCGGCAAGCTCAATAAAGGTCGACTGGGTCGACGTCCAGCGACCAGCGTACTTGCCGCCCGCTTGGCAGCTGCTCCAACACTAGCAACCAGGCACTGATCAGTCGATGCAAGGGTGCCCGGGTGTTGGCCTGGATCAACAGTTGCGCGCGGAAGCGCCCGGCCTTGCGCTCCATCGGAGCAGGCACCGGGCCCAACAGTTCAATACCGGGCAGGCGCTGCTCGGCTACCAGCTGTTCCGCTGCGTTGCAGGCCTCGTCGAGGAAGCCCTCGGCCTGCCCTGGCTTGTGCGCTTCGGCGCGCAGCAGGGCGAGGTGGGAAAAGGGCGGCAGGCCGGCGGCGCGGCGCTCGTCCAGAGCCTGCTCGGCAAAGGCGAAGTAGCCTTGCTCGGTCAGTTGTACCAGCAATGGATGGTCGGCCAGGTGGGTCTGGATCACCACCTTGCCGGGCTCTTCGGCCCGCCCGGCGCGCCCCGCCACCTGCACGATGAGCTGGGCCATGCGCTCGGTGGCGCGGAAATCGCCGGAGAACAGCCCACCATCGGCATCGAGGATGGCGACCAGGGTGACCCGCGGGAAGTGGTGACCCTTGGCCAGCATCTGGGTGCCGACCAGGATGCTGGGCTGGCCACGCTGGATGGTGCTGAACAGGTTGTGCATGGCGTCCTTGCGCGACGTGCTGTCACGGTCCACCCGCAGAATCGGGTAGTCCGGGAACAGCACCTTCAGCCGTTCCTCGGCACGTTCGGTGCCCGCGCCCACCGCGCGCAGGTCAACGTGGCTGCACTTGGGGCACTGGTGCGGCAGGCGTTCGTCGTAGCCGCAGTGGTGGCAGCGCAGCACCCCGGAGCGCTGGTGCACGGTCATGCGCGCGTCACAGCGCGGGCATTCCGAAAGCCAGCCGCAGTCATGGCACAGCAAGGTCGGCGCGAAGCCGCGACGGTTGAGGAACACCAGTACCTGCTGGCCGGCCTCCAGGGTCTGGCGAATGGCCTGCTGCAGCGGGCCGCTGATACCGCTGTCCAGCGGCAGGCTTTTTACATCCAGGCGGATCATCCGCGGCGGCCTTGCACCGCCGGCGCGCTGGTTCATGCGCAGCAGGCGGTAGCGGCCGGTCAGGGCGTTGTGCAGGGTTTCCAGCGACGGGGTGGCCGAGCCGAGCAGGATCGGGATGTTTTCCTGATGGGCACGCACCAGCGCCAGGTCGCGGGCGTGGTAGCGCAGGCCTTCCTGCTGTTTATAGGAGCCGTCGTGCTCTTCGTCGATGATGATCAGGCCGGGGTTTTTCATCGGCGTGAACAGCGCCGAGCGCGTGCCGATGATGATATCCGCCTCGCCATCACGCGCCGCCAGCCAGGCGTCGAGGCGCTCGCGGTCATTCACCGCCGAGTGCAGCAGGGCGATACGGGCGTTGAAGCGCTGCTCGAAGCGCGCCAGGGTCTGTGGGCCGAGGTTGATCTCGGGGATCAGCACCAGCGCTTGCTTGCCGGCTTCCAGGGTTTCGCGAATCAGCTGCAGGTAGACTTCGGTCTTGCCGCTGCCGGTGACGCCGGCCAGCAGGAAGGCATTGAAGCTGTCAAAGCCTTCGCGCACGGTATCGAAGGCTTCGCGCTGTTCGTCGTTGAGCGGCAGCTCCGGCTGGGCCAGCCAATGCTCATGGCGCTGCGCCGGCAGGTGGCGACGTGTTTCGAGCCGAACCAGGTCCTTGGCCAGCAGCAGGTCGAGGCTGTCCTTGTTCAGGTTGAGCTTGCTCAGCAGGCTGTGCGCCACGCCGTGTGGGTGCTGGGCCAGGGTCTTGAGGGCGTCGCGCTGGCGCGGCGCGCGGGCGATGCGTGGGTCTTCGATACGGGCATCGGGGGCGACGTGCCAGAAGCGCTCCTGGCGCATCTCGGCTGGCTCGCCCTGGCGCAGCAAGGTGGGCAGGGCCCAACTCAGGGTGTCGCCGAGGCTGTGCTGATAATACTGGGCAGTCCACAGGCACAGCTTGAACAGTGACGCCGGCACCGGTGAAACCGGGTCGAGCAGGGCGCTGGCCGGCTTGAGCTTGTCGGCTGGGACCTCGCTGTGGTCGCACACCTCGACCAGTACGCCGATCATCTCGCGACGGCCGAACGGTACGCGGATGCGCATGCCCGGGGTGAGTGCCTGGCGCGCCATGCTCGCCGGCGCCCGATAGTCGAACAGGCGACGCAGCGGGGAGGGCAGGGCAAGGCGCAGAATGACGTCGGACACGCGGAAGGTCTCGCAGGGCGTTACAAATGAGTGGCGAGCCTAGCAGACGACGGTCGGTGCAAGCGACAACTTGCGTTGGAGTGAAGCTCTGGTATTATTTGCCGCCTAATTACGTGCGGTATTCAACAATTGGTGTTGGGTGGCGGCACGCAGCTCGAGGAAGTGACCATGAAAGCTGATATTCATCCGAACTACGAAGCGGTTGCAGTGACTTGCAGCTGCGGCAACAAATTCGAAACGCGTTCGACCCTGGGCAACACCCTGGCGATCGACGTTTGCAACCTGTGCCACCCGTTCTACACCGGTAAGCAGAAAGTCCTGGACACCGGTGGTCGCGTACAGAAGTTCGCCGATCGCTTCGGTATGTTCGGTACCAAGAAGTAATCATGCGCATGGCGAACCCTTCGGGCTTCGCATTGTTGCTGAAAAAGGCGCCCCTTGTGGGCGCCTTTTTTGTGGGCGCGATCTGGCAGGCGTCGGCGCTGGCGTTCTGCCCGCTGCCGGTCAAGCCGCAGCAGGTGGCTGTGCGTCAGGTGGTGGATGGCGACACGCTACGCCTTGTCGATGGCCGCAGTGTGCGCATGATCGGCATCAACGCGCCGGAAATCGGGCGCAAGGGGCGCACCAGCGAGCCCTACGCCGAGGCCGCCAAGCAGCGCCTGCAAGCCTTGGTCAAAGCCAGTGACGGCCGGGTCGCGCTGGTGCAGGGCGTCGAGGCCAAGGACAAATACGGGCGCACGCTGGCCCATATGTACGGCCGCAATGGCGACAATCTTGAGGCGCGCTTGCTCAGCGAGGGCCTTGGCTACCGTGTCGCGGTGGCACCCAATGTGCGCTTGGTGGCTTGCCAGCAAGTGGCCGAGCAGTCGGCGCGCAAGGCCAGGGCCGGGCTGTGGCGCAACTCGCCGGTGCTGCGCGCCCGCGAGGTCAGGCAATCGGGGTTCGCGGTTATCGGTGGCAGCATTCAGAGCGTTGCACGCAATCGCGGGGGCGTCTGGCTGGCGCTGGAGACCGGCGTGGTGTTGCAGGTTCCCGCTCGTCTGCAACGCAACTTCCCTGCAGGCTTCTTCGATAACCTCAAAGGACGCCAAGTCGAGGCGCGCGGTTGGGTGCTGGATCGTTCCCGCAAGGGTGGGCTCAAGCCGGGGCAGCGACGTTGGGTGTTGCCATTGACCGATCCGAGCATGCTGGAGCGCATTTCAGGCTGAAAAGATGTAGACATTTCGCTATTGGATTGTACACACTGGTAGCTCCAATGCCCCCGTGTGTTATAGCGTAAAGTCGTAGGCTAAAGGCCTTGACACAAGTGACCGGCCAGTCTTGTGACTCCCCGGCTCTTTGCGTATCCTCGGCGGTCCGTCAGAACAGTAAATAGCGGAATGCCCACCATGTCAGACCTGAAAACCGCCGCTCTCGAATATCACGCTCAACCTCGTCCGGGGAAACTGAGCGTCGAGCTCTCCAAGCCCACCGCCACCGCCCGTGATCTCGCCCTGGCCTACAGCCCAGGCGTTGCAGAACCTGTGCGTGAAATCGGCCGTGATCCTGAGCTGGCCTACAAATACACCGGCAAGGGCAACCTTGTTGCAGTGATTTCCGATGGCACCGCCATCCTCGGTCTGGGTGACCTCGGTCCACTGGCTTCCAAGCCGGTCATGGAAGGCAAGGGCGTTCTGTTCAAGCGTTTCGCCGGTATCGACGTATTCGACATCGAAGTCGAATCGGAAAGCCCACAAGCTTTCATCGACACCGTTCGCCGCATCTCGATTACCTTCGGTGGCATCAACCTCGAAGACATCAAGGCGCCTGAGTGCTTCGAAATCGAACGCACCCTGATCGAGCAGTGCGACATTCCAGTGTTCCACGATGACCAGCACGGCACCGCGATCGTTACCGCCGCCGGCATGATCAACGCCCTGGAAATCGCTGGCAAAAAACTCGAAGACGCCAAGATCGTCTGCCTGGGTGCCGGCGCTGCTGCCATCTCGTGCATGAAGCTGCTGGTCAGCATGGGTGCCAAGGTCGAGAACATCTTCATGATCGACCGCAGCGGCGTGATCCACGCTGGCCGCGACGACCTGAACCAGTACAAGGCCCAGTTCGCCCACGCCACCGACAAGCGCAGCCTGGCTGATGCCCTGGAAGGTGCTGATGTGTTCGTTGGCCTGTCCGGCCCGAACCTGCTGAGCCCGGAAGGCCTGAAGTCGATGGCTGCCAACCCGATCGTGTTCGCGTGCTCGAACCCGGACCCGGAAATCTCGCCAGAGCTGGCTCATGCCACCCGCAACGACGTGATCATGGCCACCGGTCGTTCCGACTACCCGAACCAGGTCAACAACGTTCTCGGCTTCCCGTTCATCTTCCGTGGTGCCCTGGACGTTCGCGCCAAGCGCATCAACGAAGAAATGAAGATCGCCGCCGCCATCGCCCTGAAAGACCTGGCCAAGCTGCCAGTGCCCAAGGAAGTATGCGAGGCCTACGGCGTCGAAGGTCTGGAATTCGGCCGTGAGTACATCATTCCGAAGCCGCTGGACGCTCGCCTGATCACCGTCGTTTCCGACGCAGTGGCCAAGGCCGCCATCGAATCCGGCGTGGCTACCCTGCCGTATCCGAAGCACTACCCGCTGAACAGCGTGGATGAAGTGTTCAACGGCTGATCCTCAGGCCGTAGCAACACAAAAAAGCCCCGGCTCGTATGAGTCGGGGCTTTTTGTTTGCCTGCTGATTGGTCGGTGGCCTGTCAGGGCCCTATCGCCGGCAAGCCAGCTCCTACAGGTACCGCACAACGCTCAGGGTTGGTGCTGACTCTGTTGGAGCCGGCTTGCCGGCTATAGGCCTCGCTGCAAAGTCACTGTCAGAACAGATCCATCGGCGCTGCTTCATCCGCTGGCAGCGGGCTGCCAGGTGCTGCACCATTGCCCAGCTCATCCACCGACGGTGGCGAGTCTTCAGCCTTGAACAGCTCGAAGTACGCGTTCGGCGTGCTCGGCGAGGCTGCGCGGCCGCTGACTGGGTCGACCCGCAGGCTGAGGATGCCTTCCGGCTCTGCAGGGGCGTGGTTTGGCTTGTCCTTGAGCGCCGCGCCCATGAAGCTCATCCAGATCGGTAGCGCCGCAGTGCCGCCGTATTCGCGGCGGCCCAAGGTTTCCGGCTGGTCGAAGCCGACCCAGACGGTAGTCACGTAATCGGCGTTGTAGCCCGAGAACCAGGCATCCTTGGACTCGTTGGTGGTGCCGGTCTTGCCTGCCAGGTCAGTACGGCCCAAGGCCAGCGCCCGGCGCCCGGTACCGCGCTTGATCACGTCCTGCAGCATGCTGGTGAGGATATAGGTGGTGCGGCCATCGATGATCTGCTCGGCGATCACCGGCGCTTGCGGTGCCGGCGCTATCTGGCCGAAGGCCGACGGTGCCTCGCCGGGCATTGCCGCGGTGCTGAAAGGCTGCTCCGGTGCGGCCAGGCCTGCATGGTCTTCGGCGCCTTGCGGCACGCGTGCCGGGTTGGCGGTGAACAGGGTTTCGCCGCTACGGCTTTCGATGCGCTCGATCAGGTACGGGTTGACCTTGTAGCCGCCGTTGGCAAAGGTGCTCCACCCGGTGGCGATTTCCATCGGCGTCAGCGTTGCGGTGCCCAGCGCCAGCGACAGGTTGCGCGGCAGGTCCTGCTTGTTGAAGCCGAACTTGGCGATGTAGTCGATGGTGCGGCCTACACCCATGGCCTGCAGCAGGCGGATCGATACCAGGTTGCGCGACTTGTACAACGCTTCGCGCATGCGGATCGGGCCAAGGAAGGTGTTGGTGTCGTTCTTTGGCCGCCATTCCTTGTCGAGGTACTCGTCGACGAACACGATCGGTGCATCGTTGACCAGGCTGGCGGCGGTATAGCCGCTGTCCAGCGCGGCGCTGTAGATGAACGGCTTGAAGCTCGAGCCCGGCTGGCGCTTGGCCTGCATGGCGCGGTTGTAGTTGCTCTGCTCGAACGAGAAGCCGCCCACCAGCGCACGAATGGCACCGTTGTAAGGGTCCAGGGTTACCAGCGCACTCTGGGCACCGGGCACCTGGCTGAATTTGAGCTTGCCGTCGTCCAGGCGCTGCAGGCGTACCAGGTCGCCGACCTGGGCCACGTCAGCCGGCGATTGCGGCGCGCGCCCCTGGGAGTTGCTGTTGATGAACGGGCGCGCCCACTTCATGGTGTCCCAGGCAACGTCTTCTTCTTTGCCGCTGCGGGTCAGCACCTTGATGCCAGTCTTTTCGACATGGGTAACGATGGCCGGCTCCAGCCCGCCCAGGGTGCGCTGCTTGTTCAACTCCTGCAGCCAGGCGGCCTGGGTCTTGCCCGGGAAGCGTGCGTCCGGGCCGCGGTAGCCATGGCGTTCGTCATAGTCCGACAGGCCGTTGAGGACTGCCTTGTTGGCCATTTCCTGCATGTCGCTCGGCACCGTGGTGGTGACGCGGAAGCCTTCGGTATAGGCCTCGCTGCCATAGCGGCCGACCATTTCGGCGCGGGCCATCTCGGCGATGTACGGCGCGTTCACTTCAGGTGTCGGCACGTGGTAGCTGGCGTTGAGCGGCTCGGCCAGTGCGCTCTGGTAGCTGGCTTCGTCGATCTTGCCGAGCTTGTACATGCGGCCCAGGATCCAGTCGCGGCGCTCTTTCGCACGCACCGGGTTGGCCAGCGGGTTGAATCGCGACGGCGCCTTGGGCAGGCCGGCGATCATCGCCATCTGCGCCAGGCTCACGTCCCGGATCGATTTGCCGTAGTACACCTGCGCGGCGGCGTCGATGCCGTAGGCTCGGTTACCCAGGTAGATCTTGTTCACGTACAGCTCGAGGATCTCGTCCTTGGTCAGCTCACGCTCGATCTGCAGGGCCAGCAGAATCTCGTTGGTCTTGCGCGAGAAGCTGCGCTCGCTGGTCAGGAAGAAGTTCTTCGCCACCTGCATGGTGATGGTGCTGCCGCCGGTCTGGATGTGACCGGTTTTAACCAGCTGGGTCGCGGCGCGCATGAGGCTGCTCGGATCGACACCGTAGTGGTTAAGGAAATTGTCGTCTTCGGCTGACAGAAGCGCCTGAATGAACTGCGGGGGGATTTCCGCGAAACGGATTGGCGAGCGGCGCATTTCGCCGAACTCGGCAATGAGCTTGCCGTCGCTGCTGTACACCCTCAGGGGGATCTGCAACTGGATGCTTCTGAGCGAATCGACCGACGGCAGGTTGGGACTAAGATACAGAAACGCACCGCTCACACCGAGTACGAGCGCGCAGATGACTGCGACGAAAGACCACCAGAAGAACTTCAGCAGGCGTATCAAGGCTTTTGGGTGTCCAGGTTGAGGGGTGAGTTGCGCACGGAGCCGGCGGACGAAAAAAACGCTGGGCATTATAAGCATTTTTCGCCTCGCCGGGTGACCGGCCAGGCGGCCCGCTGCACCGCCTGGCCTTCCAGGGACTGGCGATGCAGCGGGTTTACGGTTGCCACAAGGGAACAACGATGCTTGGACGCATGGGCAAGGATGCCGGTTCACTGCTGGGGGTGGAAATTGCCTCCGATTCTGTACGGGTGCTGCAGTTGCGGCGGCTAAAGGGGCGCTATGAGCGGGTTGCGTGGGCGCTGGAACGGTTCGAGCCGTTTACCGCTGGCGACTGGTGGCAGGCACCGGATCGCGTTCTGGCGGCATTGAGTAGCGCCTATCGGCGCAGCGGTAGCCGCCAACGCCGGGTGGCGGTGGCACTGCCTGCTTCGCAGGTGATCTGCAAGTTGTGGCAATTGCCGCCCAGCCAGTCTGAAACCGAGCTGGAGGCGAAGCTGCTGGCCGACGCGGACAGGCTGTTCCCATTTCCGCTGGAAGAGTTGGTAATGGATTTTCAGGTAATGGGCGCTTCACAGGTTCAGGCAGGGGCACGGGATGTCATGGTGGCCGCCTGTCGGCAGGCTGTGCTGACCCCCCTGGAGGCGCTGTTCGAGGCGGCCGGACTACAGCTTGAAGCGGTGGAGGTCGACAGCATCGCTTTGCGGCGGCTTCTGCCTCAGCCGCGTGCAGAAGGCTCGGCGTTGCTGCGACTGGAGCCGTGTAGCGCGACGCTGCATTGCTGGTCCCCAGATGTACTGCCCCAGCGGCGCGAAATGCCCTTGGATCGGCTGTGCGAGTTGTTTGCCGATTGTCCCTTTCTGAATGATCTGGTGGTGACCAGCACGCCGACACTCCATCAGGCTCGGCTGCAACAACTGGCTGACAGCCTGAGTGTGCAATGCCGGCCATTGCCCCCGGTGGCCGGCATCGATTGTCACGACAACAGCATGACACTGGCGTGCGCGCTGGCATTGGGAGGTTGGCGCTGATGTTGCGTATCAACCTTCTACCCTGGCGCGAGCAGCAGCGCCTGGCGGCCCTGCGGCGCTTGCGCCTGATGCTGGTCGGCGGTGTGCTTCTGGCGTTATGCGTCGTGTTGTTGATGGACCAGCTGGCGCGGCAAAGGGCGCAGCAGCAGGCGATGGCCAATGTCAGTCAACAAGCGGTGATTGCTGGGTTGGACGCTCAGCTGGAGCGGCTTGAAAGCGCCAGGGAAACGCTTGATTCGGTGCGTGCTCAAGCTGACATGCTGGCCGCTCTGCACGCTGATAGAGGGCTTCTGGTCGCACTTTTCGCCGACCTGGAGCGTGCACTGCCTGAGGGTGTTCAGGTAGTCGAGCTGAAGCTTGAAGGCGACCGCCTGCATATCGTCGGGCTGGCTGTTTCCGGGGCCGTGGTGGCGCAGTTCATGCGCGACCTGGGGCGCTCCAGTGTGGTGCTGGACCTGGAGCTCAAACGCTTGAAAAGTCTGCCGGCTGGCGATGAGTTCTTGATGCTGGGGCGCATGTCGGCGTCGTGGTCGTGAGCGTTCTCTACCGCCTGGATTGGCTGGTGCCGGTCGTTCGCTCACCTTTGCTGAGCTATGCCCTGCCGATTTCTGTCGCGCTTGCAGTGCTTGCGCTGGGTTGCCTTGTTCGCCTGCCGGAGTGGCGGCAGCTCCAGCAGCTAGAACAGGCACAGGGCAGGCAACTGAGCGAGGAGCAGGAAGCCAAAACCGCTCGAGTGCTGGCGAGTGAGTCCATACGGGAAGCCACTGGCGAGGCCGAGCTGGAACTGCTAGACCACCGCTGGCGCCTTGCGGCAGGGGGCGACATCAGCGACTTGCTCGACCAGCTGGCAGCCTCCGGGCATGCGCATGGGCTGCACTTCGAGCAACTGGATGTACAGGAGGAGGTGAAGATGCCCGGCTTTCGCCGGACACCGCTCGATGTGCTGGTGGTTGGCCGCTATGCGTCGCTGCGCATGTGGCTGGACGATTGGCTGGGTCAGGTTCGCCTGCTGCGTGCTGGCGACCTGTATCTGGCCAGCGCAGCTGGCAAGCCTGGCTTGCTCCGCTTGCGCCTGCGGGTCAACGCCTTCCAGGCCGATGGGCCGGTGCCGGAGCCAGGCTCGCTGGCCCTGACCCCCGCCCGCGCTGACGTTCTGCCCCCTGTTCTCGACCCGTTTTCAGCCTGGTCGACCCGCGTTGCCCGCGAAGGGCTGGCCAACGTTCCACTGGCTCAGCTTGAAATGGTCGGCAGTTTGTCGCGCGGCCTGGAATACCAGGCAGTGCTGTCGTCTGCAGGTAGGTTGTACCGTGTGCGCGCCGGTGACGCGTTAGGGCGCGATGAGGGCGTGGTGAGCCATGTCGGCGAGAGGCAGGTCGAGGTGCGTGAACGGTTGTTCGTGGGTGGCAGGTGGCGGGAACGCAGCACATTGCTAACGCTCAGGAAGGGCGTGGACAGGGAGGTCAGGGAAGATGATGAAAGGCTTGATGACGTGGCTGATGTTGGCCGTGCTGCCGATGCCATTGATGGCCGCGCCACCTCATCGGGGTGAGCCGATTTCGTTGAACTTCCAGGATGTGGAAGTGCGCTCGGTGCTGCAGGTGCTGGCCGATTACGCCGGTATCAATCTGGTTGCCAGTGACACGGTTCAGGGCAACATTACCCTGCGCCTGCAGGGCGTGCCTTGGTATCAAGCCCTGGAGCTGATCTTGCGCAGCAAGGGGCTGGCGCGAAGGGAGGAAGGCAATGTGCTGCTGGTGGCACCAGCGGCCGAACTGGCTGAACAGTCACTTGGCGCGCGCCTGGGGCAGGAGCTGGACGCTCAACTGCAACCTTTGCGCCGGGAGTTGCTGCGGATCCATCACGCCGAAGCGTCCGAACTTGCCGAGTTGCTGCTGGCAACGCTGGCCGACGACGGTATCCTCACCGGCCGCGGGAGCTTGAGTGTCGATACCCGCACCAATACCTTGGTGGCGCACCAGCCTGAAGATCGACTCGCCGAGTTGCGCCAGTTGGTGGCGCAACTGGACGTGCCGGTGCGCCAGGTGGCGATCGAGGCGCGCATTGTCGAAGCCAATCTCGACTACGAGAAGAGCCTGGGGGTGCGCTGGGGGCGGCGGCTTTATGGCGAGACCCCACAGTTAGGGAAGGATGTGTTCGTCGATCTGGGTGTGGAGCGGGCCGGTTCCAGCATCGGCCTTGGCCTGCTGCGCGGAGGTGTGCTGCTGGACCTGGAGCTCAGCGCCATGGAAAAGACCGGCAACGGCGAAATCATTTCCCAGCCCAAGGTCGTCACCGCTGACAAAGAGACAGCCCGCATACTCAAGGGCACCGAGGTGCCTTACCAGGAGACGACCAAAAGCGGTGCTACGTCTGTCGCCTTCCGTGAAGCGTCGCTGTCTCTGGAGGTCACCCCGCAGATCACCCCGGACGGCAAGGTCATCATGACGGTCAAGGTGACCAAGGATGAGCCTGATTTCGTCAATGCCTTGAATGATGTGCCGCCAATCCGCAAGAACGAGGTGAATGCCAAGGTTCGGGTGGCCGATGGCGAGACAATCGTCATTGGGGGTGTGTACTCGACCACGCAAAACAATGTGGTCGACAAGGTGCCATTTTTTGGCGATCTGCCGTATGTTGGGCGGCTGTTTCGACGCGATGCATTACAAGAGAAAAAATCCGAGCTGCTGGTCTTCCTGACTCCGCGTATCATGAGTGACCAGGCGATTGCTGTGAGTCGTTGATTCTGTGCGAAATTTGATACTTGTAGGGCCCATGGGCGCTGGTAAAAGCACCATCGGACGCCTGTTGGCCAAAGAACTGCGCCTGCTGTTCAAAGATTCCGACAAGGAAATCGAACTGCGGTCCGGCGCCAATATCCCGTGGATCTTCGACAAGGAAGGCGAACCGGGCTTTCGTGACCGTGAGGAGGCGATGATCGCCGAACTCTGCGCGCTCGATGGCGTGGTCGTGGCGACCGGTGGCGGCGCAGTGATGCGCGAGGCCAATCGCCGGGCGTTGCACCGGGGCGGCCGGGTGATCTACCTGCATGCCTCGGTGGAGCAGCAGGTCGGGCGCACCGCGCGCGATCGCAATCGCCCGTTGCTGCGTACCGCCAACCCGGAGGCGACGTTGCGCAACCTGCTGGAAACGCGCGACCCGCTCTACCGTGAGATTGCTGACCTGGTGGTGGAAACCGACGAACGGCCGCCGCGCATGGTCGTGCTCGACATTCTCGACCGCTTGCAGCAGTTGCCGCCCCGGTAAGCCGGGACTATTCTCGGCCAGCGCCGAGGCGAGGTTCAACGATACCGCGTGGGTCGCTCAGCCGACGCCGCGCCCAAGTACATTGTGGGGATACATGCAGACACTAAAGGTCGACCTGGGCGAGCGCAGCTACCCGATCTACATTGGCGAAGGCCTGCTTGACCAGCCCGAGTTGCTGGCGCCGCATATTGCCGGCCGGCAGGTTGCCATCGTTTCCAACGAGACCGTCGCGCCCCTGTATCTCGAACGTTTGAGCAAGACCCTCGGTGCCTATTCGGTGCTGCCCGTGATCCTTCCAGACGGCGAAGCCTTCAAGAATTGGGAAACCCTGCAGCTGATCTTCGACGGCCTGCTGACTGCCCGGCACGACCGCCGCACCACGGTGGTGGCCCTTGGCGGTGGCGTGATCGGTGACATGGCCGGTTTCGCAGCGGCCTGCTACCAGCGCGGCGTCGATTTCATCCAGGTGCCGACCACGCTGCTGTCCCAGGTCGACTCCTCGGTCGGCGGCAAGACTGGCATCAACCACCCGCTGGGCAAGAACATGGTGGGTGCCTTCTATCAGCCCAACGCGGTGCTGATCGATACCACCAGCCTCAAGACCCTGCCCGAGCGTGAGCTGTCGGCGGGCCTGGCCGAAGTGATCAAGTACGGCCTGATCTGCGACAAACCCTTCCTCGGCTGGCTCGAAGACAACATCGAGGCCCTGCGCGCCCTGGAGCCTGCTGCCCTGACCGAAGCGATCCGCCGCTCCTGCGCGGCCAAGGCCGCAGTGGTGGGTGCCGATGAGCGCGAATCCGGCGTGCGCGCCACTCTCAACCTGGGGCATACCTTCGGGCATGCCATCGAAACGCACATGGGCTACGGTGTCTGGTTGCACGGCGAAGCCGTGGCAGCGGGCACGGTGATGGCCCTGGAAATGTCCATGCGCCTGGGCTGGATCGACCAGCCCGAGCGCGATCGCGCAATCCGCCTGCTGCAGGATGCAGGTTTGCCGGTGGTGCCACCACAGGAAATGACCCCGGCGCATTTCATGGAGCATATGGCGGTCGATAAAAAGGTGATCGATGGGCGTCTGCGTCTGGTGCTGCTGCGCCAGATGGGTGAAGCCGTGGTCACCGACGACTATCCGAAAGAGATTCTTCAGGCCACGCTGTCGGCGGATTACCGCGCGATCGTGGCCCAGCTTTGAGGTTGTGACAGCGCAATGACCAGTTTGCATGCCGATGAGGCGTTTCTCGACCACTACCAGTTGAGCCACGATCCGTTCGCGCCGCGTGTGCCCGGCTTCAAGTTCTTCCCTGCCCAGCGCAAGCCCGTGCTCGGCCAACTGCATCACTTGGCCCGCTACAGCCAGCTGATGCTGGTGGTTACAGGCCCGGTAGGCAGCGGCAAGACACTGCTGCGCCAGGCCTTGGTGGCCAGCACCAACAAACAGTCGGTGCAGAGCGTGGTGGTATCGGCCCGCGGTGCCAGCGATGCGGCCAGCGTGCTGGCCCAGGTGGCCCAGTCGCTGGAAGTAGCCCAGCCCGAAGTCCAGGCGATTCTGTCCAAGGTGGTACAACTCGCCCTCACCGGGCAAGAAGTCTACTTGCTGGTGGACGATGCGGAACAACTCGACGAGTCGGCACTCCAAGCGTTGCTGGAACTGGCGGCAGGTGTCCCGGAAGGGCGCCCGCACGTGTTCCTGTTCGGCGAACCCTCGCTGATCGCAGGGTTGGAGGAGATCCATGTCGAGGAAGAGCGTTTCCACGTCATCGAACTCGCCCCCTACAGCGAGGAAGAGACCCGCGAGTACCTGGAACAGCGCCTTGAAGGTGCCGGCCGGGGCATCGATGTGTTCACCCGTGAGCAGCTCGTCGATATCCATGAAAACTCCGACGGTTGGCCTGGCAACATCAACCAGGTCGCCCGCGATACCTTGATCGAAGCCATGATCGCCAGCCGCACGACGGCCAAGCGACCAACCATGGGGTTCAAAATGCCTAAGAAACACGTGCTCGCGTTGTCCGCTGTCGTCGTGGTCGCCGTTGCTGCCGCGGTTCTCATGCCCAAGAAAGGCGACAAGGCGCCAACCGATGCGCCAGCAGCCCAGGCCCAGCTGCCGCTGGGGGACGGCAAGTCGAACGACCCTTCCATCGAGTTCTCCGGCTCTTCGCAGCCGATGCCACTGCCGCTGGTTGGCCAGTCGCAGCCGGTGATGCGTGAGCCGCTGGCCCAGGCCGCGGGCATGGGCGATGGCGAGGAAGGCGGCCCGGCGGGTAACACCGCGTTGCAGCCTGGCAACCCGCCGACGGTCACCACCACCGCACCACCGCAAGGTGTGGCTGCCGGCCCGGCACCGACCATGGCGCAAGCCACCACCAGCCCTGCTCCGGCTCAGCCAGTAGCACCTGCGCAGAAGCCTGTTGCAACCCAGCCGGCCAAGCCGGTAGCGCCTGCCAAGCCTGCTCCGGCACCGACCCAGGTGGCCACCGCCAAGCCCGCTGCCAAACCTGCTGAAAAAGCAGCCGCTGGTGGCAGCACCGGTGGTTGGTACGCTGGCCAGAAGCCCGGCAATTATGTGGTGCAGATTCTCGGCACCAGTTCCGAAGCGTCGGCCCAGGCCTTCGTCAAGGCGCAGGGTGGCGACTATCGCTACTTCAAGAAAAACCTGCAGGGCAAGCCGCTGTACGTGGTCACTTATGGCAGCTTCGCCAACCGCGATGCAGCGGTTGCGGCAATCAAGAACTTGCCAGCGAAGGTCCAGGCTGGTAAACCTTGGCCACGTACCGTCGGCAGCGTCCAACAAGAGCTGGCCACGGCTCGCTGATTACCTTCCGGGCGGCATCACCCCGCCGCCCAGTTGCTGAGCGAAACTGACTTTCGTCTAGCCTGCTGCGCTCGAGCGCGGCAGGCTTTTCTGTCCCAGACTGCCGGCCACAAGCCAATCTTGCAGTCATGGCTGAAACGCTTCAGACTCTAGCCAAGCCGCTATCACGGCGCATGGCGCAAAAACATTCAAAATTGCGACATAAATTTTCAATGGTGAGACATGAAAATTTGTGGGCATCGCTGTCGCTGTGCAACAATGGTTTTCCATGGCCACCGCAAAAAAGCTGGCATTTGATCGGCGTGGATGGTAAGTGGTTGTTAAAAAAGAGATTTGCCTCCGGTTGAGAGGTGAACCTGGTGAGATAGTGTCTATGAAAACAGGTCTGTACCATCCCGAAGAATTCAAGGACAACTGTGGTTTTGGCCTGATCGCCCATATGACGGGTGAACCCAGCCACCACCTTCTGCAAACCGCCATGCAGGCACTGACTTGCATGACCCACCGCGGCGGAATCAACGCCGACGGCAAGACCGGCGACGGTTGCGGCCTGCTCATGCAGAAGCCTGATCAATTCCTGCGTGCCATGGCCCAGGAGCACTTTGCGGTCGAACTGCCCAAGCAGTACGCCGTCGGCATGGTGTTCTTCAATCAGGACCCGGTTAAAGCCGAAGCTGCTCGCGCCAACATGGATCGCGAAATCCTTGCCGCCGGTCTTACGCTGGTGGGCTGGCGTAAAGTGCCGATCGACACCAGCGTGCTCGGCCGCCTGGCCCTGGAGCGTCTGCCGCAGATCGAACAGGTGTTCATCGGCGGTGAAGGCCTGAGCGATCAGGAATTCGCCATCAAGCTGTTCAGTGCCCGTCGCCGTTCGTCCGTGGCCAACGCCCACGACGCCGACCACTACATCTGCAGCTTCTCGCACAAGACCATCATCTACAAAGGCCTGATGATGCCGCGCGATCTCGCGGCCTTCTACCCGGACCTGGATGACGAGCGCCTGCAAACCGCGATCTGCGTGTTCCACCAGCGCTTCTCCACCAATACCCTGCCGAAATGGCCGCTGGCGCAGCCGTTCCGCTTCCTCGCCCACAACGGCGAAATCAACACCATCACCGGCAACCGCAACTGGGCCATGGCCCGTCGCACCAAGTTCGCCAACGACCAGATCCCCGACCTCGAAGAGCTCGGCCCGCTGGTCAACCGCGTCGGCTCCGACTCCTCGAGCATGGACAACATGCTCGAGCTGATGGTCACCGGCGGCATCGACCTGTTCCGTGGCGTGCGCATGCTGGTACCGCCAGCCTGGCAGAACGTCGAGACCATGGATGCCGACCTGCGCGCCTTCTACGAGTACAACTCCATGCACATGGAGCCGTGGGATGGCCCGGCCGGTATCGTCATGACCGAAGGCCGCCACGCGGTCTGCCTGCTCGACCGTAACGGCCTGCGCCCGGCGCGCTGGGTGACCACCACCAATGGCTATATCACCATCGCTTCGGAAATCGGCGTATGGGGCTACAAGCCTGATGAAGTCGTTGCCAAGGGCCGCGTCGGCCCGGGTCAGATCCTGGCTGTCGACACCGAGACCGGCCATATCCTCGACACCGACGCCATCGATAACCGCTTGAAGTCGCGCCACCCGTACAAGCGCTGGCTGCGTCAGCACGCCCTGCGCATTCAGGCGACGCTGACCGATGACCAGGGCGCTGCCAGCTACGACAGCGACCAGCTCAAGCAATACATGAAGATGTTCCAGGTCACCTTCGAGGAGCGTGACCAGGTACTGCGCCCACTCGGCGAGCAGGGCCAGGAAGCGGTCGGCTCCATGGGCGACGACACGCCGATGGCCGTGCTGTCGCAGCGCGTGCGTTCGCCGTACGACTTCTTCCGCCAGCAGTTCGCCCAGGTAACCAACCCGCCGATCGACCCGCTGCGCGAAGCGATCGTCATGTCGCTGGAAATCTGCCTGGGCGCCGAGCGCAACATCTTCCAGGAATCCCCGGAGCACGCCTCGCGGGTGATTCTCAGCTCGCCGGTCATCTCGCCCGCCAAGTGGCGTTCGCTGATGAACCTGGAGCGCGAAGGCTTCGACCGCCAGCTGATCGACCTCAACTACGAGGAAAGCATCGGCCTGGAAGCTGCCATCCGCAACATCGCCGACCAAGCTGAAGAAGCGGTGCGGGCCGGCAAGACCCAACTGGTGCTGAGCGACCGTTACATCGCCCCGGGCAAGCTGCCGGTGCACGCTTCGTTCGCCGTCGGCGCAGTGCACCACCGCCTGACCGAAAAGGGCCTGCGCTGCGACAGCAACATCCTGGTCGAAACCGCCACCGCCCGCGACCCGCACCACTTCGCCGTGCTGCTGGGCTTCGGCGCCTCCGCCGTGTACCCGTACCTGGCCTATGAAGTGCTGGCCGACCTGATCCGTACCGGCGAGGTGCTGGGCGACCTGGATGAAGTCTTCAAGTACTACCGCAAAGGCATCTCCAAAGGCCTGCTGAAGATCCTGTCGAAGATGGGTATCTCCACCGTTGCCTCGTACCGTGGCGCGCAGCTGTTCGAAGCCGTGGGCCTGGCCGAGGAAGTGGTTGGCCTGAGCTTCAAGGGCGTTTCCAGCCGCATCAAGGGGGCGCGCTTCGTCGACCTCGAGGGCGACCAGAAGCTGCTCGCCGCCGAAGCCTGGAGCGCGCGCAAGCCGATCCAGCAAGGCGGCCTGCTCAAGTTCGTTCACGGTGGCGAATACCACGCCTATAACCCGGACGTGGTCAATACCCTGCAGGCTGCCGTGCAGCAGGGCGACTACGCCAAGTTCAAGGAATACACCTCGCTGGTCGACCAGCGCCCGGTGTCGATGATCCGCGACCTGCTGAAAGTGAAAGTGGCCGACGAGGCTCTGCCGCTGGAGCAGATCGAGCCGCTGGAGGCGATCCTCAAGCGCTTCGACTCGGCGGGTATCTCGCTGGGTGCACTGTCGCCAGAGGCCCACGAAGCGCTGGCCGAGGCGATGAACCGCCTGGGCGCGCGCTCCAACTCCGGTGAGGGCGGTGAAGACCCGTCGCGCTACGGCACCGTCCGCAGCTCGAAAATCAAGCAGGTCGCCACCGGCCGCTTCGGTGTGACCCCGGAATACCTGGTCAATGCCGAAGTGCTGCAGATCAAAGTTGCCCAGGGCGCCAAGCCCGGTGAGGGCGGCCAGCTGCCAGGCGGCAAGGTCAACGGCCTGATCGCCAAGCTGCGCTATGCGGTACCGGGCGTGACCCTGATCTCGCCGCCGCCGCACCACGACATCTATTCGATCGAAGACCTGGCCCAGCTGATCTACGACCTCAAGCAGGTCAACCCGCAGGCCCTGGTATCGGTCAAGCTGGTGGCAGAGGCGGGCGTTGGTACCATCGCCGCTGGCGTGGCCAAGGCCTACGCCGACCTGATCACCATCTCCGGTTACGACGGCGGCACCGGCGCTTCGCCGCTGACCTCGATCAAGTACGCTGGCGCCCCGTGGGAACTGGGCCTGGCTGAAACCCATCAGACCCTGCGCGGCAACGACCTGCGCGGCAAGGTGCGGGTACAGACCGACGGCGGCCTGAAAACCGGCCTCGACGTTATCAAGGCAGCCATCCTCGGCGCCGAAAGCTTCGGCTTCGGCACCGCGCCAATGATTGCCCTGGGCTGCAAGTACCTGCGCATCTGCCACCTGAACAACTGCGCCACCGGCGTAGCGACCCAGAACGACAAGCTGCGCAAGGACCACTACATCGGCACCGTCGACATGGTGATCAACTTCTTCACCTTCGTCGCCGAAGAAACCCGCGAGTGGCTGGCCAAGCTGGGCGTGCGCAGCCTGGGCGAGCTGATCGGCCGTACCGACCTGCTCGACGTGCTGCCGGGTGATACCGAGCGCCAGCAGTACCTGGACCTGTCGCCGCTGCTGGGCAGTTCGCACATCCCGGCGGACAAGCCGCAGTTCTGCGAGGTCGACAAGAACCCGCCGTTCGACAAGGGCGAGCTGGCCGAGAAGATGGTCGAAATGGCCCTGCCGGCCATTCGCGACCAGGCCGGTGGCGAGTTCGCGCTGGACATCTGCAACTGCGACCGTTCCATTGGTGCGCGCATCTCCGGCGAAATCGCCAAGCTGCACGGCAACCAGGGTATGGCGGCGTCGCCGATCACCTTCCGCTTCAAGGGCACTGCAGGCCAGAGCTTCGGCGTGTGGAACGCCGGTGGCCTGAACCTGTACCTGGAAGGTGACGCCAACGATTACGTCGGCAAAGGCATGACCGGTGGCAAGGTGACCATCGTGCCGCCTGCCGGCAGCCCGTTCGAAACCCAGCACAGCGCCATCGTCGGCAACACCTGCCTGTACGGCGCCACGGGCGGCAAGCTGTTTGCCGCCGGCACCGCGGGCGAGCGCTTCGCTGTGCGTAACTCCGGCGCCCACGCGGTGGTCGAGGGTACGGGTGATCACTGCTGTGAATACATGACCGGCGGCTTTGTCTGCGTTTTGGGCAAGACCGGTTACAACTTCGGTTCTGGCATGACTGGCGGCTTCGCCTACGTGCTCGACATGGACAACAGCTTCGTCGACAAGCTGAACCACGAACTGGTGGAAATCCAGCGCATCAGTGGTGAAGCGATGGAAGCCTACCGCAGCCACCTGGCGCGGGTCCTTGGCGAATACGTGGAAGAGACTGGCAGCGAGTGGGGGCGTGAGCTCTTCGAGAACCTGGACGACTATGTGCGGCGCTTCTGGCTGGTCAAGCCGAAAGCGGCCAACCTCAAGCAACTGCTGTCCAGCACCCGTGCCAACCCGCAGTAAAAACAGCTGCAAGTGGCAAGCCTCAAGCTGCAAGTCAATGCAGTTCGAGGTTTGCCCGGCTTAAGTGATCGTCTTGCGGCTTGCAGCGCGTAGCTTGCAGCTGCTGTTAAGAGGTTTTGAAAAATGGCTGAACGTCTGAGTAACGACTTCCAGTTCATCGAAGTGGGCCGCAAGGACCCGAAGAAAAAGCTGCTGCGCCAGCGCAAGAAGGAGTTCGTGGAGATCTACGAACCCTTCAAGCCCCAGCAGTCCGTAGAGCAGGCGCACCGTTGCCTGGGCTGCGGTAACCCGTATTGCGAGTGGAAGTGCCCGGTGCACAACTTCATCCCCAACTGGTTGAAGCTGGTTTCCGAAGGCAACATCCTGGCCGCCGCCGAGCTGTCGCACCAGACCAACACCCTGCCGGAGGTCTGTGGCCGCGTGTGCCCGCAAGACCGTCTGTGCGAGGGCGCCTGCACCTTGAACGACGGCTTCGGCGCCGTGACCATCGGCTCGGTGGAGAAGTACATCACCGATACCGCCTTCGCCATGGGCTGGCGCCCGGACATGTCCAAGGTCAAACCGACCGGCAAGCGCGTCGCCATCATCGGCGCCGGCCCGGCGGGCCTGGGCTGTGCCGACGTGCTGGTGCGTGCTGGGGTGACCCCGGTGGTGTTCGACAAGAACCCGGAAATCGGCGGCCTGCTGACCTTTGGCATCCCCGAGTTCAAGCTGGAAAAGACCGTGCTGAGCAACCGCCGCGAAGTCTTCACCGGCATGGGCATCGAGTTCCGCTTGAACACCGAGGTGGGTACCGACATCACCATGGAGCAGCTGCTCGCCGAATACGATGCCGTGTTCATGGGTATGGGCACCTACACCTACATGAAGGGCGGTTTCCCGGGCGAAGACCTGCCGGGTGTGCATGACGCACTGGACTTCCTGATCGCCAACGTCAACCGCAACCTGGGCTTTGAAAAGTCGCCGGAAGACTTTGTCGACATGCAGGGCAAGAAGGTCGTGGTACTGGGCGGTGGCGACACCGCGATGGACTGCAACCGCACCTCGATCCGCCAGGGCGCCAAGTCGGTGACGTGTGCCTATCGCCGTGACGAGGCCAACATGCCCGGCTCGCGCAAAGAGGTGAAGAACGCCAAGGAAGAAGGCGTGAAGTTCCTCTATAACCGCCAGCCCATTGCGATTGTCGGCGAAGACAAGGTCGAAGGCGTGAAAGTCGTCGAGACCCGTCTTGGCGAGCCGGATGCCCGCGGCCGCCGCAGCCCCGAGCCGATCCCCGGCTCCGAAGAGATCCTGCCGGCCGACGCCGTGGTGATCGCTTTCGGCTTCCGCCCAAGCCCGGCACCGTGGTTCGAGCAGCATGGCATCCAGATGGACAGCCAGGGCCGCGTGGTGGCACCGGAGAAAGGCAAGTTCAAGCACCAGACCAGCAACCCGAAAATCTTCGCCGGTGGCGACATGGTGCGCGGTTCGGACCTGGTGGTAACCGCCATCTTCGAAGGCCGCACGGCCGCCGAAGGTATCCTGGATTACCTCGAAGTCTGAGGTTGTACTGGGTTTTGTATACAAAATCTATTGATCCAGGACATACCGATAGACAAAAGGCACGGCAATCAGCCGTGCCTTTTCTTTGTGCGTCTGAGAAAATGCCTGCACTTTTTTGCCGGATGCCGACATGACTGCCCTGAAGAACGATCGTTTCCTGCGTGCACTGCTCAAGCAACCCGTAGACGTCACCCCGGTGTGGATGATGCGCCAGGCCGGCCGCTACTTGCCGGAATACCGCGCCAGCCGCGCCAAGGCCGGCGACTTCATGAGCCTGTGCATGAACCCGCAGTTCGCCTGCGAGGTTACCTTGCAGCCGCTGGACCGCTACCCGCTGGATGCGGCGATCCTGTTCTCGGACATCCTCACCATCCCCGACGCCATGGGCCTTGGCCTGTACTTCGAGACCGGCGAAGGCCCGCGTTTCAAGAAGGTCATCAGCACACCGGCCGACATCGAGGCGCTGCAGGTACCTGATCCGCAGAAAGACCTCGGTTATGTAATGGACGCGGTCAGCACCATCCGTCGCGAGCTCAATGGCCGCGTGCCGCTGATCGGCTTCTCCGGCAGCCCTTGGACCCTGGCCACCTACATGGTCGAAGGCGGCTCGTCCAAGGACTTCCGCAAGACCAAGGCGATGGCCTACGACAACCCGCAAGCCCTGCATATGCTGCTGGACAAGCTGGCCCAGTCGGTCACCAGCTACCTCAACGGCCAGATCCTTGCGGGTGCCCAGGCAGTGCAGATCTTCGACACCTGGGGTGGCAACCTGTCGGCGGCGGCCTACCAGGAGTTCTCCCTGGCCTACATGCGCAAGATCGTCAGCGGTCTGATCCGCGAGCACGAAGGGCGCAAGGTGCCGGTGATCCTCTTCACCAAGAACGGCGGCCTGTGGCTGGAAAGCATTGCCGAAGCCGGTGCCGACGCCCTGGGCCTGGACTGGACTTGCGAAATCGGCGACGCCCGCCGCCGTGTGGGTGACAAGGTGGCCCTGCAGGGCAACATGGACCCGACCGTGCTGTATGCCAAGCCAGAGGCCATCCGCCAGGAAGTCGCGCGTATCCTCGCCAGCTACGGCAAGGGCACCGGCCACGTGTTCAACCTGGGGCACGGCATTACTCCGGAAGTCGATCCGGAGCACGCAGGTGTGTTCATCAATGCTGTGCACGAACTGTCGGCGCAATACCACCAGTGATCTGATGTCCCAACAACGAACCGGCCTGAGTGCCGGTTTTTTTTGCGTTAAGCTTCAATTCAGCGATCGTCGCTAATCTGGTCCCATCGAAACCCAAACAGGACCCGATCATCATGAAAACTCGTTACCTAGCACTGATCCTCGCCCCTTTCTTGAGCACCGCAGCCCTGGCGGCCGGCTACACCGGCCCGGGTGCCCAATCGGTCACCACCGTTGCCGCTGCCAATGATGCAGCCGATGACACTCCGGTAGTGCTGCAAGGCTTTGTGACCAAGAAGATCAACAACGACGACAAGTACGAATTCAAGGACAACACCGGCACCATCACCGTCGAGATCGACGATGAAGACCTGCCACCGACGCCGTTCAACGACAAGACCAAGGTCAAGCTGACCGGTGAGGTGGAGAAGCACCTGATGAGCCGTGAAGTGGATGTGGATATTGTCGAGATCATCAACTGATCTGAGGGCCCAATCGCCGGCAAGCCGGCTCCCACAGGGTGGACTGCCTCCAAGAAGTTGGACACTAATCCAACACTTGGGCGCAGTCGAAATTGTGGGAGCCGGCTTGCCGGCGATGGGCTGCATGGCAGCCCCGTATCAGGCAGTCTTTGGTGCAAGCCTGCTCAACTTCATAGCCACCAGCAACGCCACCGCCAGCAAGCTGCCAATGAACAGCCCGATCCCGTTCCAGCCCCACTGGTGCCAGAACACTCCACCGGCCGTCCCGGCCACACTCGACCCTGCGTAATAGCAGAACAGGTACAGCGACGAGGCCTGCCCTTTGGCCTTCAGCGCCCGGCGCCCAATCCAACTGCTGGCCACCGAATGCGCGCCAAAGAAGCCGAAGGTGAACACCAGCATGCCGAGGATCACCAGCACCAGCGGTGATGCCAAGGTCATCAGCAAGCCGCCCGCCATTACCAGGATACTGGCCCAGAACACCTTGCGCCGGCCCAGTTTGTCAGCCAGGGCGCCGACTTGCGCCGAGCTGTAGATACCCGACAGGTAGACCACCGAGAGCAAGCCGACCAGCGCCTGGTTCATGTGGTAGGGCTCTGCCAGCAGGCGGTAGCCGATGTAGTTGAACAGTGTGACGAAGGCGCCCATCAGCAGGAAGGCTTCGAGGAACAGCCAGGGCAGGCCGGCGTCCTTGAAGTGCATGACGAAGCCGTCCAGCAGGCTGCGCGGGTGCAGCGTCTGGGCGCGGAAATTGCGCGATTCGGGCAGCACTTTCCAGAACACCAGTGCCGCGCCCAAGGCCAGGCCACCGATGGTCAGCATTGCCGTGTGCCAGCTGACGAAATCGATCAGTACGCCGGTGATCAGCCGGCCGCTCATGCCACCAATGGCGTTGCCACCAATGTACAAACCCATGGCCAGGCCGATGTGCTGTGGGTGGATCTCTTCGCTCAGGTAGGTCATTGCCACTGCCGCCAGCCCGCTTAGCGACAGGCCGACCAGCGCCCGTGCGGCGAGTACACCTTCCCAGGTTGGCATCACCGCGCTGACCATGGTCGATAACGCCGCGCAGAGCAGCGCGAACACCATCACCGGCTTGCGCCCGATGCGGTCGGAGATCGGCCCGGTGACCAGCAAACCGAATGCCAGCATCCCGGTCGATACCGACAACACCAGGCTGCTCTGGGCGGCATTGATCGAAAACTCCTGCGACAGCAACGGCATCATCGGCTGTACGCAGTACAGCAGGGCGAAGGTGGCGAAGCCGCCGCTGAACAGGGCCAGCACGGTTTTCATGAAGGCAGGGGTGCCTTTTTCGATCCAGATGTCGTGCAACGGAGCAGGGTCGGGGTCGGCGGGGAGGGTGGATACAGCAGTTTTCACGGGCGGGTACCTCTGGCGCAATGAAAAAAGCATATAGCTGGCTAATGATTACATCCAATATATTGTTCGACCTATTTAAGACGTTTCACGACCTGTTCCGGAGGCAGACATGGAACTGCGCCACCTGCGGTATTTCATCGCGGTTGCCGAAGAGCTGCATTTTGGCCGCGCGGCCCAGCAGCTGGGCATTTCCCAGCCACCCCTGAGCCAACAGATCCAGGCCTTGGAGCAGGAGCTGGGGGCACGCCTGTTCGAGCGTACCAACCGTCGGGTCGAACTGAGTGAGGCCGGCCGGCTGTTTCTGGAGGAGGCGCGCCAGGTGCTGGCGCAGGTGGAGAAAGCCGCTGATGTGGCGCGCCGAGCGCAATTGGGCGAGCTGGGCGAGATGAAGATCGGCTTTACCTCGTCGGCGCCGTTCACCTCGAAAATCCCCAAGGCTATCCATGCGTTTCGCCAGCGCTTCCCGGCCGTGCACCTGAACCTCAAGGAGATGAGCAGCCGCGACGTGGCCGAAGGCGTGTTCGACGAGTCCATCGAGGTCGGGCTGATGCGGCCCATGCCGCTGCCCGATGGCCTGGTGGCCACCGAACTTTTCCGCGAGCCGCTGGTAGCGGTGATCAATGCTTCGCATCCGCTGGCCGAGGGCACCGAGCACGGTGTACACATGGCGGCGCTGGCCCATGAACCGTTCGTGTTCTTCCCGCGCAGCTATGGCAGCGGGCTGCACGCGCAGCTGTTGAGCCTGGCCCGGCAGGCGGGTTTCAGCCCGCATTTTGCTCAGGAGGCAGGCGAGGCGATGACCATCATCGGTCTGGTGTCGGCGGGGTTGGGGGTTTCGGTGTTGCCTGCCTCGTTCCAGCGCATGCGCATCGAAGGGGTGGTGTACCGCACCTTGCTGGATGAGGGCGCAATGTCGGCGGTGTGGCTGGTGCAGCGAGAGCGCGGCGCATCGACGATGGCCAAAGCCTTCGCCGAGCTGCTTACCGGGTTGATGACCAGCTGACTCACGCCCAGCGACGGAAAATCAGCGAGGTGTTCACCCCGCCAAAGGCGAAGTTGTTGTTCATCACATACTCATTGCTCATCACGCGGAAATCACCCATCAGGTAGTCCAGTTCGCCGCACAAGGGGTCGACCTGATCGAGGTTGAGGGTGTGCACGTAGCGGTCGCTGTTCAGCATTTCGATGCTGAACCACGACTCCAGCGCCCCGCAGGCTCCCAGGGTATGGCCGAGGAAGCTCTTTTGCGAGCTGATTGGCATGCGTGGGCCGAACAGGCTGCTGGTGGCCTGGGTTTCGGCAATGTCGCCCTGCTCGGTGGCGGTGCCATGGCCGTTGACGTAGCCGATGGCCTCGGCGGCCAGCCCAGCATCGTCCAGTGCCAGTTGCATGGCCCGGCCCATGGTGACCTGCTCGGGCCGGGTGATGTGCTGGCCGTCGGCATTGCTGCCGAAACCGACCACTTCGGCATGGATCTTCGCCCCCCGGGCCAGCGCGTGCTCGAGTTCTTCCAGCACCAGCATGCCGCCACCTTCACCGATCACCAGCCCATCCCGGCCGACGTCGTAAGGCCGCGGGGTCAATTGCGGCGTGTCGTTTTTCAGGCTGGTGGCGTACAGCGCATCGAACACCATCGCCTCGGTGGGGCATAGCTCCTCGGCCCCACCGGCAAGCATTAGCGGCAGGCGGCCGTACTTGATCGCCTCGTAGGCGTAGCCCACGCCTTGGCTGCCGCTGGTGCAGGCGCTGGACGTAGGGATCAGGCGCCCGGTAAGGCCGAAGAAGATGCTGATGTTGGCCGCCGTGGTGTGCGGCATCATGCGCACATAGGAGTTGGCGTTCAGGCCATCGGCCACCGAGTTCATCAGCATGTTGCCGAACGTCTTGATCTCGTCGGTGCTGCCGGTGGACGAGCCACAGGCCACGCCCATGCGCCCGTCGCGGATACTTGGGTCGTCCAGCAGGCCGGCGTCGGCCAGGGCCCGTTCGGCGGCGGCAACCGCCAGGCGGGAGACCCGGCCCATGCTGCGCAGCTGCTTGCGGGTCCAGTGGCTGGGCACTTCAAAGCCGTCGATCGGGCCGGCCAGGCGAGTATTGAGCTCGGCAAAGCGGTCCCACTCATGCATGCGGCGGATGCCGCTGCGCTGCCCGGCAAAGTGCCCGGCGATGGTGGCCCAGTCGTTGCCCAGGGCCGTAATGCCGGCCATGCCGGTGACCACGACGCGGCGCATCAGCACAACCCCCCATTGACCGCCAGCACCTGGCGGGTGATGTAGGCCGCCTCTGGCGACATCAGGAAGTTCACCGCGCCGGCCACTTCTTCAGGGGTGCCCATGCGCCCGGCGGGGATCATCTTCAGTAATTCGTCCACGGGCACGTGCTCGTCGAGCATGGCGGTGTCGATCAGCCCGGGTGCCACGCAGTTGACGGTGATCCTGCGTTTGCCCAGCTCGATCGCCAGCGCCTTGGCCGCGCCGATCAGCCCCGCCTTGGAGGCGCTGTAGTTGACCTGGCCGCGGTTGCCAATCAAGCCGGACACCGAAGTGATACAGACGATGCGGCCGGGGGCGCGGCGGCGGATCATCGGCATGGTCAGCGGCTGCAGCACGTTGAAAAAACCATCGAGGTTGGTCCGCATCACCAGGTCCCAGTCGTCTTCGCTCAGCCCCGGAAACGCGCCGTCACGGGTCAGGCCTGCGTTGCACACCACGCCGTAGTAGGCCCCGTGGCTTTCCACATCCTGCTCCAGGATGGCCTTGCACGCTGCGCGGTCGGCGACATCGAACTGCAGTACCCGTGCCTGCTGGCCCAGTTCGCCAATTTGCGCAGCGACGGCATCGGCTTCGGCGCGGCCGCTGCGGCAATGCAGCACCAGGTCGTAGCCGGCTTGTGCCAGGCGCAAGGCGATGGCCCGGCCGATGCCTCGGCTGGAGCCTGTGACCAGAATGGTGTCAGTCATGGGTTGGATCCTCAGGGCCGGCTTCTGCCAGAAAACGGGCAGGTTGCGGCGGGGTATAGACATTCAGCCGGGCGCTGGCGTGGACGCCTGGGCCGCGCAGGTGGCATTCGAACACACCCATGCCGTTGTCGTCTTCCAGCGAGCGGATGGCGTGCACGTGCAACTCGGCACCGAGCGGAAAGTGTTCCACATCGCATTGGTATTTGCGCGTGCCGAGCAAAAAGCCCAGCGCGACCGGCTGGCCGTTGCGGCGCGCGCGGCAACCGGCAAAGGCCGCCACGCTTTGCGCCATCAGTTCGATACCGAACCAGGCCGGCAGGCTGCCGTCGGCGCGGTTGAACAGGCCGCCCTGGCGCACCATGGTACGCGTGTGGATCTGCTCGTCGTCGCAGCTGTCCACCTGATCGATCAGGATCATCTCGCCGGCGTGGGGCAACAGCTCGGCCAGTGGCCAGGGGATCATGGTGCATCTCCGAGAATCAGGCTGACATTGTTGCCGCCGAAGGCGAACGAGTTGCTCATCAACCGGCGCGGCCGCTCAGTGGCCAGACGATGCTGCGCAGTCACCAGTTCGAGTGCCGGCAGCAGCGGGTCGGCCTGGCCGTCCCACACATGCGGCGGCAGCAGGCCAAGCGGGTTATGCCCGCTGAGTATCAACCAGCAGAATGCCGCTTCCAGTGCGCCCGCAGCCCCCAGGGTATGGCCGGTCAGGGGTTTGCTCGAAGAGCATGGCAAGCCGGCACCGAACAGGCGGTGCACAGCGTGGCTTTCCATGGCGTCGTTGTGCGCCGTGGCGGTGCCGTGCAGGTTCAGGTAGCCGATCTGCGCAGGTGTGAGGCCTGCATTGTCGAGGGCTTTGGCCATGGCTTGCAAGGCGCCGTTACCGGTGGGGTCCGGTGCCGAAATGTGGTGGGCATCGGAGCTGGCGCCGGCGCCCAGCAAGGCCACGGACGGGCCGTTTGCATGGCCTTCGCGGGCCATCAGGAACAGGGCTGCCGCTTCACCGATGTTGATCCCGTCGCGGTTGGCCGAGAAGGGGTTGCAACGTTGCTCGCTGACCGCTTCCAGGGCGCTGAAACCGTTGAGCGTCAGGCCGCACAGGGTGTCCACGCCACCGCACAGCACGGCATCGCACACCCCCAGTTGGAGCAGCCGGCGTGCGCTCATCATGGCCCGGCCACTGGACGTGCAGGCGGTGGAAATGACATAGGCCGGCCCGCTCAGCTGCAGCCAGTCGGCGAGAAACTCGGCAGGTGCGCTCAGCGCCTGCTGGTCGTAGCGGTAGTGCGCGGGAAACTGGCCGGCTTGCAGGTAATGGGCGATATCTGCGCTGGCCTCGTCGATGCCCGAGGTGCTGGTGCCGAGGACCACGGCGATGCGGTGTGCGCCATGACGCGCGATGGCTGCCCGGATGGCCGGCTCTATCTGCAAGGCTGCGGCATACAGCAGCTGGTTGTTGCGGCTGTGATGGTCAGCCAGTGGCAGTGCAGGGAGTGCAACGCGCACCGCACCGACCGGTGGGCAGCGCCCGGGAACCCAACCGGCATCGGCTTGCATGCCTGAGCAATCGCCGGCCAACAGGCGGGCGGTGATTTCGGCCTGGCCGCGACCAAGCGCACAGACCAGGCCCAAGGCATTGAGGTAGGGGGTCATGGCGTGTGCTCGCTGGGCATGGGGTCGACTTGATAACTCAGGCCCTGGTCGAGGTTCAAGTCGAACCCGTGCGCGGTCCGGTAATTGACCTGCCAGCGCTCCCCCAGCCAGCGGCGCTGGCCCTGCTGGCGCGCACCGGGGTAGAGCTGTGGCAACTGCGCGGCGGGCGTCAGGGCGAATAGCACGGCGGCGAACAGCTCCCGTGCGGCCGGGTTGGGGGGTAGCAGGCCGTCGGCCTGCCACTGCTGGCTGTCGAGCAACTGGCGTGCCTGGGGAATGCCCAGCAGGTCGAGCAGCGACCAGCGCAGGCGATGGTCTTCGCGCTGTATCACCAGCAGCCAGTCCTGACGCTGCCCGGCCTGCTCACGCAGCACATGCAACTGCTGTGGCAGTTCGAGCGTCGGCGCCTGTGTCGGCAGGGGGGGATGAGCGGCGCAGGCACCGAGCAACAGGCACAGAGCGAGGGTGGTCAGGTATTTCATTTGCGCTCCTGTTTGGCATGCGCCTTATCGCGTTGAGCGGCCCAGGGCGCCAGCAGGAAGCTGAACGCCAGGCCCAGGCTTACCGCCAGGCCGAAGTTGCTGACGGCTGGCGTGGCAGACAGCGCCAGCAGGCCAAATGAAAGCCAGGTGGTGAGTGCTGCCAGCAGCGTGCCGAGCAGGCTCACGGCAGGCCCACCGATATGTTCGTGCATGAGGATGGCGTAGTCGACGCTGATGGCCGTCACCAACAGCAGGCCGAACAGGCTGAACAGGGTCAAGGGGTGGCCCAGCCAGCCCAGGCACGCCAGGCTGCACAGCGCCGCCAACAGCGGCAGGGCGACAATACGCAGTGCGCCGCGCAGGCCGAACGGCAGCACCAGCAGCACCAGGATCAGCACGCAGGACAACAGCTTGAGCTCGGCGGCACTCACCTGGGTGGCGGCAAACAGTTGGTTCAGCTCGCCCAGACGGTCCACCAGTTGCACGCCGTCGAGGTCTTCGACCTGCAAGCGCAACAACGCCGTGTCGCCCAGGCCCTGCAAGCTGACGATGGCCGCCACGCCAGCGCCGTCTTCGCCCAGCCACAGCGGCCGCCACGCCTCACCCAAAGGCCCCGCCAGCAGCTGTTCGATGCGCTGCGTTGGCAATTGCTGCAAGTGTTGCAGCTCGGCCTGCAACGCCGCTTGTGGCACGCCCAGGTTCAACAACGGCTGCCAATGCTGTGGCAGCACCGCCAAGGCCTGGCGTGCCTGGGCCTGTTGTGCCGGGCTGGCGGCCAGCTGGCCGAGGCTCATGTAGCCCTTCAGCTTGCCCAGTTCGACCAGCTCATCGAGCTTGGCCGACAGCAGGCTCAGGCGTTCGAGCAACTGTTGCTGATCGGCGCCACGCACCAGGTAGAACTGGCTGGTGGGCTGGTAACCGGTAATGCGCGCAACGGCCTGCGCTTCTTCCAGCAACTGCGGGGGGCTGGCAACCCATTGGCGGATGTCGTTATGGCTGCCCAGGCGCAACAAGCCGGCAGCACAGAACCCCATCAGCAGCCCCAGCAGCACACCACTGGGCACTCTGCGCAGCAGCCGTTCGCGCCAGCGGGTGAGCGTTTCGGCAACTTGCAGGGGCCAGTGTGGCGGGTGCAGCTGCACGCCGGCGAGCAGCGCCGGTAGCAGGCACACCGCGCTCAGGTAGGCACCCACCAGGCCTGCGGCCGAGAAGGCGGCTATCTGCGTCAGTGCTGGGAACGGTGTGAACGCCAAGGCCAGGTAGCCGATGCAGCTGGTCGCCAGGCTCAGGCTCATGCCTGGCAGGGTCAGGCGTACGGCCTGCCAGCTGCGCCATGGCTTCAGGCTCCAGCTCTTGGACAGGTAGTGCAGCGGGTAATCCACCGCCACGCCGATCAGGCTCGAGCCCAGGACCAGCGTCATCACATGCATCTGGCCGAACAGCGCCACGCACACCACCGAACCGAACAGCATGCCCACCAGCACCGGCACGAATGCCAGCAGCGCCTGCCAGCGGCGCAAGGCCAGCAGCAACAGCAGCACGATGCCCAGGGTCGCCCCCCCGCCGACCCAAGTGATTTCACGGCTGGCCTGCTGCTGGCCGGCTGCCGCATGCAGCAGGCCACTGGCGGCCAGCAGGTGTGCACCGGCCTGGCCGGCCTGCGCGCGGGCGGTGGCGAGCAGGTCGGCGACCTGCAGCGGCAAGTGGAGGTCGAAGGCATTGCCCAGGGTGCGTGCGCGCAGCAGTACCCAATGCTGGCCCTCAGCCTCGGCGATCAGCGCACCGCTGGCAGTGTCCAGCGTCACGTTGGCAGGCTTGGGCTGGCTGTTCTGGATACGCCCTGTCAGGCCCAGCCAGTCATCCTGGCTGGGCACCAGGCTGAAGCCGGCGAAGGGGTCGAACAGGCTTTGCACGCGCTGTTCGACAAAGGCGTCGGGTTGTTCGATCAGCTGCTGGCGATCGGCGGCCGCAAGCATCGCCAGCCGGCCTTGCAGCAGCTGGTCGCGCACGGCCTGCAGGTCGGTCTGCAGGCTCCACTGGACTTTCTCGAACAGCCCGCTGGCCTGCCATTGCCCCGCCAGTGTCTGCGCCACGGCCAGCGCCTGCTGGCGGTCGCGGTGGCCTACCAGTACCAGCAGCTCGCGGTTGAGCGGCTCCTGCATGCGTTGTTCGGCACGCTTGAGTAGCGGGTCCTCGGTGGCGCCGGGGACCAGTGTCATTAGGTCGGCCGACAAGGGCGCCGCGCGGTGCCACTGCCAGCCGGCGATGACGAGCATGACCAGTAGCAGCCCCACGAAGAGGCGCGGCAACAGGCGTTCAGTCGGCAAAGTCACTGCGCTCCGCATCGCTCAGCGCGGCGGCGCTGCGGCTTTCGGGCATGCGCAGCACGGTGCTGTCGCCCTGGGTTTCGCTCAGTTCGATGCGTTCGACAAACTGCCCGCCGCTGATATCGATGCGTGTGAATACCTGCCTGAGCAGCAGCGAACGCGGCGTCAGCTGCAGTTGCCACTGCTGCGCGGTACCCGTCAGGGCCAGCTCGAAGTCCCGTTGCAGGCCACTGCTGTCGCCTTGCAGCACGGCGAAGAACAAGCGGTTCTGCTCGGCCCCGGCGCTGCGGCTTGGCAGCGTTTGCCAGCCACTGGGGTCACGCCGGGCGATGCCGTTGGCATCGATGCGGTAATCCTGGCGCAGCGGTGTTTGCAGCAGCCACAGCAGGCCATGGTCGCGGGCGAGCACGAAGCGGCCCTTGCTCAGCAGCGGCTGGGGCAGGGCGCGCAGGTGTTTTTCCTGGATGAACGGGCCGCTGACCACGGCGGGTTTGCTGAGCTGCTTTTGCAGGTCTTCGAGGCCGAAGGCGAAGGTCAAGGGGCTTATGAGCATTAACAGCAGTGCACAGAAAAACGGGCCTACGCTGCAGGCCATCGCTGGCAAGCCGGCTCCCACAGGTACTGGGGTGCTCTTGAAGGCGGTGATCCGGCGATGACTTCGGTAAGCGTTCATGTAAGCACCTTGCGCACGGCATCGAGCATCACCTGCGGCGAGGCCAGCTGCATCTCGCCGCTTGCGATGTGCACGGCCACCTGCACGGTGCTGGCGCGGGTCATGCGTTCGCCGGTGTCGGCGTCGCTGATCAGGTAGTGGATCTTCAGGCGGTTCTCCCATTCCACCAGGCTGGCGCGAACGCTCAGGCGCTGGCCGAAGCTGGCGCCGCGGATATAACGCAGCTGCAGGTCGATCACCGGCCAGGCGTAACCGCTGGCCTGCATCTGCAGGTAGTTGTGCGCCAGGCGGTCGAGCAGCGCGCAGCGGGCGACTTCCAGGTATTTGACGTAGTGCCCGTGCCAGACGATGTGCATGCTGTCGACATCGAAAAAGGGCACGACGATTTCGCTGTCGACATGGAACACGCCGGGGTTACGCATGCAGCCTCCAGTGGCGTTCGCCGATGCGCTGCAGGCACAGGCGCAGGTCGCTTTCCAGGGCGCGGTCTTCGATGACCGGGGCAAAGTCTTCAAGCAAGGCTTCGTGCATCTTTGCCAGCGCGGGCGGCAGGGCGTGTGCCTGGCCTTGCCGGGTGCGCAGCCAGACGCCCTGGTTGGCAGCCAGCAGGCTGGCGGCGGCGACCTGCTCGGTCAACTCCAGCACGCGCAGGGCATCGCGCGCGGCGATGGTCCCCATGCTCACCTTGTCCTGGTTGTGGCACTCGGTGGAGCGCGAGAACACGCTGGCCGGCATGGTCTGTTTGAGGGCCTCGGCTGTCCAGGCGCTGGCGCCGATCTGCACGGCCTTGAAGCCATGGTTGAGCATCGCCCGGTCTGGGTTGGCACCGGACAGGTTGCTCGGCAAACCATGGTTGTAGCGGGTGTCGACCAGTAGCGCGAGCTGCCGGTCGAGCAGGTCGGCGACGTTGGCCACCAGGGTCTTGAGGCTGTCCATGGCGAAGGCGATATGGCCGCCGTAGAAGTGCCCGCCATGCAGCACCCGCTCGGCGTCGCCGTCGATGATCGGGTTGTCGTTGGCGCTGTTGAGTTCGGTTTCGATGAAGCCGCGCAGCCAGCCCAGGCTGTCGGCCAGCACGCCCAGCACATGTGGCGCGCAGCGCAGCGAGTAGCGGTCCTGCAGGCGGTGCAGCGGCGGCAGCGGGGCGTCGATGGCGAGGTCCTGGCGCAGCCAGGCGGCGACCTGGGTCTGCCCGGGGTGCGGTTTGGCGGCGAACAGGCGTTCGTCGAAGTGCTCCGGGTTGCCCTGCAGGCCGATGACGTTCAGCGCGGTAATGCGCGTGGCCAGTTGCAGCAGATAGTCGGCGCGGGCAAAGGCCAGGCAGGCCAGGCCGGTCATCACTGCGGTGCCGTTCATCAGCGCCAAGGCTTCCTTGGGCCGCAGCACCAGCGGCTGCCAGCCCAGTTCGCGGTGCACATCGGCACTGCTGCGGCGCTGGCCTTGGTACATCACTTCGCGCTCGCCGGACAGGGTTGCGGCAACGTAAGACAGCGGCGTCAGGTCGCCACTGGCCCCCACCGAGCCCTCTTCGGGGATCAGCGGCAGGATGTCGTAGGCCAGAAAGTCGCGCAGCCGCTCCAGTAACTCCAGGCGCACGCCCGATACGCCGTGGCTCAGCGAGCGCAGGCGGGCAGCCAGCACGGCGCGGGTGGCTGGGGCTTCAAGCAGCTTGCCCAGGCCGCAGCCATGGAAGGTGTACAGGTGCCGTGGCAGGGCCTCGACGTGCTCCAGCGGCACGGCCACCACGCACGAGTCGCCATAGCCGGTGGTCACGCCGTAGATCACCCCTTCCTTGTCGAGCAAGGTGTCGAGAAAGCGTGCACCACGGGCGATGCGCTCGCGGTAGGCGGCGTCATCCTGCAGGCACACCGTGGCACGGCGTTCGGCCAGGGCCAGGACATCTTCGATTGCCAGCGGCGACTCGCCGAACGTTACAGGCTCATGCGGATGCATCGTCATCGGTCTTCCAGAAGGGGTAGAAATTGAACCACTGCAAAGGCGCTTGGGCACAGTAATGGCCCAAGCGTTCGGCATAGCGCCCGGCCCACTCGGCGACCACCTGATCGCGTTGGCTGCGGCGCCACTGCAGGCGCTCGGCAAAGGGTTCGAGGGTGATGCGGTAGCGGCCCTGGTGCTTGAGGCAGAACAACAGGTTGAGCGGGCATTCGAGCATGCCAGCCAGCAGCCAGGGGCCCTGCGGGAAGGCGGCCGGGTGGCCGAGGAAATCCACTTCGACCGTGCGCGCGCCATGCAACGGCACGCGATCGCCGGCGATCGCCAGCCACTCGCCACGCTCCAGGCGCTCGGCCAGTTGCAGCATGATCGCCGGGTCCAGCTCGCTGACCTGGATCAGCCGTACATTGCTCGCTCCGGCTTCACCCAACAGGCGGTTGAAGCGCTCGGCGTGGCGGGTATGCACCAGCACGTTCATCGGCACTTGCTCGCCGAGTTCGGCCAGCGCGCGGCATACCTCGAGGTTGCCCAGATGTGCGCCCACCAGCATTTGCCCCCGTTCACCGCGCAGCTGCTGGCGCAGCTCGCCCGGGTCGTCGATGTCGATGTCGGCCAGGCGCAGTTTGCCGTGCCACACGTCGAGCTTGTCCAACAGGGCATCGGCGAAGGCCATGAACTGGCGAAACACCTGCCAGTGGCTGGGGCGTGCGGTCTGCCCGCCGCTCCACTGGTGCAGGCGCTGCTGGTACTGCCAGGCGCTGCGCCGGGCGCGGCGGCCAAACAGGAAAAAGTAGGCGACGATCAGGTGAATCAGCGGGCTCAGCGCACGACGGCCGAGCAGGCGCAGCAGTGCAGCGGTCAGCTTCATCAGCCAGAAGCTGCCGCGTTCCTGTTGATCGGCCCAGTGTCGCTCGCTCATCGGCACCACCTGCGCCAGAGGATTCGAGGGGCGCGCACGAGCATGCCGAAGAACAGCTTGGCGTGCATTTTCGAGATCAGGGCGTTGTCGTGGACCAGGCGGAAATGCGAGCGGCCATCCTGCGGGTAGTGCACCCGTGTCGGCAGCCAGCGCATGGGCTGTTCGCGCCACGCCAGGCGCACCAGGATCTCGGGGTCGAAGTCCATACGCCTGCCCAATGCGACGCTGTCGATCAGCGCCAGGGTGGCGGGCAACGGGTAGACCCGAAAGCCGCACATCGAATCGGGGATCTGCAACGACAGGCTGTTGATCCAGACCCACACATGGGTGAGGTAGCGGGCATACAGGCGGCCTTTCGGCACGCTGGCATCGTATTGTGGATAACCGCACACCAGCGCTTGTGGATAAGCCTGCGACTGGGCCAGGAACAGGCTGACGTCGGCCAGATCGTGCTGGCCATCGGCGTCCACCTGCAAGGCATGGCTGAACCCCAGCCGCGCCGCCTCACGCAGCCCGGCCATGACGGCGCCGCCCTTGCCCTGATTGGTGTTGAGGGTGACCAGGTGAACCTGCTCCTGTTCGGCCAACTGCTGCAATACCTGGGCGCACGGGGCATGGCTGGCGTCGTCGACCAGCACGCAGGGCAGGCCGGCATGCAACAGGTCGGCGACCACGGCGGGTATGGCCTGCTCGTGGTCGTACACCGGGATCACTGCGCAAGGCTTATGCACCATCAGCCTCCAGCAGGATACGGCCGCTGGAGCAGACCTGCCCGGCGCAGTGGTAGTTGAAGTACAGCTTGCTGCGTTCGGCGTCGAAGCGCAGCGTCAGCACCAATTCATCGCCTGGGCGCACCACGTGTTGGAACTTGAGCACTTCCATGCCGGCGAAACGATGAGCGGGGGTGAGCCGCTCACTGGCCAGGGCAATTACCCAGTCGATCTGCACCACGCCAGGCAGCACTGGGGTCTGTGGGAAATGGCCGGGGAAGCAGGCGAGGTCTGGCGGCACAGCCAGGCGCAGCTGCAGTTCATCGCCCTCCACGCTTTGACCCAGCACATCAGGTGCCATGCTGCGAGCGGCCAGCAGCAGCGCTTGCACCTCCGCCTGGGGCAGCTTGCCCTGGGCGTTGAGCGGTAGCTGGCGCAGCAGGCGCCAGCGCCGTGGCAGGGCGGTGGGGTCGCAGTGCCCATGCAGGTGCTCGCGCAAGCCAGCGATCAGGGCGCGCCGGCCTTGATTGCGCAAGGCGTGCAAGCCTGCAGGCGACAGCACCAGCAGGGCACCGAGGTAAGCCCGGCCTTGCTCGACCACGCCCAGGCGCGCTTCGCTGACCCAGGTGTGCTCGCACAGCAGTTGTTCGAGCAGGGGCAGGGAGATGCGTTTTTCTTCCAGTTTGACGATGCGGTCGAGGCGGCCGAGCAAGGTGAAGCGCCCGTCGGAGGTGATGTCGGCAGCATCGGCGCTGCATTCGACATGCCCGGCCGGCAAGTACGGTGAGGCGATGCACAGGGCGCCTTGTTCATCCTGGCTCAGTTGCACATCGGCAAACGGCCGCCACAGTGCTTCGCCCTGGCGCCAGGCGATACCGCCGGTCTCGGAGCTGCCCAGAATTTCCGTGGGCCATTGGCCCAGGCGCTGGTAAAGCTGTTGCGCCGCTTCGCCAGGCAGTTCGCCGCCCGAGGAGAACACTTTTTGCACCTGGCTCAAGGCCGGCCAGTCGAGGTTTTCGCCCATGCGCTTGAGCAGCGCCGGGCTGGCTACCCAGGCGAAGGCCGGGTGCGCTCGGCTGGCGCGTTGCAGGTCTTCGGGGAAGGGCAGTTGGCGCCGCTCGAAACCGCGCCCGGCACACAACGGCCAGAGCACGCGGAACAGCAGCCCGTAGATGTGCTGCGTGGCAACACTGCCGATGATCCAGGCCTGGCCCAGCGCCTCGCCCCACAAGCGCTCCAGCGCCAGGACCTCATTGGCCAGTTGGCGCAGTTGCTTGTCGATCCGCTTGGGCTCGCCGCTGGAGCCTGAAGTGCACAGGCTGATGCGACAGTGCTCCAGGTCCAGGTCGGCTGGGGCCAGTGGCGTGGCCTGCAGCTCGGCAATCGTCGTGTCGCCTGGCCTATCACTGAGCCACAGGTCGACCTGAGCGCTCCAGCGTGCGCGGGTGCCTGGCTGCAGGTCTGCCGGCAACAACACCTCGATGCCCGCGCGCCAGGCGCCGAGCAGTGCAATCGCCAGGTGCGCAGCGTCTTCCAGGTGTACCGCAATGCGCTTTACGCCGCGCTGCTGCAGGCCGCCCGCCAGGCGCAGGGCCTGCTCGCACAGTTCGGCATGTGCAAGCTCCGGCGCTTGGGTGATCAGGCGCGGCGCTGGCGAAGGCTGCAGCAGCTGTTCGAGGTTGATCCAGTTCATGGGCGCGCTCGCACACGTTGTCGGATTCGCCATTCGACGGCAAACAGCAGGCCCATGGCGGCATACGCAATCAGGCCGTTATACAGGGTCCACCAGCTCAGTGGCGCCCACAGGGTCAGGCCGGCGGCGATCAGGCCGTTGACCAGAAAGAAACCGCACCACACCTGGGTGACGCGCCGGGTGTAGCGCACCGCCCGGGGCGGCAACCGCGGTTCACGCAGGCGTGCCAGCCGTTCGGCCATCGGCATGCCGCGCAGCAGGCTGCTGCCGAACAGGGCCAGCAGGAAGCTGTTGACCAGCACCGGGTACCAGCGCAACAGCTGCGGGCTGTCGAACAGCCCCAGCAGCGCGCAGAAGCTCAGCGCCGCGACGGCCATCCATTGGCTGCCCGGGCGGCGGCTGCTCAGCGCACGGGCCAGCCATAGGGCGCCAAGCAGCAGGCCGAACTGCCACGGGGCGAAGTGGGCCATGCCGAAGTAGACGGCAAACGGATACAGCACACCGGCCAGCAGCAGGCCGAGGCCGACCAGGCGCTTCATGCCGCCGGGTTGACCAGGCGGAACACGGCTTCGACCACGTCATTGACGGTGCGCACCGACTTGAAGTCTTCGGCGGCGATTTTCTTGCCGGTCTGGCGCTTGATGTGGTCGAGCAGGTCGATGGCGTCGATGCTGTCGATTTCCAGGTCCTGGTACAGGTTGGATTGCAGGCTGATGCTAGCGGGGTCGAGTTCGAACAGTTCGACCAGGGCGTCGCTGAGGATGTGGTAGATGTCTTCGCGGGTTTGCATGGTGCGGTCTCAGGCGGCCTGGCGGGCGGTGACGAACGCGGCCAGGGTGGCGACGTTGGTGAAGTGGTTACGGGTGTCCTTGGCGTCGGCATCGATCTTGATGCCGTAGCGTTTCTGCAGGGCCAGGCCCAGCTCCAAAGCGTCGACCGAGTCCAGGCCCAGGCCTTCGCCGAACAGCGGTTGCTGGTCGTCGATGTCCTGCACGCTGATGTCTTCGAGGCCCAGGGCGTCGATGATCAATTGTTTGAGGTCACGGTTGAGGTCTTGTAGTGGCACGCTCATCGGTGGCGAGCTCCTTGATGTAGTACTGGTGCAGGTAGTCGTTGAGTTTGCGCGACGCTTGCGGCGCAGGCCCCTGCGCGGCGAACGCCTGGGGGTCGATATCGGCGCCGACGTTCAACGTGAAATGCACGCGGCGTCTGGGGATGCGGTACCAGGGTTCGTTCTTGGTCAGTGTGGTGGGGCTGACCGTGATCGTTACCGGCGTGATGATTTTCGCACCGCGCAGGGCAATCGCCGCAGCGCCGCGATGAAAGGCCGGCGCCTGGCCGGGCGGTGTGCGCGTGCCTTCAGGGAAAATGATCAGCGACTGGCCCTGGCGCAGCGAGGCTACGGCATTGTCGAGCATGTCCATGCTGCCGTCATTGCCAATGTACTGAGCTTCGCGGATCGGGCCACGGGTAAAGGGGTTGCCGAACAGGCTGTGCTTGACCACGCAGTTGGCGTGGCGCACCAGGCCGATAAGGAACACCACGTCGATCAGCGAAGGGTGGTTGGCGATGATCAGCTGGCCTGGGCGGCCCAGGCGGTCGGCGCCGTCGATTCGATACGTGAGTACGCCAAGGCCGCGCATCAGGCGAATGAAGCGCCAGAACAGCCAACTGATGGTATGGCGGGCACGCTGGCGATGGCGCACCGCGCCGCCAGGCAGGCAGGCCAGCAGGGGGAACACCAGCAGCCCGAGGCACAGGCTGCCCAGGCCGAACACGCAAAAGCTCACGGCGGTGGCCAGCAGGCGCCAGTAATACGCATCGCGAAACCTGCTCACGGCTGTCGTTGCCAGTTCCATGCGCGGCGCTTCCACGAGTGAGTGAAGGTATTCCGCCCATTGAGTGTGGCGTGCAGCCAGCTCAAGGCATGCGGCAGTTCGGTCGGTTGAGCAGACGAGGAGGGCTGGGCTGCCAGGCGCCACTGCGTGCCAGGGGTCAGCAACAGGCCCACCGCGTAGGTGAACGGCACATCATCGATCCATGGCCGGTAAACCTCGGCCGGCAGTTCCTCGGTCACGATCAGCAGTACCGCCGGCGCGCCTTCGGCCAACAGCGCGGCAGCCTCGAGCACACCTTGCTCGAAGCCGTCGCCGGCAGCGGCCAGGGCGGTCATCTCGCTGGTCTCGCCGCGCAGGATCGACCACAGGCCTGGCACTGCGTTGTGAACCGAAAGGCTGAACTGGGTAGGCGACAGCGGCTGCTGCTCGGCCAGTTCGCAGAGCATGGAAAAGGTGCGGGGGGTTTCACCATGACGCGAGACGAATACCAGCGGCAATGCTTCGCGCCCTTCGGCCAGCGGCCAGCCCACGGCGAAGGCCATGCGTGCCAGGTGGCTGAGGCGACGACGCTGCAGGGCCGGCAGGAACGACACGTCCGGCGCCGGCCCGTCGCCCTGAGGGCGCAGGCTGCCTTGCGCCCAGGCCTGCCAGTCGGCAGGCGTCTGCAGGCCTGGGGCCCAGGCGCGCCATTGGCTGATATCGAAGGTGATCACGATGTTTTCTGACTTCCCGCCCTATGGGTTTCCTGCGCAGGGAGCAACGCGAAACCGGGTTGGCGCATTTGCCGAATGGCGCGCGATTATCCCGGTGCCGGGGGTGTGTAGCAAACACAGGTTACATGATTGCCATCAGACAATGGCTATGCCTGAATGCGTCAATATCGGTATCTGCTGTAGGTGATTTCCGATGGACGGTGCGGGACGGTTACTGGTCGCCGTTTGCTTGTGTTGCGGCAAGAGTTGCTGGCCAATGCCGTTGCGCCGCCACATACTCGGGCATTCGTTGATACACGGAGGTCTCTCATGCGGCGCGTGGTGTTCAATCAGAAAGGCGGTGTTGGCAAATCGAGCATCGCTTGCAACCTGGCGGCGGTGAGCGCCAGCGAAGGTTATCGGACCTTGTTGATCGACCTGGATGCCCAGGCCAACTCGACCCAGTACCTGACCGGCCTGACCGGCGATGACATCCCCATGGGCATCGCAGATTTCTTCAAGCAAAGCCTGTCCAGCGGGCCGTTCAGCAAGAAGAACAAGGTCGATATCTACGAAACCCCGTTCGACAACCTGCATGTGGTGACTGCAACGCCAGAGCTGGCCGATTTGCAACCCAAGCTCGAGGCCAAGCACAAGATCAACAAGCTGCGTAAGTTGCTCGACGAGTTGGACGAGGACTATGAACGCATCTACATCGATACGCCGCCTGCGCTTAATTTCTATGCGGTTTCTGCATTGATTGCAGCGGATCGCGTGCTCATTCCCTTTGACTGCGACAGCTTTTCGCGCCAGGCGCTTTATGGCCTGCTGGCTGAAATCGAGGAGTTGAAGGACGACCACAACGAAGACCTGATGGTCGAAGGCATCGTGGTCAACCAGTTCCAGTCCCGCGCCAGCCTGCCGCAGCAGATGCTCGACGAGCTGCTGGCTGAGGGTTTGCCGGTGTTACCGGTGTACCTCAACAGCTCGGTGAAGATGCGCGAGTCGCATCACGCCAGCTTGCCGCTGATCCACCTGGAGCCACGGCACAAGCTGACCCAGCAGTTTGTCGAGTTGCACTCGCTGCTTGAGGAGAATGGCTGACGGCCTGGCTTGGGATCTTCAGCGCCCATGAGATCGAGCGCCGCGCGGGCGGCGCTCGATCTCATGGGCACAGAACAACTCAAGGCATGCACCTCCAAGCCATCACGAAGAACAGCTGATTTCCAGGTGCTTGCCCCATTCCGGCGGCCGTTCGGCGTAGCCCTCCATGCCGGCTTGTTCCTCGAATGGCGTGCTCAGCACCTGATGCAGCCGCCGCACTGCGCTGTAATCCCCCGCTTCAGCCGCTTCGATGGCCTTTTGCGCCAGGTAGTTGCGCAGCACATACAGCGGGTTCACGGCATGCATCCGCTCACGGCGGCCTTCTGCGTTGCCGGTTTCGCGCTCGCAGCGCGCCAGGTAGTCCGCGCCCCAGGCATCGAAGCCGGCCAGGTCGATGAAGTCCTCGCGTACCACCTTCAGCGCTTCGGCGGCCGGCTGCTCGCCCAGCTTGCGGAAGAACAGGTTGTAGTCCACACCACCGCTCTGCATGCGCTGCAGCAGGCGCTCGACCAGCGCCATGTCGTCGTCCTCGGCGGTGGTAAGGCCCAGTCGCCGGCGCATCAAGTCCAGGTAATGCGCCTGGTACAGGGGCAGGAACAGCCCCAGCGCCTCCTTCAATGGCTCGACCTCGATCACCGTGGTCAGTGCCTGGGCCAGGGCGCTCAGGTTCCAGTGGGCGATCGGTACCTGGTTGGCGTAGCTGTAGCGGCCGCGATCATCGGAATGGTTGCAGATGAAATTGGCGTCGAAGTCGTCGAGGAAAGCGTAAGGGCCGAAATCGAAAGTGATGCCCAGGATCGACATGTTGTCGGTGTTCATGACCCCGTGGCAGAACCCGTAGGCCTGCCAACGCGCTATCAGCTCGGCGTTGCGCTCGACGATGGTGCGGAACATGGCCAGGTATGGCTGCTCGGCCGCGCGGCACTCGGGGTAGTGTTGTTCCAGCACATGGTCGATCAGCACACGCTGCTGTTCTGGCTGCTTGGTGTAGTAGAAGTATTCGAAATGGCCAAAGCGCACGTGGCTCTGCGCAACGCGGGTGAGCATGGCGGCACGCTCTTGGGTTTCGCGCCATACCGGGGTGCTGGAGCCGATCACGCACAACGCCCGGCTGCTGGGGATGCCCAGGGCATGCAGGGCTTCGGAGGCAAGGAATTCACGAATCGACGAGCGCAGCACGGCGCGGCCGTCACCCATGCGTGAGTACGGCGTCTGGCCGGCGCCCTTGAGGTGCAGGTCCCAATGCTCGCCCGCTTCGTTGAGCACCTCGGCCAGCAGCAAGCCGCGGCCATCGCCCAGGCGTGGGTTGTATGAGCCGAACTGGTGGCCGGAATAGACCATCGCGCGCGGGTCGGCCTCTTCCCAGAGTTTCTGGCCGCTGAACACTTCAGCGAACAGGGCCGAATCGGCCTGGGTTGGGTCCAGGTCGAGCAAGGCCATGGCCGACTCGCTTGCCACCACCAGGCGCGGCTCTGCGATGGGTTCGGGCAGGACCTGGGTGGAGAACGCATCGCCCAGGCGGGCGAAGCGGTTGTCGAAGGTGAGTTGGTCGAGGGCTTTCACGGGCTGCTCCTGGGGTTCAGCACAGAATAAAGCATTCGAGCCCACTCAGGCCTGTGCAGTGCCATCGGGTTTTGGCTGTTCCACAGGTATCAGCTGCTGCTTGCCACCTTTGGTGTCCATCAGGAACACCTCGACCTGGCGCACCGAGATCTTGATGTCGTGGGCCTTGAACTCGCGGTTGATGTAGCGGTTGATCTCGTCGAGCGTCGGGTTGCGGTCGCCCAGGTCGCGTACGTGCATGCGCAGTTCGTGGTCCAGCGAGCTTTCGCCGAAGTTGAGGAAGTACACGATCGGCTCCGGGTCCTTGAGCACCCTTGGGTTCTCATGGGCGCCCTTGAGCAGCAGGTCGCGCACCAGGTCCAGGTCGGAGCCGTAGTCGATGCCCAGCTTCAACGTCACCCGGGTGACCGTGTCGGTCAGCGACCAGTTGATCAGCTGGCCGGTGATGAAGGTCTTGTTGGGGACGATGATGTCCTTGCGGTCGAAGTCGGTGATGGTGGTGGCGCGGATGCGGATCTTGCTGACCGTACCGGACAGGTTGCCGATGGTGATGGTGTCGCCGATGCGCACCGGGCGCTCGAACAGGATCATGATGCCGGAGATGAAGTTGGCGAAGATCTCCTGCATGCCGAAGCCCAGGCCCACCGACAGCGCTGCTACCAGCCACTGCAGCTTGTCCCAGCTCACCCCCAGGGTCGACAGGGTGCTGACGATACCGATGCCGACGATGGTGTACGACAGCAGCGTGGTAGTGGCGTAGGCGCTGCCTTGGGCCAGGTTCAGGCGTGACAGCACCAGCACTTCAAGCAAGCCGGGCAAGTTGCCGGCCAGGGCAAAGGTAATGCCGACGATCACCAGCGCGCCGAGCAGGTCGCCGAGGCTGATCGGCACCATGCTGGCGGCGCTGCCGGTGCCGCTGGTGTACTCGTACAGGGTGAAGTTGTTGAGGTATGAGAACACCGAGATCAGGTCCGACCATACCCAGTACAGGCCAGCAATGAAGCCGCCGAGCAAGGCCAGGCGGATCAGGCGCAGCGACTGCTGGTTGACCTGCTCGATGTCCAGCGTTGGCTCTTCGGTGATGACTTCGCCATCCAGCCCTTCCTTGGCTGCCGCACGTTTGCTCAGGGCGCGCTGGTAGGCCAGGCGCCGTGCGGCCACCGACAGCCCACGCACGAACGCGGCCTCGATCACCAGCCAGAACATCAGCAGGTACAGGGTGTAGATGAGGCGGTCGGTGAGCTTGAGCGCGGTGTAGTAGTAGCCGAAGCACACCGCCACGAACAAGGCGATCGGCAAGGCGGTGAAGGCGACCCCGACGGCCCTGCGGAATAATGAGGTGTCGCGGTGCGCCGGGCTGCTGGCCAGCAGGCGGCTGAGCAACCAGGCCATCAGGGCATAGCAGGTGAGCACCACGCCGATACCCAGCACGTCCTCGGCAAGCGCCGAAGGCTGATGTTCAGCCACCGCCACTACGCCGACCAGAGCCAGCACCACGGTGCCCAGCCGGCGTACCCAGCCTCGCAGGAACTCGACCTGCGGCTTGTGCCAGCGGAAGTGGATCTCCGCCACGCCGCCGGGGGCAAGGATGCGATAGGCGGTATAGAACACCAGCCAGGCCTGCGCCAGCTGCCACAGTGCAGCGCCCAGGTTGGCGTTCTGCCCGCGGGCGTCGATCTGCAGGGCGTAGCTGCACAGCGCCAGGCCGAGGCTCACCGGCATCGCCAAGAGAATGTTGATCAGGATGGCCTGCGGCGTGTGCCACTGGCTGTCACGGCGGAAATGGCCGATGTCCTGGTGCACCTTGCTCAGCCGCTGGTACAGGTATTTGCGGCGCCACAGCAGGGCGCCGATCACCAGCAGCAAGGGCAGGAACAGCAAGGGGCGCTGGCTCAGGCCGTCGCCCAGCTCCTTGAGGCCCGAGCCCCAGGGCAGGTCGGCTACCTGTTTGGCAAAGCGTTCCGGGACATATTTCAACCAGTCCCAGTCCAGCGGCTTGTTGCTGGGGATCCAGAACATCTGCTCGTCGAGGGTGGTGCGCAGGCCTTGCGCGGTGCCGAGCAGCTGCTTCTGGTTGAGCTGCAGGGTGATCGATTCGTTGAGCAGCGCCGACAGTTCACGGTTCAGGCGTTCGAGCAGGTCGCTGCGGGTAATCGCCACTTCCAGCAGGGCTTTGCGCAGGGCAGGGGTGACGTCTTCCTGCGGCTGGCTGGCCAGCAGCTTGTCGACATAGGTCACCGGGCTGCTCATCTGCTCGCGCTGCTGGTTGATCTCGAACTGGTACAGGCGGATATCGGCAATCTGGTCAGCCAGGTCGCGGTCGAGCTTCAGGTGCGGCAGCGCCTGCTTTTGTTTGTAGAGGATCTTCGACAGCAGCAGGCTGCCCTTGAGCACGCTGATTTGCTCGTCCAGCGCCTGGTCTGCCTGGGTCAGGCTGTCGAGCTGCTGTTTGGTGCGCAGGTTCTGCTGGGTCAGCTCGTTGAGGCGGTCGGTGCTCTTGAGCAGGTAATCGGACAGCTTCAGGTTGGCCGCGCTTTCACTGGCCAGCAGGCTGCTGCCGCCGGCTTTCTGGGCTTCGATCGACTGTTGGGTGACCGTCTGCTGCGATTGCGCCAGGCGCTTTTCGTTGATCAGCGTCTGCAGGTCCTGGATTTCCTGTTCCAGGCGGGCGGCGCGTTCGACCAGCAGGTCATGGCGGGCATTGCCGAGGTCTTGCAGCAGGCCGTTGCCGGCCAGTTCCTGGCGGCGTAGCAGGGTCACCGCGTTGATTGAGGCCAGTTCGGCAGCAAGCTGGTTGCGCTGGTCGGCATTGATCGATTTGCCGCCGTCCTTGCCGCTTTTGAGGATGTTGTTGATCTGCTGGCTGCGCGTCTGGTTGTTGCTGATTTCAGCCTGGGCGCGTTCGGGGCGTGTCTGCGAATTGATGATCAGGCTGTTGGCATCCGACAGCGCCTTTTGCAGCTCGCCCTGCTGGGTGTTGCGCTCGCTGAGCATCTGCTCCAGCTGCGGCACGTTGAGGCTGGCGTAGCGCTGGGCGACCGGTTGCGGTTTGCTGTCCTTGAGCTTGGCCAGCTCCTTTTGGCTGTCGCTGGTCTCTTTCGGCGCGCCGGCCAGCTGCTGCTTGAGCGCAGCCAGCTTCTTCTCGCTGTCTTCCTTGTTGGCGAGCAGGCTCAGCGTCTGTTCGAGTACCTGTTGCAAAGCCTTCTGATCGGCTTCGGGCAGCTTGCGTTCGGCGATCTTGTCGAGGCTGTGCTGGATGCTGGCAGCGGTAGGTGCTTCGGCGGCGGTAGCCGCGAACGAAAGGGACAGACACAGCCCGAACAGGGCTGTGCGAAGGTACACGCGCAGGGACATAGGCAGACTACTTGTGGATCAGGCGGTAACGGAGTTTAGAGGAACAATCCTGGTCCGGGTCGCGTTCCTTCGGGGAATCTGACGCCCACTTTCTGGATCTTGTTCCCGTCCATGGTCGCCACGGTCCAGATCGTGCCGTGCCATTCGACCTGGTCGCCTACTACTGGAGCGCCTCCGACCTTCTGTCGGATGAACTGCGCCAGCGGCATTTTCGCGTCCAGGCCGTCGAGTTTCAGGCCGTAAAGCGCAGCCACAGCACCCAGTTCAGCATCGCCTTCGAGCACGAAGTCGCCGAAGAAGCGCAGGTCCAGGCCGCGCTGCGGCGCCTGGCTGAACAGCTTGCCCAATGCCGGCAGGTTGTGTTCGTGGCCGATTACGCAAAGCATGTCGCCCACCTCGAGCACGGTACTGCCCGAGGGGTGCAGCAACTGCTCGCCACGGAACAGCGCAGCGATACGGGTGCCCTCGGGCATCTTCAGCTCGCGCAGGGCGGCGCCGATGCACCACTTTTCCGCACCCAGGCGGTAGACGAACAGCTCCCACTCGCTGGTGATGTGCACCTCAAGCGCAGAGCGCGAAATGGGCGCAGGGTCCGGCGGTACCGTGACCTTCAGCAGCTTGGCCATCCAGGGCAGGCTGGTGCCCTGCACCAGCAGCGAAACCAGCACGATGAAGAACGCCAGGTTGAAGAACAGCTGCGCGTCTGGCAGCCCGGCCATCAGCGGGAACACTGCCAGAATGATCGGTACCGCACCGCGCAGCCCTACCCAGGAAATGAAGCCTTTTTCGCGGCCGTGGAAGGCCTTGAACGGCAGCAGGGCGGCTACCACCGACAACGGCCGGGCAATCAGGATCATCCACAGCGCCAGGCCCAGCGCCGGCAGGGCGATGGGCAGCAAATCGTGCGGGGTGACCAGCAGCCCCAGCACCAGGAACATGCCGATCTGTGCCAGCCAGGCCATGCCGTCGAGCATGTGCAGGATGCCGTGGCGGCTGCGGATCGGTTTGTTGCCCAGCACCAGGCCGCACAGGTAAACGGCGAGGAAGCCGCTGCCATGCAGGGCGTTGGTCAGCGAGAACACCACCAGGCCACCGGCGACCACCAGGATCGGGTACAGGCCGCCGGCCAGGTTGATCCGGTTGACCAGCTGCAGCATCAGCCAGCCGCCGCCCAGGCCGAGCAGGCCACCGATGCCGAATTCGCGCAGCAGGTGGGTCAGCAGGCTCCAGTGCAGGCCGGTCTGGCCGCTGGCGATCATGTCGATCAACGTGACCGTGAGGAATACGGCCATCGGGTCGTTGCTGCCCGATTCGATTTCCAGCGTGGCGGTAACCCGTTCGTTCAGGCCTTTGCCGCCGAGCAGCGAGAACACCGCCGCAGCGTCGGTGGAGCCGACGATCGCGCCGATCAGCAGGCCCTGTATCAGGCTGAGGTTGAACAACCAGGCGGCAACCAGGCCGGTGAGGGCGGTGGTGATCATCACCCCTACCGTGGCCAGCGAAAGGGCCGGCCACAAGGCCACGCGGAAGCTGGCCACCCGCGTGCGCAGGCCGCCGTCCAGCAGGATCACTGCAAGTGCCAGGTTGCCCACCAGATAGGCGGTCGGGTAGTTGTTGAAGATGATGCCGCCACCGTCCACGCCGGCGACCATGCCGACGGCCAGGATGATGACCAGGATCGGGATGCCCAGGCGCGACGACAGCGAACTGACCAGGATACTTGCGCCCACCAGCAATGCGCCGATCAAGAACAGGCTGTTGATGGTGCTTGCATCCAAAGGCAGGTACTCCGGGACAGCGCGGGGAAAAGGGACTTGCTGGAAAGGTCTAGCAGGTCGCGTGCCAATCGATTCTAACCTGATGAATTGGCAGCATGTAAAGCGTTTCTGCAGATGTAGAAAAGGCACCGCGGTGGGTGCCTTTTCTTGTGTTGCGTATGCGCGCCCCATCGCCGGCAAGCCGGCTCCCACAGGATGATCACAGGCCAGAGGGCGGCGCTGTACCTGTGGGAGCCGGCTTGCCGACGATGAGGCCGGTGCTGATCAGCCCTGCTTCACTTCACGCATCGGCTTGCCCTTCACCGGCGCACCGTTGGCCACGTAGTACTTGGCGGTGCTGCGCGGTAGTGGCTTGCGGCCACGGATCTTGTCCGAAATCTTCTCGGCAATCATGATCGTGGTGGCGTTGAGGTTGCCGGTGATGATGATCGGCATGATCGAGGCATCGACCACACGCAGGCCCTGCATACCGTGCACGCGGCCTTCGCCATCGACCACCGCCATGTCGTCGGTGCCCATCTTGCACGAGCAGGACGGGTGGAAGGCGGTTTCGGCGTGCTCGCGGATGAACTTGTCCAGCTGCTCGTCGGTTTGCACATCGGCGCCCGGGCTGATCTCGCGGCCACGGTAGGGGTCCAGCGCTGGCTGGGCCATGATTTCCCGGGTCAGGCGGATACCGTCACGGAACTCCTGCCAGTCCTGCTCGGTGGCCATGTAGTTGAACAGGATGCTCGGGTGCTGGCGCGGGTCCTTGGACTTGGCCTGGATGCGGCCACGGCTTGGCGAACGCATCGAGCCCATGTGCGCCTGGAAGCCATGCTCCTTCACGCCATTGGAACCGTTGTAATTGATCGCTACCGGCAGGAAGTGGTACTGGATGTTCGGCCACTCGAATTCAGGGCGGGTACGGATGAAACCACCGGCCTCGAACTGGTTGCTGGCGCCGATGCCTGTGCCGTTGAACAGCCACTCGGCACCAATGGCCGGCTGGTTCCACCACAGCAGCGACGGGTACAGCGACACCGGCTGGGTGCAGGCGTACTGCAGGTACAACTCGAGGTGGTCCTGCAGGTTTTCGCCGACGCCCGGCAGGTCGTGCACAACCGGGATGTCGAGGCTTTCCAGCAGGGCGCGCGGGCCCACACCGGAGCGCTGCAGCAGTTGCGGCGAAGCGATGGCGCCGGAGCTGACGATCACTTCCTTGCGGGCACGGGCTTCGACGCGCTCTTCGCTGTCGCCAACCAGGTAGGTCACACCAACGGCGCGCTTGCCGTCGAACAGTACGCGGTCGCTCAGGGCGTGGGTGACGATGGTCAGGTTAGGGCGCTTCTTGGCCTGGTCCAGGTAACCGCGTGCGGTGCTGGAACGGCGACCGTTCTTGGTCACCGAACGGTCCATCGGGCCGAAACCTTCCTGCTGGTAGCCGTTCAGGTCTTCGGTGCGTGGGTAACCGGCCTGTACGCCGGCCTCGACCATGGCGTGGAACAGCGGGTTGTTGCCGGCCTTTGGCGTAGCAACGCTGACCGGGCCTTCGCCGCCGTGGTAGTCGTTGGGGCCGATGTCACGGGTTTCCGCTTTGCGGAAGTACGGCAGGCAGTCAAGGTAGGCCCAGTCTTCCAGGCCTGGCAGTTCTGCCCAGCCGTCGAAGTCCATGGCGTTACCGCGGATGTAGCACATGCCGTTGATCAGCGAAGAGCCACCCAGGCCCTTGCCGCGGCCACATTCCATGCGGCGGCCGTCCATGTGCGGCTCTGGGTCGGTCTCGTAGGCCCAGTTGTAGCGGCGGCCCTGCAGCGGGAAGGCCAGTGCGGCTGGCATCTGGGTGCGGAAGTCGAAGCGGTAGTCGGGGCCACCGGCTTCGAGCAGCAGTACGGTGACGCTGGCGTCTTCGGTCAGGCGGGTGGCCAGGGTGTTACCGGCGGAGCCGGCACCGACGATGATGTAATCGAATTCTTGGGACATGTAAGTACCCTCGTTTGCGGTGTGATCAGGGAGCGGAAACGCCCGTGCGCAATGGCACGGGCGTGGCTAGACAGGGTTTAGAAAACCGAGTTGTAGCCGCCCAGCTCGACCTGGACCGACTTGATGCGAGTGTATTGAGCCAGCGAGCTGACGCCGTTTTCACGGCCCACGCCCGACTGCTTGTAGCCACCAACCGGCATTTCGGCCGGCGATTCACCCCAGGCGTTGATCCAGCAGATGCCGGCTTCAAGCTTGTGGATGATGCGGTGGGCGCGGGTGATGTCGTTGGTGCACACGCCAGCGGCCAGGCCGTAATCGGTGTCGTTGGCGCGGCGGATGACTTCTTCTTCGGTTTCGTAGCTCAGGATGCTCATCACTGGGCCGAAGATCTCTTCCTTGACGATGGTCATGTCGTCGGTGCAGTCGGTGAATACGGTCGGGGCCACGAAGGCGCCCTTGGCCAGATCACCTTCGGTCAGACGCTCGCCACCGCACAGTACGCGGGCACCTTCTTCCTTACCCTTGGCGATGTAGCCCAGCACGCTTTCCATGTGCTGGAAGCTGACCAGCGGGCCGAAGTTGGTGTTTTCGTCTTCAGGGTTGCCAATACGGATGCGCGCTACGCGCTCGGCGATCTTGGCTTCGAAGGCGGCTTTCATCTCGGCAGGGATGAACACGCGGGTGCCGTTGGTGCAGACCTGGCCGGAGCTGTAGAAGTTGGCCATCATGGCGATGTCGGCGGCCTTGTCCAGGTCGGCGTCGGCGCAGATGATCAGTGGCGACTTGCCGCCCAGTTCCATGGTGACTTCCTTGAGCGAGGAGCTCGAGGCGCTGGCCATGACTTTCTTGCCGGTGGTGGTGCCGCCGGTGAAGGAGACTTTCTCGATGCGCGGGTGCTCGGTCAGCCAGGTGCCGACTTCGCGGCCGCTGCCGGTCAGCACGTTGAACACGCCGTCCGGCAGGCCGGCTTCGGTGTAGATCTCGGCGAGTTTCAGGGTGGTCAGCGAGGTGACTTCCGAAGGCTTGAAGATCATCGCGTTGCCGGCAGCCAGGGCTGGAGCGGATTTCCACAGGGCGATCTGGATCGGGTAGTTCCAGGCGCCGATACCGACGGTCACACCCAGCGGCTCGCGGCGGGTGTAGACGAAGGAGCTTTCACGCAGCGGGATCTGCTCGCCTTCGATGGCCGGTACCAGGCCTGCGTAGTACTCCAGCACGTCGGCGCCGGTGACGATGTCGACGTAGCGGGTTTCCGAGTACGACTTGCCGGTGTCCAGGGTTTCCAGCTGGGCCAGTTCGTCGTTGCGCTCGCGCAGGATGTCGACGGCACGGCGCAGGATGCGCGAACGCTGCATGGCGGTCATCGCGGCCCAGATTTTCTGGCCGCGCTCGGCGCTTTCGACGGCTTTTTCGACGTCGGCCTGAGTGGCGCGCTGCACATGGGCGAGGACTTCGCCGGTGGCCGGGTTGATGGCTTCGAAGGTGGCGTCGGTGCCAGCGTCGACATAACCGCCATCAATGTAGAGTTTTTGCGTTCCGAAACGGGCCATAGTGTCCTCGCAAGTGCAGTGTGTGGTTGGCTTGCGCGTCACGCTCCTGCCGTGTTGGCAAGGGCCGTGCGCGCTTGTTCAGCGGCCTGGTCCGATGTGTCCAGGGTGTGCTGTTTAGCCAGTTGTAGATCCATGTATTCGTATGCAATCCGTATCGCCTGGTCGGTGTCGAATGCATCTCCCGACAGGGCGCCACGCAGCCACAAGCCGTCGATCAGGGCCGCCAGGCCGCGGGCGGCCTTGCGCGCATGGTATAGCGGCAGGACGCGGCGGAACTGGCAGCACAGGTTGGAGTAAAGGCGGTGATCGTTGATCCGCTGCAACCTGTGCAAATCGGGCTGGTGCATGCTGGAAGCCCAGAAGGCCAACCAGGTTTTCATTGCCGGGCCGTTCACCTGGCTGGCATCGAAGTTACCTTCGATGATCACCTTCAGGTGGGCGCGCGGGCTGTCGTCCGTCAGGGCCTGGCGACGTGCTCTAACGCCTTCGTTGAGCATGTTCATGATGTAACCCATCGTCGCTGCGATCAGGCCGTTCTTGTCCCGAAAGTAGTGACTGATGATGCCGTTCGACACGCCGGCCAAACGGGCAATGAGCGCAATGCTGGCATCTCCCAGCCCCACCTGATCGACCGCTAGCAGGGTGGCTTCGATCAATTGCTGGCGGCGGATGGGTTGCATACCGACCTTGGGCATCTTGCATTCTCCTCAGGCCTGACAAGCAGACGACAAGCGGCTGACTCGGCGAAGGCCAGTCTATTTTGTTTTGATTGAACGTTCAATCAATAAAGAATAAGCTCTGCGACAATTTGTGCCATTGACAGTTTTTCAGGCTGCTTCGAGCGCACGGATTGACACCCCAGGAAATCGCGTAACCCCCGGAATACAAGGCGTTGACGGGCATGAGCGATGCGAAATGCAGATTCTGCCGAACGGTCATCGACCTGCGGCGGGCCCTTGGAGCGGGCGGGGTGCTCTGTGACGAATGCGCGCACCACGCTGTTGAGTGCGGCATTTATTGCAGACCACCTGTCTGTTTTTTTGCAACGTATCGATTCGGGATCACGGTTTCCAGGGTGCTTTTATAACACCTGACGCAGTGGGGGTATTCCACCAATTGCTCGGGAAAAGACTGATTAGCCTCCATAAGCCGTACTGCCCGGAGCATTCGTGCAATGAGTTCTGCCTCCCTAACCAAACCCCCCGCCGAGAGGGTACGGGTCAATCGCGTGGTGTTCTTCACCTCCGCGCTGATGATCCTCGTTCTGACTGCCTTGCTGATCGCTGTACCCGATACTGCCGGCCAAGTGCTGGGCGTAGCCCAGAAGTGGCTGACGCGCACCTTCGGCTGGTACTACATGCTGGTGATCTGCGGCTACCTGCTGTTTGTGGTTTTCCTGGCGTTCTCCGATTACGGCAAGCTCAAGCTTGGCGGCAAGGACGACCAGCCCGACTTCAGCTACGGGGCCTGGGCGGGCATGTTGTTCTCCTCTGGTATCGGTATCTCGCTGCTGTACTTCGGCGCCTCCGAGCCGCTGGACCACTACTTCAACCCACCTGAAGGCACGCCAGCCAGCCTCGAGGCCGCGCGCCAGGGCCTGCAGCTGACCTTCCTGCACTGGGGCCTGCACGGCTGGGCGATCTACGCCCTGGTCGGCCTGGCCGTGGGTTACTTCGCCTACCGCCACAATCAGCCGCTGGCACTGCGCTCGGCGCTGTACCCGCTGGTGGGTGAGCGCTGGGTCAAGGGTGCTGCCGGCAACGCGGTGGACATCTTCGGCATGTTCGTTACCCTGCTGGGCCTGGTAACCAACCTGGGTATCGGCTCGATGCAGGTGTCTTCGGGCCTGGAATACCTGTTCGGCATGGACCACAGCAAAACCAACCTGCTGGTAGTGATCCTGGTCATGGCCGGTGTGGCGACGGTGGCTGCGGTGTCGGGCGTGGAGAACGGCATTCGCCGCCTGTCCAACCTGAACATCATGCTGTTCAGCGGCCTGCTGATCTTCGTGCTGCTGGGCGGCGAAACCCTGCACTTGCTCAACGGCCTGGTGCAGAACGTCGGCGACTACCTCAATGGCATCGTGCTGAAGACCTTTGACCTGTACGTCTACGAAGGCGAAGCCGGCAAGTCCGAGCGCTGGCTTGGCCTGTGGACCGTGTTCTACTGGGCCTGGTGGATCTCCTGGGGCCCGTTCGTCGGTATGTTCATCGCGCGTATCTCCAAGGGCCGCACCGTGCGCCAGCTGGTCATGGGCGTGCTGCTGATCCCGCTGGGCTTCACCCTGGCCTGGCTGTCGATCTTCGGCAACACCGCGCTGGACCTGGTGATCAACCAGGGCGCTGTGGAGCTGGGCAAGACCGCCCTCGAACAGCCTTCGATGTCGATCTACCAACTGCTGGAATACTTCCCGGCTGCCAAGATCGTGATCGGTGTGGCGGTGTTCGTCGGCTTCGTGCTGTTCCTTACCCCGGCCGACTCCGGTGCGGTAATGATGGCCAACCTGTCGTGCAAAGGCGGCAAGGTGGACGAAGACGCGCCGCACTGGATGGTGGTGTTCTGGTCGGTGATCATCACCCTGGTTACCATCGGCCTGCTGTTCGCCGGTAACTTCGAAGCCATGCAGACCATGGTGGTACTGGCCGGCCTGCCGTTCTCGGTGGTGCTGGTGTTGTTCATGTTCGGGTTGTACAAGGCCATGAAGCAGGATGTGGCGGTCGAGCAGGAGCGCGCCGAGCTGGCCGCCCGTGGCCGCCGCGGCTTCAGCGAGCGCCTGAGCCAGCTGGACCTGCAGCCCACCCAGGCCGTGGTGCAGCGCTTCATGGACAAGCACGTCAGCCCGGCGTTGAAAGAAGCCGCTGCACAGCTGCAGGGCTTGGGCTTCGAAGTGGAAACCCGCTTTGGCCAATCGCGCAACCTGATGGGCTTGCGGGTGATGATGGAAGAGGGCAACCCGTTCGTCTACGAAGTGAGCCTTGACGGCTACACGGCCGCGCCCAGCGAAGCGCCGGTCGACGGTGAGCCTGAGCTACGCCAGCGCTTCTACCGCGCCGAGGTCTACCTGCACGACGGCAGTCAGGAGTACGACCTGATGGGCTTTGCCCCGGAGCAGATCGTGCGTGATGTGCTCGACCAGTTCGAGAGCCATCGCCAGGTGCTGGGGCGTGTGTATAGCTGACCGGCGTACTGGGGTCGCAGAGCGGCCCCGGCATTCTTGAGTGCACAGCATTATGCCCCCACAGCGGGGCTTTTTATTGCGCACTGATTTAGATACCCCCAGCCCCGGCAGGCACCTGCTCATCCTCATGGATCACCTCGTCCAAGGAGCTTGCCCATGCCTACACCTCTGCCCCCCTCGACCGGCTACCACGCGGCCGTGCGCATCGAGTTCGCCAACCGCCCCACGCTTCGTCAGGTGGCCGATAGACAACTGCTGGTCACGCTAACCGAGCATTTGCCGCTCCTCGCCAGCGCTGACCTGCCCTCAGCGGCATCACTGTTGCTGCAGGTCCCCAATGACAACGCTTCGATGCCGGTCCCCTACCTCAGCTGGACGCCCAGGCCTCTCCTCGACTGCGTGATGGAGGTGATGCAGCAAGGGCGGACCCTGGCCTCACTGGCCCCGCCGCAGGGTGAGTTCCAGCTCAGCGTCCAGGCGCCGTATACCCTGCGTGGCGCTGATGGCCAGGCCATGCCGTTCACCGCGCTGAGCCTCACGGCGACCCTGCCGGCGCTCGAGGCGTTGTTATTGGCATTGCCGGAGTACTTTTGCCAGGCACAAGTCGACTACTGGACCCAGCCGGGCAGCCTCGGCGTGCCGCGTGAACGCTGGCTGAGCCAGCTGATTCGCTCGGCGTTGCTCCACAACTTGCCGCTTCAAGCGCTGGACAGGCTGCAACAGGGTTGTCTGCTTGGCTTGCTGAGCGGCGGCGCGCAACAGCCATCGGTCGCTGCGGTGGAGGTTCGTCTCAGCTATGGCCGCCAGTCATTCTCGCTATTGCTGCCAGAGCTGTTGGTCGAGGGCGAGCTGGATGAAGGCAAAGCCATTCTCTGGTGCTCACCCTCCAGTGTCATCCAGGCATTCACGTCACTGGATGACTTCGCTACAGGACTCTGCAAGTCATTGGCGCAGCAATACGATTTTGACACGATGGATTGGAGCCGCTATGCGCTGGAGGGAGACTGTTTTGCACAGCAATGTACGTTGCTGCTGGAAAACATGTTCGATTCTGCCCGCCGCCTGCGCTACGTGACCTTCGCAGACGTGGCGGCCATGGAGCAGGCCTACGCTGCCACGGTCGAGCCCGCACAATGGTTCATCGAAGGCTATCAAGCGATCGACGACGTCGGGTTCGATTTGCCACCTGGGCTTACTGGGGCAGGGCCGGCGCACAGCTTTGCCTACCAGGCCGGAATGTTCGAATTGGCGCTGGCCCAGGCACAGTCGGGGGGCCGCGGAGCATTGGACGGCATTCTCGATCTGCACAGCTACGCCAGTCGGGAGCTGCGTGCGCAAATGCTGCTGGACTTCCCCGACGATGCCAATTACTTCTCCGACGACCTGAAACTGAAGCTCATCGTCGCCCGGGGCAACCCAGGGGGCGCCGGTGCCAGCGTGGGCGGTGGCCTGGTGGACCCACCTCGCTATATCAGCCTGACCGAGTTCGCCATCGGCAACCTGGTCTCGCTGCAGGGTGCGACCTTGCACTCCATAGAACATCGCCGTGGCCAGCTGATCATGGACTGGATGACGCCGGCCTATGTAAAGTCACTGGTCGAGCGGGTGGATATCGGCGCGCACTACCCCATGTATGTGGCCCGGCAACTGGATGACGCCGAGCGCCGTCCGCTGCGCGTCCGGCATTTTGCGCGTGAGTGGCGCTGCTCGCTATTGTTCAGTGCGCTATCGGCGAGCCTGGCCGGTACCTTGAGTGACGCCGCGCTGCAGTGCGTCACCGACTACTGTCGTGGGTTGCTGGATCCCAACCTGCCTGCCAGCGTGCTGATGCCCCTGGCGTTCAGTCGCGAGCCAGGCGCTAGCCAAGCGGATCAGGTAACGGGCATGTACGTCCTGTTTTGCACTGCGCCTTCTACCGTGCTGCTTTACCGCCCGCTCTATGGCAAAGCGGCGCTCAGTGAATTCGCCAGCCTGACGCAGATGATGGAGGCCATCCGCACGCCGGGCATGTTGCAGGACAGTATTCTGGCCTGGTTACCCGACCGCGCACGGGCCGTGTACGACAACGGCGGTTTTATCGAGCCCCACCTGCAGCGTCCGATCATCGACACGTCCGTGTTGCCGGAACCGGTACAGCCGCCTCGCTTCAAGGCCCAGTTCTGGCGGGTGGATGTCGATGCCTATCTATTCAAGGCCAATCGGGACCTGCTGATGGAGTTGGCTGACCGGCAGACGATCTCCAATGCTCAGAGCCGCTGGGCGATCCTGCTCGAAGGTGCCTGGTTGCTGTTCAATGTGGCAACCGTGTTGCTGCGCGGCCCGGTGGCTACGGTGGCGTGGCTGGTGCTGGCGTTCAAGGGGCTCAAGGACGATCTACCGGCGCTGCGCAGTGGTACTGATTTCGAGCGTTCGGCTGCAGTCGTCGACCTGCTGTTGAACGCCTCGATGGCGCTCATGCACCTGCGGCTGCCCACCCCCATCAGCCCCGCTAAGCCGCTTGCCGTCGTACGCCCGCAGCGGGTTGGGCTGCCCGCGGCCCGGGCGCTCAAAGACCTTTCCGCAGCGCAGGCCGTGCAGGGCAAGGTCGGCCTGCCAGGGGCGCTGGGCTCGCAGGTGCGCACACAGCTGGATTTCAGCTGGCGTGGCCTGCAGGGCTTCAACATGCTTGAACCAGAGCAACGCAAGGCGCTGAGCGACTTGCGCTCGCCGGCCTCGTTAAACGGTCTTCAGCCGCTTCAAGCAGGGCCGCACCGAGGGCTGTATGAAATAGCTGGGCGCTACTACGTGGGGCTGGCCGGGGATATTTACGAGGTAACGGCGGGCACCGACGGTGTTCGTGTGGTGGGGGGCGAGGGGCACAGCGGGCCATGGCTTGCGTTCGAGCATGGTCAGTGGCGCGTCGATGCCGCCTTGCGTTTGCGGGCCGGTATGCCCAAGACCCGGCGTGAGTTGCTGAGGGCGCAGAACGAGCAGCGGCTGGAGGCATTGCGCGCCGAGGAAGTACAGTGCGCCAGGCAGCACAATACCAAGGCCGAGTTGCTTAACAAGCACCGCGAGTTGTTGAAGGAGAAGGACAACCGGATCAAGGAGCTTGAGGCGAGCGAAGCACCTGACGAATTGACACGGCGGGAACTCGACCTGACCCGACGGCTGACAAAGCAGATCCGCCTCAAAGTTATTTATGAGCTCAAGGACGTGATCGACACCGACCTGGCGCACGACAATGTCATGGCCAAGCTCTACGGAATGCGGTTGGAGGATAAGCACTTTGTCACTGTCATGGTGGAACAACGCAGCACTATTCGCCAATACCTGATCGATAGCGTCTCCGCGTTTTACAACGAGTTGGCGAGCGTCATCAACAACGAAGGGCTCGATGACCTGGGCGAGCACATCAGCGTGCACCCTGAGGGCGAGACCGAAACAAGCCGGTACAAGCAGTTTCGCAGCACGCTGGAGACGGTGGTCAAGTGGGAAACCGACCTCGTCGAGATGTCCCAGGTCCTGGATCGGTTGGTAGAGCAAACCCTCAAGGATGATTCGATTCAATTCAAGAGCGAGCAGACCGGCGCGCGTATCAACAAGGACATCGAACTCAAGGAGATCATCGCCAAGCGGCGGTTGTCAGCGATCGACCTCGAGTTCCGGCTGCTCCAGGACCTCGGCGAACTCTGCCTGGACCGGCTTGCCGATGTCGATGAGAGCGTGTTGCGTGATTATCATGATTATCTGGTCGGCGACGGCCTGAGAAGCGCAGGCAACGCCCATGGCGACCTCCACGGCAGCTCTCTGACACTTCCACAGCGGATGGAAGTACTGACCGGAGTTCTGGAAGCGTACGAAGAAGCCTTCACCATGGCCAGCTACCTGCGTAGCGTGGGTGGGGCGGCCGTACGCGTCGAGCAATTGCAGGCGTATCAAAAGGTGCTCGCCGAGCTGAAGAACGCCGCAGAAAAAGACTTGGCACAGCTGGTGAGGGAGAAAGAGCTGGAGGCCCCGCAGCTTTCCAAACCTTCGGTCTTTGCGCCCAGGGGCGGGCGGCGGCATCTGGTGCGCACCAGCAGGGGGCGCAGCGTGTTGGCGGAAGAAGTCGATGTCGACGGTGTTGCTGTCGTGCAGCAGCGGGACTTTCGCACCCAGCATGTGCTCAAGACGTTTCGTCAGCAAGGCCAGGAATGGGTAGAGGACGCTACACGGGCCGCTGAACAGGCCGGCTCACCCTCGTCGCCCCGAGAGCCAGCGGTCAGTCCCGCCCGTGCCCGCGCCTTGATTACCCAGGCGGATTCGGTGATCTCGCTGGCCCGCAGTTATGTCAAGGACAACGAGCCACTCAACCTGTCGACGGTCATCGACGGGCATGTCCAGAAACTTGAGCAGGTCAAGGCGACGCTCAAGGCAGCGGGTTCGGACAAGGAGTTGCTCGATGATCTACAACATGCCATCTCTCACCTGCAAGCAGTCGAGCGTGACTTGCTGACCAGTCTCTACCTGTCGACCAACCGCCCCAATGCCAACAGCCTGCGCTATCTGGTCAAGGAGAACAAAGTGAGCATTCACCGGGCTGGTCCGCGCAAGGCACTGGCCGGGGGCGACTACCTCGATATCTACGAAGTGCGGCGGCTGCCGCGTGAGGGCCAGGCAACCGGCGAGGGATTGTGGGAGGTGCATTTCCACTATCCGGCTGCCACAACACCTGTCAGCGAGTTCAGCCGGGGGCATCTGAAGCTCTGGTCGCAGCGCAAACTAGGGCGACAGGCGCAAATGCGCGCTGCCACTTCGGGCCGGGAGTTACTGGATATCTACCGTGCCGAATTGCGCTTGCGCGACATCGAAGGCGTCATTGAACTGAGCTGATCCGTCAGCGATTGCTGTAGCGGCCATGCCGGCCATGGGCCGGCATGGCTTGATTGGAACGCTCGCCGATCATCTGCTGCAGCGTGATCAACTCAATGCCCTGGCTTCGCAGGCGGGGCATTTCCCGTTCCAGCACGGCCAGCGTCTGTGGATAAGGATGGCCGATCAGCACGGCCGAACCCTGCCGTCGAGCCAGTGCCACGCCTTCCTGTAACTGAGCGGTGATGGCCTCGGTGGTACGCACATCGTCGAGAAACACATCGCGCGATACATTCGCCAGGCCGATGCGTTGGGCCTCGGCTGCGGCGACCGTGGCCGCACTGGTACGGCTGTCGACAAAGAACAGATGACGTTGCTGCAGCTCGCCCATCAGCCAGGCCATGGGCTGGCGTTGCGCGGTCATGCGGCTGCCCATGTGGTTGTTGATGCCGGCGGCGTAGGGCACCTTGGCCAGCGCAGCGTCGAGCCGCCTGGCCAGCTCCGTCAGCGCAACCTCCGGGTGCCAGGCATACGGGCCGGTGGCCGGGTCCATGGGCATGTGCAGGATCACCGTCTTGCCGGCCTTGTGCGCCTGGCGCGCGAAAGCAGTGGCGTGCGGCGTGTCGGGCATGACCGCCATCGTCACCGGGCCGGGCAAGGCGAGGGTGCGGGTGTCACGCTCGCTGCTCTGGCCCAGGTCGTCGATGATGATGCTCATGTAGGCCTTGTTGGCCGGCGCCGCTTGGGCAGCACCGGCCAACAGGCAGACCAGCAGGCACAGCAGATAACGCATGGGGTGGGTCATTTGCCCGAGGTGATGTTCAAGCCCTTGAGCAGGCTCAGGGCCTGGCTCAGCTGGAAGTCATCGTCCTGTGGGCGTTCCTTGCGCTTGCTGCTGCCGGTCGGGCGGTCGGCGCCGCCGTTGCCGTTGCCCAGGTGGCCCTGCAGGTCGGCTTCCTTGAAGTTGTCGGTGTCAATTTCGGCCGTGAGTTTGGCCGGGCGCACTTCGATGTCCGGCACGATGCCCTGGGCCTGGATCGAACGGCCGTTGGGGGTGTAATACAGCGCGGTGGTGAGCTTCAGGGCGCGGTCGTTGGCCAGTGGCAGCACGGTCTGCACCGAGCCTTTGCCGAAGCTGTCGGTGCCCATCAGCACGGCGCGTTTCTGGTCCTGCAGGGCGCCGGCGACGATTTCCGAAGCCGAAGCACTGCCACCGTTGATCAGCACCACCAGTGGCACGCCTTCGCTGGCGTCGGCCGGGTCGGCCGAGAAGCGCAGCTCGGAGTTGGCGATACGGCCCTTGGTGTAGACGATCAGGCCTTTGGTCAGGAAGTGGTCGGCCACTTCCACCGCCGACTGCAGCACGCCGCCGGGGTTGTTGCGCAGGTCCAGGACCACGCCGCGCAGTTTTTTGCCGTTGTCCTTGCGCAACTTGGCCAGGGCCTTGCCCACTTCTTCGCCGGTTTTCACCTGGAACTGGGTGATGCGGATGTAGCCGTAGTCGTTTTCCAGCAGCTGGCTCTTCACGCTCTTGACCTGGATTACCGCACGGGCAAGGGTCACGTCGAACGGGTTGCCGCCGTCACGCACCAGGGTCAGGGTGATTTTTTCGCCGATCTTGCCGCGCATCTTGTCCACGGCTTCGGTCATGGTCTGACCACGAGTAGGGGCGCCGTTGATCTTCACGATGAGGTCGCCTGCCTGCACGCCGGCACGCGAGGCCGGGGTGTCGTCAATGGGCGAGACCACCTTGATGAAGCCGTCTTCCTGGCCCACTTCGATGCCCAGGCCGCCGAATTCGCCGCTGGTGCTTTCCTGCAGCTCCTGGAAGTCCTCGGGGCCAAGGTAGGCCGAGTGCGGGTCCAGGTTGCTGAGCATGCCTTTGATGGCGTTTTCGAGCAGGGTCTTGTCGTCAACCGGTTCGACATAGGCCGCCTTGATGCGGTCCATCACCTCGGCGAAGGTGCGCAGCTCTTCGAGCGGCAGCGGCGCCTTGGCGGTCACCTCGGTGGCCGGCACCGCGGCTGGCTTGGCGGCCTTGGCGGGCGCCGGTTCGGCAGCGAGGGCCAAGGGCGCGCCGACCGCCAGGGCGATGGTCAGGGCCAGCTGGGTGAGACGAGGCGAGTGCAGCATGTCGAACGAACTCCTGATCCTGTAGGCGCTCCCGGGGGAGCATCGGTGCAGCGCCGGGCGCTACGCCGTAAAAAGTGAACTAACCTCGGCACCACTGCGACGGGTCGGTAGGCCGGCCCTGCTGGCGGATGGCGAAATACAAACCTGCGGCATCCTGGCCGCCGCTGTCGCCAACGGTGGAAATGGCCTCGCCGGCCTTGACGATGTCCCCGGCGCTCTTGAGCAGGCTCTGGTTGTGGCCGTAGAGGCTCAGGTAACCATTACCATGGTCGAGAATGACCAGAAGTCCAGCACCGCGCAACCAGTCGGCGAACACCACGCGCCCGCCGTGTACGGCGCGTACCTGGGTGCCGGGGTTGGCGCTGATCATCACCCCGTCCCACTTGGCGCGGGCATCGCTGCCACGGGCATCGCCGAAGCGTGCCAGCAATCGACCATTGACGGGCCAAGGAAGTTTTCCCCGTGCGGCAGAAAATGCACCGCCATAGCTCGCGCTGTCGCTGGAAACCAGCGGGCCAAGGGTGGTGCGGGCCTTTTTCGGCGGCTCGGTGATTGCTTCACGTTTGGCCAGGGCTTCCTGCTGGCGGCGCTTCTCGGCCTCCTGCTGGGCGAGCAGGGCCTTCTGGCGCGCTTCCTCGGCTTCGCGGGCCTGGCGGGCCAGGGTTTCCTCGATGGTCTTGAGCACCTTGGCCAGGTCTGCCTGGTCCTGCTCGCGGGCCTGCAGCTTTTGGTCGCGGTCTTTCATGTCGGTGTTGAGCTTGGCCAGCACCTGCTGGCGCTTGCCGCGCTCGGCTTCGAGGGCCTGGCGGCGGCTGTCGAGGTCGGCGCGCTGGGCCAGCAACTGTTCCTGCTGGCGGGAGATGTCCTGTTCGACATTGGCCAGCTGGCGCAAGGTCTCGTTGAAGGCGCGCAGTTGCTCCATGCGGGCCTTGCTCAGGTAGTCGTAGTAACTCAGCGTGCGGGCAAATTTCTCGGGGTTCTGCTGATTGAGCAGCAGCTTGAGGTATTCCTCGCGACCGTTGTTCTGGTAGGCCGACCGCGCCTGGATGGCGATCAGGCGCTGTTGTTCAACGCGGGAGCTCTGGAGTTTTTTTTTCTCGGTATCAAGGCGCTCCAGATCGCCCTCGGTCTTTTTTAGTTCTTGTTGCAGGGCCTCCACCTGCTTTTCGAGGTTGCCGATGTCGGTCTCGGTGGCTTTGAGGTCTTTCTGCACGCCGGCCTTTTCTTCCTGGAGCTTGCCCAGCTTCTTCTTGAGCTCGGCGATGTCCTGGCGGGTGGCGTCCAGTTGTTGCTGGGTCTGCACGCGCTCGTCGGCGAAAGCCGGGCTGAGCAGGCAAGACAGGGCTAGGAGGATCAGGGCGCGAAGCATGAGGTTGGGCGTACCAAGGATGGAGACTGGCCTAGTATGCCCGCCTGTGCCTGCAAAAAAAACGCCTCGCTGCGGGTGCAGAGGGGCGTTGGTCCGGAATTCATGTGCAATTGGGGCCGCTTCGCGGCCCATTCGCGGGGCAAGCCCGCTCCCACAGAAGTTGCGTCAACTTCTAGAAATGTCAGACGGTTGCCCCAAAAAAGCTGCGCTAGCCCCTGTGGGAGCCGGCTTGCCGGCGAAAGGGCCGCAAAGCGGCCCCTGGTTTCAGGCGTCTACCAGAATCGAAGTACCCGTCATTTCGGCAGGCTTTTCCAGCCCCAGCAGCTTGAGCATGGTCGGTGCCACGTCGGCCAGCACGCCGCCCTCGCGGACCTTGACCGGGCGCTTGCCCACATAGATGAACGGCACGGGCTCGGTGGTGTGAGCGGTGTGCGCCTGGCCGGTGCAGGCGTCTTCCATCTGCTCGACGTTGCCGTGGTCGGCGGTGATCAGCGCTTCGCCGTCTACCTTCTCCAGCGCTTCGACAATGCGCCCGACACAGGTATCCAGCGCTTCGACCGCTTTCACCGCCGCTTCGAACACGCCGGTGTGGCCGACCATGTCGCCGTTGGCGTAGTTGACGATGATCACGTCGTAGCGCTGCTGCTCGATGGCCTCGACGATACGGTCGGTAACCTCGGGTGCATTCATTTCCGGTTGCAGGTCATAGGTGGCGACCTTAGGCGACGGGATCAGAATGCGCTCTTCGCCTTCGAACGGCTCCTCGCGGCCTCCGGAGAAGAAGAACGTGACGTGCGCGTACTTCTCGGTCTCGGCGATGCGCAGCTGGGTCTTGCCGTTCTTGGACAGGTACTCGCCCAACACGTTGTCCAGGCTGGAAGGCGCGAAGGCTGCTGGTGCCGGGATTTTCGCCGAGTATTGGGTCAGGCCGATATAGGCGGCCATCTTCGGCAGCCGCGCCCGGGGGAATTCGTTGAAGTCCGGCTCCACGAATGCACGCGACAGTTCGCGGGCACGGTCGGCGCGGAAGTTCATGAAGATCACCGCGTCGCCGTCTTCGACCTTTACGGCCTCGCCAATGCGCGTGGCTTTGACGAACTCGTCGCTTTCGTCACGGGCGTAGGCCGCTTCCAGGCCGGCCTGGGCGGTGTCGGCGGTGTACTCGGCGGCGCTGTCGACGATCAGGTTGTAGGCGGCGCTGACACGGTCCCAACGGTTGTCGCGGTCCATGGCGAAGTAGCGGCCGATAAGGCTGGCGATGCGGCCCTTGCCCAGCTTGGCGAAGGTGGCGTCGATCAGTTCGATGGACGACTGTGCGCTGCGTGGCGGGGTATCGCGGCCGTCAAGGAAGGCGTGCAGGTAGATCTTTTCTGCACCGCGCTGCGCAGCCAGTTCGGCCATTGCAACCAGGTGGTCCTGGTGGCTGTGCACGCCGCCATCGGACAGCAGGCCGAGGATGTGCACGGCCTTCCCGGCACCGGCGGCCTTGTCCACTGCGCCGGTCAGCACCGGGTTGCTGAAGAAGTCGCCATCGCGGATGGCCTTGGTGACGCGTGTGAAGTCCTGGTAGACGACACGGCCCGCCCCCAGGTTCATGTGACCGACCTCGGAGTTGCCCATCTGCCCGTCCGGCAGGCCGACATCCATCCCTGAGCCAGAGATCAAGCCATGTGGCTGGGTAGCGCGCAGGCGATCATAGACCGGTGTGTTGGCGGCATAGATGGCGTTGTATTCGGGGCTTTCGCTGTGGCCGAATCCATCCAGGATGATCAGGACCAGGGGTTTGGGCGTGCTCGTCATCAATCAAACTCACGGTTGTTCAAAGATGATAAAGACACGCATTTTAGGGCAAATGCGCCATCCGCGGCGAATATTCGTCCTGTTCCCTGACCAGCGCGGCCCTCGCGGCAACATGAAGGTAGCTTTCCGGCCCGCCCGTCGGGCTTTGGTGGCACTGGGGGGCTGTGTATACTGGCCGGCATTTTCAATCGCCTGGAACACCGCTGATGGTTGCTCACCTGATTCAATTCGCGACAGATCACTACATCCTGGTTGCGATCTTCGTTGTTCTGCTGGTCCTGCTGCTTCTCAATGAAATCCGCCGCGGCGGCCAGAGCCTGAGCAATGGCCAGTTGACCGCCCTGGTCAACGCCGACAAGGGCCTAGTCGTCGACATACGCACGCCCAAGGAATACTCCGCCGGCCACATTGTCGGTGCGATCAACATTCCTCAAGACAAGCTGGTAGCCCGCATGAGCGAGCTGGACAAGCACAAGGAAAAGACCCTGATCGTCGTCGACGCAATGGGCCAGCAGTCCGGCACCCTGTGCCGCGAGCTGCTCAAGGCTGGCTACACCGCCGCCAAGCTGAGCGGTGGCGTTTCCAGCTGGAAAGCCGATAACCTGCCCCTGGTGAAGTGATATGAAGCCTGTCATCGTCTATTCCAGCGACTACTGCCCCTACTGCATGCGCGCCAAGTACCTGCTCGAGAGCAAGGGCGTGGCCTTCGAAGAAATCAAGGTCGACGGCAAACCGCAGTTGCGCGCCGAGATGAGCCAGAAGGCCGGCCGTACGTCGGTTCCGCAGATCTGGATCGGCAGCACCCATGTCGGTGGATGCGATGACCTCTACGCCCTGGAGCGCGCCGGCAAGCTCGACGCGCTGCTGGCGGCCTGATTTGCACTGCATTCAAAAACATTAGGATAAGGACCTGCCATGACAGACCAACAGACCAACGGCGCAGCCGCTGAAGACAACAGCCCTCAGTTCTCCATGCAGCGCATCTACGTGCGCGACCTGTCGTTCGAGGCCCCTAAAAGCCCGCAGATCTTCCGTCAGACCTGGGAGCCGAGCGTTGGCCTGGACCTGAACACCAAGCAGAAAGCCCTGGAAGGCGACTTCCATGAAGTGGTGCTGACCCTGTCGGTGACCGTCAAGAACGGTGACGAAGTGGCGTTCATCGCCGAAGTTCAGCAGGCCGGTATCTTCCTGATCAAGAACCTCGACGCGGCTTCGATGAGCCACACCTTGGGTGCGTTCTGCCCGAACATCCTGTTCCCGTACGCTCGCGAGACCTTGGACAGCCTGGTGACCCGTGGTTCGTTCCCGGCCCTGATGCTGTCGCCGGTCAACTTCGACGCCCTGTACGCGCAAGAAATGCAGCGCATGCAGGAAGCCGGCGAAGCGCCGACCGTGCAGTAATCGCTGCCGGTATCAATAAAGCGCCTCTCGGGGCGCTTTTTTGTTGCCTGCTCCGGCCTCATCGCCGGCAAGCCGGCTCCCACATTGAACTGTGTACGCCAAACC